>JAGFCB010000064.1 GCA_022394775.1 Candidatus Poribacteria bacterium
GGCGAAGACGATTGACTTTTCCTGGGAGACGGATGTCTGGTACACGATGAAGATGATGGTGGAGGTGCTTGATGATAAAGCCGTGATTCGAGGCAAAGTATGGCGGCGAGATGAACCCGAACCCGCAGAATGGACAATCACTGCCGAAGATCCGCTGCCAAATCGTGAGGGAAGCCCGGGTATCTACGGCTACTCCGCAACTGAACTTTACTACGACAATCTGAAAGTATGGTAAACGAACCACGAATAATATCAATAGGACTTACGCAGCCCCCTTTGCTGGCGGGGTTTGAAACCCTGAAGAAACACCCAAGCAAAAACCCAGCAGTGCGTAATACGTAGATTATCATAGAAAAATGCGTAAGTCCTGATCAAATCATAAGGAGTCGTTCAATTGAAACCGCTTTGGAAATTACGATTTACCTACATTATAAAACTTACAGTTTTTCTTGCTTTTGCGGTGTCTATCGCTTCAGCTGAAAGCGATAGCGCTGCGTTCCCAAAAGAGATCGCCTTATGGGGTGGAACGTTAAGCCGGAACATGGTCTCCGACGAAACGAATATAGCCGGAAGTTGGGATCTCGAAACCGGCGAAAATATCAAATGGACCGCAGAACTCGGTTCACAGAGTTACGCCGGTCCCCTCATCATCGGTGGCAAGGTCTTCGTCGGAACGAATAATAAAGCGCTCTACAACCCGAAACTTACCGGTGATCGTGGGAATCTCATGGCGTTTCGCGAATCCGATGGCAAATTCCTCTGGCAATCAACCCACACCAAACTCCCGTCAGGACGCGTCAACGACTGGCCCCTGCAGGGCATCTGTTCCACACCCTTTATTGAAGGCGATCGGCTCTACTATATCTCTAACCGCTGTGAAGTCGTCTGTGTTGACACTGAAGGCTTCCTTGATGGTGAAAACGACGGTCCCTTTACGGAAGAAACCGAAACAAGCGAGATTGATGGCGATATCATCTGGAGTTATGATATGATGGATGAGTTGGATGTCTTCCCGCATAACCTCGCCACCTGTTCACCGCTCGCAGTAGGTGATCTGCTCTTCTTAGAAACGAGTAACGGGGTTGATGAAGGACACATCCATATCCCTTCCCCTGATGCGCCGTCTTTCATTGCGTTAAATAAAAATACTGGAGAACTTGTCTGGGAAGATGCTTCCCCCGGTGAGAATATACTGCACGGGCAGTGGGCAAATCCCGCTTATGGCGTTATTAAAGGTGTACCGCAGGTGATTATCCCCGGTGGTGACGGTTGGGTCTATGCCTTTGAACCAGAAACCGGCGACATTATCTGGAAGTTTGACTGTAACCCGAAAGATTCCGTTTGGGAACTCGGTGGACGCGGCACACGCAATAACATCATCTCGACACCTGTTGTTTATGATGACAAAGTCTTTCTTGCTGTCGGTCAAGATCCAGAGCACGGTGAAGGTGTAGGACATCTCTGGTGCATCGATGCCTCACAAACCGGTGATGTTACCAAGACCGCTGGAATATGGCATTTCGGTGATGAACAGTTCAATCGCACGATGTCCACTGTGGCGATTGCTGATGGACTCCTCTACATCTCAGACCTTAGCGGATTTCTCTACTGCTTGGATGTGAATACTGGTGATCTCTACTGGAAGCATGACACTTTTGCCGCAATTTGGGGGTCGCCGTATGTCGTGGACGGTAAGGTTTACCTCGGCGACGAAGATGGCGATGTGGTCGTCCTGAAAGCAGGCAAAACGGAACAAGTGTTGTTTGAAACCAATCTGGGCAGTGCTGTCTATACGACTCCTGTCGCAGAGAACGGCGTGCTTTACATCGTAACCCGTAATATGCTCATTGCCATAGAAGAAAAAAAATGAATCTTACCCGAAAAATTGCTGAAACCCAGAAAGCACTCGATGCACATGTCCGAGAAATCATCAAGTGGCACTTCAGCCCGAAAACTGGATGCCCTTTCTGGCTGGAGTTCGCAGAGAATCTTGACTTTGACCCTCGAAAAGAGATCGGCGGCTACGCGGATCTCAAGTGTCTCGGACATTTTGAAGACGAATGGCTCCGTGGCGGCCCCGTTCGACGTTGGGTGCCAAAGGCTTATGCCGATGAACCGATTTATGTTTTTGAAACCGGCGGCTCAACGGGGGTTCCTAAGACGCGGATTAGCATCCGTGATTTTCATATTGATTATGAGATTTTCAGTAAAACGCTCTCTGAGGAAAGTTTCCCACTCGGTGGCGATTGGCTCATGTTAGGACCAACCGGACCGAGGCGATTACGGCTCGCTGTTGAACACCTTGCGCAACATCGTGGCGGCATCTGTTTCCACGTTGATCTCGATCCGCGCTGGGTGAACCAACTCGTCCGTTACGGGAAAAACGAGGAGTTGGACGCGTATAAGAACCATGTTATCGCGCAGGCACTCAACGTGTTGCGCGCCCATGAAAACGTCCAATGCCTTTTCACGACACCGAAGTTGTTAGAGGCACTCTGTGAAAAGATCTCCTTGCCGAAAGCTGGTATCAAAGGGATCTTCTGTGGTGGCACTGAGATGGATGCACAGTTTCACCGCTTTGCGCGTGAAGAACTCGTGCCGGGTATCGATTTTATCCCCACCTACGGCAATACGCTCATGGGGTTAGCTGCTTGTAAACCTTTTGATCCGGCGGATAACTACGCGATTATCTATTATCCACCGCATCCGCGAGCTGTCATTGAACTCGTTAATCCAGAAAATCCGGAGGAAACTGTCGATTACGGCGAAACCGGACGTGTTATGCTTACGACGTTAACAAAAGAATTTTTTGTGCCACGTTTCCTTGAACGCGACGAAGCCGAACGCGCTGAACCGATTCCAGAATATCCATGGGACGGCGTTGAAAATCTCCGCCTACTCACCGAACTCCAAGAAAGCGTCGTCGTAGGTGTCTATTAGTTTCAGGACTTACGCATTTTTCCATGATAACGGATGTCCGACGCTTTGCTGGCTGGGTTTGAAACCCCGCCAGCAGTGGGAGCTGGGTAAGTCCTAAGTTTTTTAATCCAAGGAGATAGATATGGAAAAGATTCAAGTTGTTGAAATACACGACCCGATATACGAAGAAACCTATACCGCTCACATTGAAAAAAATGGGGCTGCATGGATAGGGTGGATACCGGAAGTCCCCGAAGTGAAGTGCGAAGAACACACGCGAGAAGCTTTGCTGAAAACGCTCGTGCACGAATTGCATGAGGCTTTAGAAGCTGAAGAAGAAGCATGGGATAAGCAGATTGAGGAAGATTCTAAGGCAGGCAGACTGGATCGTTTTGCTGAAAAAGCAAAAGAGAATTTCAAAGCTGGCAAGTACTACGAGATAGAAGACCTCCAGAAATTATTGGAAAAGTAGCTTGTTACATGAACCATATTATTGAAGCAGATTTTTGGAAATTTTCAGCGAGACTTCCACTGAATATTCAAAGACGTGTTCCTCAAAAATTTCAACTACTCAGGCAAAACCCAAGGCACCCTTCTCTCCGTTTTAAAAAGGTGGGTAATCTTTGGGCGATTCGAATTTGTAAGGGTTATCGAGCACTCGCACACCGGGAAGGGGGAAATTTTATTTGGCGATGGATTGGAACACACGATGAGTACATGAGACGCATCAGGGAAAGTTAACGAAGGAGTTTTAATGTCCTTTTTCTTTGAACGTGCTGAACCTATCTCTGAATATCCATGGGACGGCGTTGAAAACCTTCGTCTCCTTACCGAACTCCAAGAAAGTGTTGTTGTTGGTGTTTATTAACCTTAGGACCTATCCATTTCCTCTCAAAGTCACCCTGATAAGGGGGATTTAGGGGGTTAAAATTACTATAGAGTAGGACTTACGCATTTCCTCTCAAAGTCCCCTGATAAAGGGTGGGGAATGCCCATAAGGCATTTATACCGTTGATTCTGATTCTTTACGGGGTTTAAAACATTGAAATTACTGCTTTTTGCGTAAGTCCTATAGAGGAGCTTGAACATGATAACGAAAATTGAAAAAGTCTTTCGATCCCCCTATGCCGTGCCGAACGGCTTACAAGTTACGGACGACGGTTTATGGATCGTTGACCAGATTACCGATAGAGTCGCATTGGTTGAAATCACATCAGACCCGGACTATACCGTGCCGAAACTTATCCGAGACATTCCGAGTGAATGCTCTAACACAAGCGGGATGACGTTCGGTGGTGGCGCGCTCTGGTTAGCCGCAAACGGATCTGGGGAACGCTGGCGTCGCGTTCGGGATACAGATGCCGAGACAGGTGAGATTTTCAAAGTCGATCCGAATACAGGCGAAACCCTCGGACGCTATCCCATACCCGATGGTGGCGGTACGCACGGTGTCGAATATGACCACTACGATGAAGGACATCTCTGGGTCCAAACGCTTAAAAACCAAGTCACGCATAAAGTCAGGATTTCGGACTGGTCTGTGCAAAAGACGCTCCCGCTACCACATGGACGCGGACACGGCATGGTTCGCGTTGAAGACGGACTTTGGTCAACCCATACCTCTGATAGAGTCATCGTCAAGCTTGACCTTGAAGACGGCACGCCGCTCGACGTGATTGAGGTGCCTGAAGATTACCCTGAACCGCACGGCTTATCCATCTACGGCGACGATTTCCTCTACTGCGATGCCGCCTCTGGATGGGTAGCGAAGATTACGTGGTAAAACGATTATCAGTTGTCAGTAACAAGAGTTTTTCGGTAACAACTCACTACCCTCTGGAATATTCCAAGCGAGCGAAGATTGTTACAAACCATCTCTTTAACTGATAACTGACAACTGAAAACTGAAAACTATAAACGATGATACACATCCCAATCTTACGTGCTGGTCGGTCTTACAGAAGTCTGAACACCGTCCAAGTGTCACATATCAAAACAGGCGAACCGTTGGTCGAAGTGAGCCAAGCCAATCGTGGCTTGATAGCGAAGGATCTCGTTGATATCGCGCGCCAAAAAGCGGCACTCGCACAACATCCTATCGCTGAATTGATCTCTATCTGTAAAGAGGCAGCGCGCCTTTTCTCAGCGGCGACACTGCCTCTTGACGGAACCGAGCAGTCCCCGACAGACTATATCCAACAGGTCTCTGGGACAACCGGTATGCCTGAGGCGCTCTGTCAACAGAATCTGTTCAAGATTGAAGGTGTCATGGAAAACATTGATACCGTTTTGGACGGACTCACGCGCGGCTTAGATTTACAGCTCCTTGACACGGGATGGGGTGTTCAAGACGGTCGCACGTTGAGTTATGTCTGTGAAACAGATTCATTGGGTGCTATCCTGCCGAGCAATTCACCGGGTGTCCATTCACTGTGGGTACCTGCTATTGCTTTGAAAGTTCCCGTCGTTCTGAAACCGGGGCGCGAGGAACCGTGGACACCCTACCGCATCGCGCAGGCGTTTATCTCTGCAGGGGCACCAGCAGAGGCGTTCAGTTTCTATCCAACCGACTACAGCGGTGCCAACGAGATTTTGACCCGGTGTGGACGTTCAATGCTTTTCGGTGGTGGTTCAACCGTCGCACCATGGTTAAACACACCGCGCGTTGAAATCCACGGACCCGGACGCAGCAAGATCCTTATCCACGAGGAAGGGCAAAACAATTGGGAACAGTATCTCGATCTCATCGTGGAATCGGTTGCTAAAAACGGTGGTCGATCTTGCATTAACGCCTCTGGTGTATGGGTAACGGCACACGGACGTGAGATCGCCGAAGCATTGGCAGAACGTTTGGCACGCGTTGAGCCGAGACCATTGGATCATCCTGATGCGGGAATCGCAGCGTGGGCAAATCCGAAGGCTGCGCACGGTATCTCATCGCTGATTGATCGCCATCTCAAAGAGACCGGGGCAACAGAATTGACAACGGGTGACCGAGTCGTCGAATTAGATGGCTGTACATTCCTCAGACCGACCGTGATATGGTGTGAGGATGCAGAACATCCGTTAGCGAACACAGAATTCCCGTTCCCGTTTGTCAGTGTCGTGGAGGTGCCGCCGACGCAGTTGATCGAAGCTATTGATGCGACGCTGGTCGCCACTGCAATCACGGAAGATGCAACGCTTACGCAAGAGCTCATCGCAACACCCCTGATTGATCGACTCAATTTTGGGACGATTCCAACAAATCAAATCTCTTGGGACAGTCCGCATGAGGGTAATCTGTTCGAGCATCTCTATAGGCAGCGGGCTTTTCAACGCGGGTGAGGTGCTAAAAAACTTGATTTTTTCAAACGTTTGGTATCAGAATTATGACCGATAACCCGAATGTTATTCTCATCTTCGCAGACGATCTCGGACGCGGGATGCTCAGCTGCTATGGACAGCAACATTTCGAGACACCCAATATCGACCGACTCGCAAACGAGGGAATGCGGTTCAACCACGCCTATGGTTGTGCGTTCTGCGCGCCCTCCAGAGCGAGCATGTTAACAGGAATCCACGATTGCCATGAGGGGACATGGACATATACGCAGGGTGGCATCTACCACAGATTGAGTGCTGGTGAGTTGACACTGGATCAAATCTCGGAGTTGATTCACACGACCAGTCTCCAAGCGGATCCGGATGATGTGTTTTTGGCACAGATCGCCGAGGAAGCGGGATACGTTACAGGACAAATCGGGAAACTTGAATGGGGTTTCGCCACAACCGGTGCACGTATCCGACGGCACGGTTGGCAGTACCACTACGGTTATTACGATCATCAACGTTGCCACGGTTTTTACCCGCCTTATCTCTTTGAAAATGGGCAACCCACGTCCATCCCGGGCAATACACATGCCGACTGTGCGGTGAATCCAAATACGGAATCTCCTGAAAATATGGAGTTTCGTAGGAATCGTCAAGGGAAAGCGGTATATTCTCAAGATATTTTTGACGAGAAAATTGTTGAGTTTCTGCGCAGCCATCAAAACGAACCTTTCTTCCTCTATCATCCGTCTCAGTTACCACACGGACCGATTGCCATCCCAGACATCCATCCTGCTGTGAAACAGGCTTCCGAGTTGACACCGTTTGAAAAAGAATACGCCTCTATGATCCTAAAGCTCGATGAAACCGTCGGAATTATCTTGGACGAACTCGAACGCCTTGGGATTGACGACCGCACGATGATTGTTTTTTGCGCTGATAACGGGCACGAAGTGTATTACCGCCAAGAAGGACGAACGACTGGGCGACAAGTGGATTTGGAAGGTAACCGCTTTGACGACATCACAACGAAATTCTATTCCGAGACAGGCGGCGATGTGTTCAACGGAAACGACGGTATGGGCGGCTTGAAGTTTTCAAGTTGGGAAGGCGGGACGCGCATCCCCTATATGGTTCGTTTCCCCGGCACGATTACTCCGAATCGTGTCTCCGACCATACGCTCACAAATTACGATTTGATGCCGACCCTCGCAGACTTCATCAGCGCGGAAATACCGCAAGACAAAGACGGTGTATCGTTTTTACCGACGCTGCTTGAACGGCATGAAGACCAACAGCACCACGAGTGGGTCATATATGCCTCTCGGCTCGGTCCAGCACTCGTAACAGCGGATGGTTGGAAACTACGGTATATCAACCGCACGGACAGCTTCCAACTATATCATCTCCCCTCTGATTACCGCGAGGAAAACGACCTTGCAATGGATCATCCTGACCTCGTTGCCCGGCTCAGTGGATGGATGCGCAATGCGTGTGATGGCGATTATCAAAACGGCACACCCGGTGCACATCTCGCTGCGTATCCAGATAACACTTGATCTGAACGACGAAATGCATAAAATACCAAGTACAAAACTCATAAGAAGGGGTTAAGTATTGATGAAATGGAATTTTACGCTAATCACATTCCTGTTGTGCGGACTTTCGCTGCAGAGTTTTGCTTTTGAATTTAGTTGGGAAACTGACGAAACGCCGGAGGGTAGCGAAAGCGCGACTGTCGTGGAGCCTGTGCAAGTCGTTATCCTCGGTGAAGCAGTTGCGGTGCCGTCGCATAGCGCGGCACTTCGACTGAAGCGGAAATACTCTGTGCATCTGGGACCTGAATGGAGTGCAGGGCATGCTTACCGGTTGCTTCGGATGTTTGAGTCGATCCCCCAATGGACTAACCCCTACCAAGGAGACCCTGAATTGCCTGTCTCTGTGTGGCATTTATCCAACCGTCATCTCCCAAATGACATTGAGATCGAGTACCGCGGGGAGGAACGGATTGTCACGGTTGCCGAGGAAGCGTTTGTGTATGCCGCACCACTGATCGCTGAGATTGAGGGTGTCCGGGGTCGATATTTCTCGAAACGACTGCACCGCGCCGTGGTGCGTTTCGTGACTAACGATGGCACGAATAGGCGTGCTATTGATAGGATCCTTGAGCAACGCTATGCTGTTAGCGTGCGGGTTCCCGATTACGTTGAACTCACCCAACACACCACTCGGGAAACCGCCGAATACTTTCAAGAGTTCAAAAACGAAGAATTGATTGTTATCGTCTCAATGCTTGAGGAATACCCAGCAGGGATGCTCAAAACGCCGGGGTTAAAATACCTCGTTCGGCGACTGGACGGCTTACTGCATCCGTTGCATCCCCAAGCCGCTGCGATCGCATGGCCGGATGCCGGATATATTGAGTTTATGGAGGTGGCTTTTAAAGATACGATTCATAGAAGTACGACCCTCCCTTTTATTCAGCGACTGGTACTCCACGAGAAAGCGCATTTCCTTTGGGCACATCTGTTTGACGAACAACTGAAACAAGATTGGATAGAGATTGGTGGTTGGTATGAGAACCCCGATGATAAAGATGGCTGGTCAACGACCAAACAGGTCGAGTTTGTATCTGCCTATGCACACGGCAAGAACCCGAATGAGGATATGGCAGAGAGTATCAGCTACTACATTGTTGACCCTGACAAGCTGCGGTCACGATCACCAGCGAAGTATGCGTTTATTCGGGATCGGGTTATGCATGGCACTCGCTACATCTCTCTGATCCGTGAGGATTTAACGTTTCAAGTCTATAACTTGTGGCCCGATTATGTGTATCCCGGACGGATTATCGGACTTGATATACAAGTGGAAGGCGCGCCTGAAGAAAATAAGCAGATAACGATAACGCTTCAACTCCACGGCGAGAGCGATTTGGATACCGCGGCTCGGGGGTATACCCGGATTTTCAGTGATAAAAGGATTTTTACAGATGTGCATTTTTATCCGATAGATGAGAATGGTCAGCAGGTCGCGGCAAGCCACGTTTTACGAGGGCATCTCTCGCTGTCAAAGTATGCACCGAATGGGTATTGGGCACCTGACACGATTTCAATCGGTGATGCGAATGAGAGTGAACGTCATAGTTCGCAGACCGATTTTGGGTGGAAACTTTACATTGACAATCCACTTGCCGATTGCGAACCGCCGGAATACGTCCCGAACTCACTGCGATTATTATTATCAGAATCCGAGACTGACCGCGGGGAACGGTTTCAGGTTGTGACAGCCCGTTGGCGGGCGATTGAAGCAAGCGGGATATGGGAATGGTCTATTACGATAAACGACGAACATTCTGAAACCTATTCTATCACGGGTGGCGGTCGTTCCTGGGGCGAAAATGATGCGAAAATGGTTGCTCAGAAAGGTGAAGTCGAGGCTGAAATAACTATCGCAGACTATAAGCAAAGTGGAACATACAAAGTTGTAGCACTTGGCATGAAAGATTTAGCGGGGAACGATGGTGGAATGGTCTTCATAAACAGTGAGGAGTCTCATACCATTGAAATACAGACACGGTTCCCAGATACTACACCACCAGAGTTGAATGTGAACACAATCACTGTCAAAGCAGAACCGACGAACCCGGAAGCTCCGAATGGCGAAACCCGCGTTGAAATAACGTTTCAAGCAAGGGACGATATTGCGGGTTATGACTCGTCGCGTATACACCTGCGCGATCCGCAAGGTGTCCGACACGGGTACAGTCATTATGCCCGGGACCATGGTTTAGTAGGCAACAATATGTATTTTACTGGTGACCCGACTGTCTACCGAACCTATCAAGAAATCGTTATTCTGCCGATTGGCAGCCCGCCGGGAACGTGGGGACTTTCTGATATGTCGCTACACGACAAGGCAGAAAACACGCGACATGTGGATTTCACAGAGATTGTCCGATTTGAACTCATTGGTATCGCCGATGCCGCAATACTGACATCAGATGTTAACAATGATGGTGAAGTAAACATCCAAGATTTGGTGTTTGTCGCTGCAAACTTCGGGGAGACGGGCGCAAACGCCGCAGATGTCAATGCGGACGAGATCGTTGATATCCGAGACCTCATTGAGGTTGCTGGAGCACTTAACCCTCCTGCTGCCGCCCCTGCCTTAGATCCACAAATCCTTTCTATGTTCACTGCAGCAGACGTGGAGAAATGGATTTCCGAAGCACAGCATCTAAACTTGACTGACCCGACATCTCAAAGTGGTATTCGCTTCTTAGCGCAACTCCTCACAACGTTGATGCCTAAAATGACCGTCCTTTTGCCGAACTATCCGAATCCGTTCAATCCTGAGACGTGGATACCGTATCAACTATCAGAGCCTGCGGATGTTGCACTCACGATCTATACGACGAATGGACAGATCGTTCGGCAGATGTCGCTCGGTCATCAGTCGGCTGGCATTTATCAGAGCAGGATGCGTGCAGTGTATTGGGATGGTAGAAATGCTGTCGGTGAACCCGTTGCCAGTGGCATCTATTTTTACACATTCACCGCGAGAGATTTCACTGCTACGCGGAAAATGTTAATACAGAAGTAAATTATCCTGAGTCGGTACGTCTCGTCCAAGGCCAGATACACTATACACCTAAGGAATATATCAATGCCACAATACTTACGGTTAGTTACGACTTTCTTGATCGGTTACACATTCTTCTTCGTCGGTTGTGATGATATGGAGCAAATGATGGAACCGGTTTTGACCGATCCAGAAATATCAGTTGAATTAGAAGGTATGCTCATAGATTTTCCTGATCCGAATTTACGCGATGCTGTGCAAGAGACACTCGATTTAGCATCTGCCGACGCGATTACGCCTGAAATATTACAAACATTGACACAGTTAGACGCTTGGAATAGAGGGATAACGGACCTCACAGGTTTAGAACAAGCGACTCAACTAAAAGTGATAAATCTTCACAATAATGCAATCCGTGACATTACCCCTCTAAGTAAATTAACGCAGCTGACAGAGTTATCTCTGAGTCTTAATGAAATCAGCAACATCCGTCCAATTTCAGGATTAGCGCAGCTAACAACGTTAGTCTTATATGGAAACCAAATCCGTGATGTTATGCCGCTTGAAGGATTAATGCAGCTAACAACGTTAGGGCTAAGGGATAATCAAATTACCGACATTCGTCCAATCGCAGGATTAGTGCAGCTAACGGCATTAGACCTTGACGGTAATAATATTAACGACATCCGTCCGATTGCAGCATTGGTTAACCTTAAGTTCTTATTTCTTCAGGAGAACCCGATCACGGATAAGGCACCACTTCAAACCCTACTTGAAAAGAACCCGGATGTGCAAATAAATATTAACGCTAACTGACATTTATCAGTGCGCGTTTTCATGAACCAAACATGCGGGGACACCTTAGAAGAAACACGCCAGCAAAAACTCGCGACAGGTGCCGCCTTGTGCAAGGACGGGTGTATAATTTACGGGTTTTACTATAACACATCAGAGAGGAATGCTTTATGCTTATCATTGATGCACACCTTGATCTATCCATGAATGCGTTACAAGGCAACCGAGACCTACTGAGTTCCGCCTATACGATTCGCGCCCAAGAAGCCGGTGCCTCCCGAAGAGGACAAGGCACCGTCGCATTCCCGGAGATGCGTCAAGGACGAATCGCGCTGAGCTTCGTCACACTCTTTGCGCGCTCAACGGGTAGACCGTCCCCGCATTCCGATTTTGCTTCGCCTGCCCAAGCCTATGGCAGCGCACAGGGACAGCTCGCTTACTACCGCGCCTTAGAAAGAATGGCATACGTCCGTATCATCACGAATCGAGAACAATTGGACAACCACATCAACACTTGGCAGACGTGGGAGCGCACAGCAATAGGCAACGCGAGCGACTACGATAACGCACCACCTTTAGGATTTGTAATTAGCATGGAGGGTGCCGACCCGATTCTTCAGCCGACGCAGTTGGAGGCTTGGGTTGATGCGGGGTTACGACTGATCGGACTGACGCACTACGGTCCCGGACGCTACGCCGGTGGAACAGGCACAGAAATCGGGTTAACCGAACTCGGTCGTCCACTGCTCGCCGAAATGGAACGTTTAGGTGTTATTCTCGATCTCACGCACTGCTCGGATCAGGCGTTCTGGCAGGCGTTAGACCACTACAACGGCTTAGTCCTCGCCAGTCATAATAACTGCCGCGCACTGGTTCCCCATCAACGCCAATTCAGCGATGAACAGTTGCGGGCAATCTTTGAGCGGGATGGCGTGATCGGTGCCGCCTTTGACGCATGGATGCTCCACCCCGGCTGGGTTACCGGCGAAACGCCGCACGATAAGGTCACCTTGAAAAACGTCGTTGACCATATTGATTATGTCTGCCAATTGGCAGGCAACGCTCGGCACGCCGCTATCGGGACAGACTTAGATGGCGGTTATGGACGCGAGCAGTCCCCGAGCGACTTGGACACTATCGCTGATCTGCAGAAGATACCCGACTTGCTGGAAGCGCGCGGCTATGGCGAGGACGACATCGCCGCCATTATGAACGGCAATTGGCTCCGATTTTTACACGACGCATGGGATTAGATCAACTGTCGGTAGTGTTCTGTCTACCTACCACAACATCACTGTTTACGCAAACCTTTACTAATGAATACTATAGTTTGGACAATTTTAAGACAGCTAAAGGTTCTCGAATCAAACACTCTCTTTCGTAGCATAGACTGTTAGTCTGTGGCTCTTTTATCGGAGGAAAATATGCGAGAGCAGAACGAGACATCGCAAAATAACAACAGTGAGACTACCGTAGTAACTCCTGCTCTTAAACCGATGAGATTTGAGGATATTTTGGATACCACGTTTAGTCTCTATCGGAAACATTTTTGGCTATTCCTGGGGCTTGTCTCTTTTTGTGTCTTTGCAGAACTGGCATCGCATCTTTTAGTCGATTTTTCTGAATTTTTCTTTGACCGTTCTCTTCTATTAGGAATAGCAACAGTCCTAATTACAGTTACTTTTTCCGTGATAGGTATAGGTGGAGTAGTTATCGGTAGCGGTGCAACCTATTTAGGCGAGACCATTACAATTCATACAGCTTTACAGCGAACAATCGATAGATTTTGGCCGCTGATGGGTTGTTTTCTCCTTTGGTCTTTAGTTATAAGTGTTTTGGCAGTTACGATCATCGGTATACCTTTTGCAATCTATTTTGCGGTGCGTTGGGGTTTTTTCCTCGGTACAATCATGTTTGAAAAGCCCGTGATAAGCATCGCTCTGAAACGAAGTAGTGAACTCGTCAGAGGGATGTGGTGGCGGATGTTTGGGACGCTACTTGCAATCTTTTTGTTGAGTACTATGATTCACGCAATAATTGAAATTTCTATCGGACTGATACTTATTGCGACAAACCTCGTTAGTGAAATAGATTTTATCGATGTTTTTGAATGGGGACTACTTGGAACATCTTTTGAGAGCAGTACACCACTTTTTTACGCAATTTCCACTACTATACACCTTGTTGTCCATGCGATCTCATTTGCGATTTGGATTATCGGTGTCACGCTTCTTTACTTCAACCAACGCATTCGGAAAGAGGCGTTTGATATTGAGATGCAGAACCCGCAACCCAACACTTCTGATTCCGACAATTATAGTAAAATCGAAAAATAAGTTTACACTCTCAGACGCACAATACACCTCTCCTTCGCTGGCGAGGTTTGTAACCTCGCCTTCCCGTGGGTGTATAGGTAATTATGGGATTTACTATAAAATCCTAAACACCAATGTGCCAAAATTTCGATGTTGAAAGAAAAACAAAAATCGGCTATAATACCCTTCTAAAAGAAAAAACATCTGTTCGGATGATGATAAAAAATGGCAAGGGGGAAATTATGCAAATCAATATCCAAAACAAAACTTTTACACTGTTAGAGATTCAAGGAAGGGTTGTCGGACAAGATGCGCTCGTACTTAAAACAATGCTTGAGGAGCACATTCAAACACTTGAAACACAGGATGGAACGCCTACGCTGATTTTTGACATGTCGAAAGCCGAGACGATGGATAGTGCAGGGTTAGGCGTGCTTATTACTACCAGCACCCAAATCCGCCAAAACGGTGGACGGACAGCACTCGTTAACGTCAATAAAGGTATCAAACGCATGATGATCCGGACGAACCTGACATCCCTTTTCGACTTTCCCAAGAACCTCACAGAAGCGATAGCCCAAAGTTTCTAATTCGACGAAACTTCGGCAAGAAAACGACACTTAATCCTGATACTGGCTCCTATCCGTGTTCCCGCCATACTTCAGCGCGTAAATCAATAAATTCGACATGAACCGATAGACGTCCGTGGAACGCCGGAGCCGTAACATCGTGCGGCTCTCAATTTCCGCAGTCTCCATCGCGCACAGATAATCTTTCCGATTGTAGACCACCGCCAGCCGATTGTCGATAATAATCCCTTTCTGATAACGGAATTGCGTCGGTTGTGCGTTGTTCTCATTCCCCCAGAATACATCGCCACCTGTTGGGGGTTTCGGCAGATGGTAGTGGATACTATAGAGTTCATGATCGTGCGGTAGCATCTCAAGGGGATACTCTGGAAAAATCTGGGTAAGTTCATCCGCAACAATATGTGCGAAAAGTCCGTTGAAACCACAGTCATCAAAAAACAGCATCCCCCCTTTGTCAACGATATATTCCCGAAGGGCTGCACGCTCTTCGGGGGTGAAACCCGTCTGTAACGGACCGTCTTTTGCAAGCCCACGTCCGACGGTAATATCTTTATCGTGTCCTGTCATAATGATGAGTGGCGCATCCATAATCTGTGGATCGGTGAGTTGCAGCGCACCGCCTTCAAAGTTCATATCTGCGCGAATTGGAGTGTGGTCCTCTAACCACTTGATAAGTGACGGAATCGCCGTCGGATCCTGCCACCAATCCGAAAGCGAGTGTTTAAGTCGAATCAGTCGGATGTGCCCCCGAATTTCGTTGCCTGTCCCCTCAAGAATACCGCCCAGTTTCTCTTTCGGTATCTTCACAGAATATCGCAGCGTAATATCAGCCCCATCATCTAACCCACCTGACGGTAAAGATCCATCCAAAAATTCCGTAAACCCAGTGTTGGCTGTGTCTGTCCCTCTACCGCGTACTGTCGGCGAAGCGGATCGTTCGATCGTTGGTGCTCCACCGCCAGAAGGGATAGATGTATGTCCCGATGCAGCGTTCGGCACCTCGATATTAGAGAGCGTAGGGACATCTGTTACTTCTACAGGCTCCAGCGCATCAGCAAACTGGGGGCCTTGTTGCACGATCGTTGTCTGTGTTTTCGGAAGCTGCCCGATACGCGATACCTGTGCCGGTACGCGAGATGTAGCGGTATTTGGGAGGAGTGTTGGATTGACGGTGACGGTTCGATGGGTCGGACGGGTTTCTATCTCCGTTTTAGCGGGATTGTGTTTAACAAGCGTCGCCTCAAACGCTTCGTTATCTAATATCCGCTGTTCAGATAACAACAACGCCACGATTATGGCGAAAAGTAGATGGAATCCGATTGAAGCAGTAACTGCATAAAAACGTCTCTGTTTCATATTTTGAATTTACCTTGCGGTTCGTTAAAGTGATTTTGAACGTTGCCATGCTTTTCCGTAGATCCGCCTCCATTTCATTACGGCTCACGATCTTTCCCGAACAGGATAGAAGTTTCTTAGGTTTTATAGTAAAATCAAAAAATAAGTTTACATTTCATCAGGGAACAAACACCCTCTGACCGCTGGCGAGGTTTGAAACCTCGCCTTCCCGTTGGTGTATAGGTAATTAGGGGATTTACTATAATTTACCTTGTTTTCGATATGCTTAGAGATGTCGCTGAATTTGCTGATAACTCTGGGCATCTAACTTCCGATAGTCCGGAATATCGTACCGATTCCCACGTACATCCGTCACAAAAAGCCGTGCTGGCGGTACCTGTTTGATGTTCTGGTTCAACCCACGCACCGAGAAAGTCACGCGTCCCCGCTCCGTTTCAACTTCCCACTCATGGATACCGAAATGCTCCTTCACGCGGTAAATCTTCTGGATCGTCGGTGTGAAATACCGTTTATCCAACTCTTCTTGCACGATTTTCAGACTCTCCGATGCGAGTTCCGAAGGGTTCACGAGAATTCCGACTTCGGTGTCCTCATCCGCAGCGATAGAGATGTATTCTGCCGGATTACTGAGCGGCATCAATTGCCGCACCACTACACGCAGATGACACACCTCATCTCGGATTTCGAGCCGTGCTGTCCCTACTTCAGAGCGTGTAAACGTGAGTTGGGTTGGGTCCAAGTAGCGCGGCGTGAAATCATCGGGTTCAGATGGCTCTGGCTTTGTTGTATCTATCGTAGACGTATCTTGTTCGCCTATGTTCTCGTTTTCCATATTTACCTCTCCACGGCTTGCGCTGCAGCACGGACATTCGCGGCTTCCCGTTGTGTTTCTACAAGTTTATAATAGATACCCTGTTGCGCCATGAGTTCCTCGTGAGAACCGCATTCAACGCCTTTACCCTTTTCAATCACGAAAAGTCGATCCGCATTGCGGAGCGTTGAGAGTCGGTGTGCAATCGCAAATGTCGTCCGATTTTGCACAAGCCTGTCAATCGCTTGTTGTATCTTCTTTTCAGTTTCTACATCCACAGACGAGGTGGCTTCGTCGAGAATTAGGATACGGGGGTTGTGTAGAATCGCCCGTGCGATGGAGATACGTTGTCGTTCACCGCCCGACAAACTCCCGCCGCGTTCACCGACTTCGGTATCATAACCGTCGGGGAATTTGACAATGAATTCGTGCGCATTTGCCGCCTTCGCTGCTGCGATAACATCCTCCATAGAGGCATCAGGGTGCGCGTAGGCGATGTTCTCAGCGATAGTGCCGCTAAACAGATACGGATCTTGCAGCACGACCCCGATCTGTTGGCGTAAATCATTAAGATCAATCTGTTTAATATCCTCGCCATCGATCTCTAACTGCCCAGAATCCGGTGTATAGAACCGACAAATCAGATTAATAAGCGTCGACTTCCCCGCACCTGAATGACCGACGAGTCCGATCATCTCTCCGGGTTGGACGTGTAGGTTGATGTCCCGCAACACAGGTTTATGTGAATCATAGCCGAAGGTCATATTATGAAATTTGACCTCTCCACTGATATTCGGCATCGCTTTAAGGCTACCATCATCTAATTGTTCGGGTTGCGAGTCAATAACTTCAAAAAGCCGTTCCGCTGCTGTCATCGAACGTGATGCCCAGTTAATAAGCGGACTCACATAGCGTAACGGTTGATAGAACATAGTGAGATAACTGTTAAAAGAGATCAAGGTGCCGAGCGACATCGATCCCGCGAGAACATCAAGTCCACCGGCATACCAAATGATGAGCGTTCCTAATTGGATAGCGAACATCAGCGGTGGATAATAGGTTGCCCAGATGAGTTCAGCATGGGTTTCATAGTCCCGCGCATCGATATTAGCAGCACCGAACCGGTTCACTTCACCCCGTTGTTGTCCAAAGGCACGCACGACCCGAATGCCAGATACAGAATCGTTGACGACATCGAACAACTTTGACCGTCGCCGCCAAGCACGGTGCCAAAGGCTTCGTACTTTTTTCCAAAACCAACCAGCACCGAAGACCAGTATTGGGATCGGGATTAAGATGAGGCACGCCAATTTCCAGTTCATCCAAAAAAGCATACCGCCAATCCCGAAGAAAAGAAACACCTGCACAGCGAGAAACGTCAGCCCTTCCAACATGAAATCTTGGAGTCTCTCGCTATCTTCGGTAATGTGTGAGATGACTGTGCCTGTCGTCCGTTTATCAAAAAATCGGATGGACAGGTTATGTAAATGCTTATAAACATGAGATCGGATATTTGCGGCGATGCGGAACGTCAACCAAGCTGCCAGCCGTCCTTGGAAAACTAAAAATATTGTCTGGATCAGTTGTATGGATAACAGTGTGCCTACAGCCACGGATAAAGCAATAGCAACCGGTTGAATCCCCCGAAATAACGCGCCTAACTGTGTCTCTGATGCTTCCGGTGCGGCGTTGGCGAGTTCATTCAACCGTAAAATATCATCAATCAAGATGCGAGGGAAATATGGCGGCACAAGTGAAATGAGTGTGCCAGCGATGATGAAGAGCGTAAAAAGAATTGCCCTGCCGCGATACGGTTTTATATACGACAAAATGCGTAACATCACCTTGTGCTTCTTGGTACATGCTGGACAAGGTGAGAACTCGTCTGGTAACAGGAGTCCACAGCTTTTACAAGAATGGTCCTCAGATTTATAGTCCCAAATCGGGGTTTCATCGCGTTTGCCCTTTCGGAACTCAATTTCATCACCAATGAATCGGGCAACAAACCCGAACTTCGCTGCACAACCGTTTGAATAGCGGATAAGGTCTACGGTCCCTTCTTCTGTCTCCAGCACCAAGAGACCGGCATCCACTACGACCTCAGCACGGATTCCCAACACACTTTCATAAGGGATATAGTGAAGTACTTCACCTTCGCCAGTTACAGTAAATATCGCTGCCTCTGTTAGGATAAACCACTCTTCGCCGTAACTACCTGATGAACTTATATCGCTTTGCACAGCAAATCGGATGTGTTCTATCGGGGTCTTCAGATTTTGTAATGTTTCTTCGAGTGAATCGGGCAGCGTGTCAAGCGTACCCGTTGGCGTCTCTGCAGTTGCCATACCTTCTCTGTTCTCCCATCCTTACTTTCTGGGTGTGCGTTCGTCCGGATATTTCCAAAGGACTTTACGATCAATCGACTTCCAACGTCTCGAATCAACGCGTTGGACAGCATATATCTTCCTGCCACACCTGCACCGTATATCGTGAACATGTCCATTTGAGCAGGTCTGGTTTTTAACAAAATCAATACTCTCTTGATGCACGCCGTACCCGTGCCTACATGAATAACAAACCAAATACATTATTGATACCCAAAAGCGAAGCGCTGTCGTTTAAATCTGATAAGAGCGGTTTTTGTGGCATACATGCCTAAATGCAAGCTGTATCCCTAACCGCTCCGGATCAGATACTGAAACCGAACTAACCTAATTGCTGCCTTTTCGGCTAACACATTAATTCTCTTTAACCCATTTTAAGCCTTATAATTCAGTCGAACGATATTTTTAAACGACAACCGAATGCTTTTCCAAAACGACATCGTTCAATTCGATCCCGAGTCCCGGTTTTGTTGATGGAATGATATACCCGTCTTTCCACTGCAACGGTTCCTTGAGAATATCGGCGTGGAAACCGTCCCACGTATGGATACCTTCCTGAATCAAGAAATTCGGGCTACAGACATCCAGTTGAATATTCGCCGCACCGCCAATCGGACCACCATACAAGTGCGGTGCGATCTGCGCGTAGTGTGCCTCACCCATAGATGCAATCTTCTTTGCCTCAAGAATACCGCCTGTAATCGTCAAATCCATCTGCAAGATAGATGCTGCTTGTTGTTCCAAGAGATCCGCGAACTCGTATTTCGTCAATAACCGTTCCCCCGTAGCAATCGGGATGCTTGTTGACTGTGCGACGCGTGCCATCTCTTTGACGTTCTCCGGCGGTATCGGTTCCTCAAACCAGAGCGGATCATACTGTTCGACGCGTTTCGCGAAACGGATTGCGCTGTTTGTGTTGAATTGCCCGTGCGTCCCGATCAGAATATCGCACCTGTCTCCAACGGCATCGCGGATGCCTCGGATGACGCTCTCTGCGTAGTCGAGTGTCTCTAACCTGTCGGCAGTGCCTGCATCGACGGGGTCAAACTTAACTGCAGTAAAACCTTTCTCGACGTAAGAGAGCGCGAGTTCGCCAGTCTGTTCTGGTGAATCGCCGCGTCGCCATTGCAAGAGGTAGGAATAGGCGCGCAATTTTTCGTGGAACATACCGCCTAACAGGTTGTAAATCGGTTGATTTAACGCCTTGCCAACGATGTCCCAACATGCCATTTCAATGGCACTCATCGCTGGTGTCGTCAGGGGTCCGGAGTGTCTGACACACGGGCCTTCATAGAGCGTTGACCAGATTTTTTCGATCCGAAATGGGTCCGCCCCGATCAGGAAACGCTCGCCCCAATCCTTGATGAGTTCAACGACGACGTGGTTGAGTTGCGTATGATACGTACATTCGCCTACGCCTTCGATGCCTTCATCTGTTATCAGTTTGACGAAAATCCAGCGTCTGCCGCCCCAATGCGGTGGCGGTACATCAACGAGATAGGTCTTCACATCAACAATCTTCATATTTTTGTATTTCCTTGCGGTTCGTTGAGGATAGATTTGTGGTTTGGCAACCTTTCCGTAGATCCGTCCTCCACTACGTTACGGACTATATTTTTATATTTCCTTGTGGTTCGTTGAGGGTAGATTTGTGGTTTGGCAACCTTTCCGTAGATCCGTCCTCCACTACGTTACGGACTACAGTTTTTATTTTTCTTTGCGGCGTAGCGACATGGGTTTTGACATTGACATGCCTTTCAAAAATCTGGGGGAAACACCCAAGCAAACCCCCCACTGCGTTACGGACTACGGCTTGCTGACCGCCGATGATTTCCGACTGCCGACAGCCACCTCAGAAAATATCACGGGTTCCACCAATACGTGACCTTACCGACTACGGTTGTATCCATTAATCCTGATGTCATGTTGTCTGTCCCGTATGTCTGATTAAAAACGAAATAGAAATCACTACCGGGTCGATAAATATAATTAACTAAGAAATTCGTGGTAATCAGATTGCGATCGCTGTTCCATTGGACATAGAGTTTCGTAAAAAGATCTGTGGAAAAAGAATAACCGACGCGCCCGCCGAAGACGTTCGTATCAAACCAACCGTCTGGCAATGTGACACGATTAAACTCATATCTCGGTTCCAAACTAAAGCGTCCAGTGAGTCGAAGGTCAAGCCGAAGTTCAAACCCGCGTCGGGTACCGTTGTAGAAATCTCCAATGTTGAACCCCAAACGTCCATTAAAGACGTTGCCTTCCGCATTGAGCATGAGGCTATAGTTATTGTAATCGTACTTGCCTTTCGGAATGATGATCCCATCGCGAATTTCAAAGTCCTCGGTGAGGTTCTCAAAATTTCGGTAGATTCGGAGACCGCCCCAACCGTTTGTTTCCAATTCAAGCCATGTGCTCCAGATAAAGGTCCGCGTCTCTAATTCGTTATCCGAATTGAGGATGATGTCGATCTCCGGTCCAATCCACATCCGACGAAAACCGTACCAATGAAGATAAGGTGTGCCTCGAATTTCGCTCCGAAACCATCGGCTACCTTTACGGTAGACGTAGCCGACTTCAGGGTTGAACGCCTCACCGATGTCCGTATAAGAGGCATTCACCCGTGCTACAGTGCTCTGCCAATTGCCGCCGAAGTACAACGCATTTGTGTTTAGCGGAGCGGTGTCGTTTTCCTGAGCGGTTTGCTCATCCTGAATGTCGCTCGGTTCAAAAGTGCGCGCCCAGAGACCCCGAAAATTTGTACTGTCGGTTGGACGGTAGATGAAATCAACGCCTGTTGCGCGATTGTGCGCGTCAAGACCTTGCTTATTAACTGCAATCACACCGAGACTTGATCCAGTGAAAAGGTCGCGCTTGATACGCAGCACCGAATAGTTCGTTCTATCAAGGTCAACTGCGTCTAAATCTTCTGTAGCAGCAGCCTTGTACGTGTCCGTGAGAACATTCAGCAATCCCACGCCGAAGCCCCCGACTTTACCTGTAACTTTGCCACCCCCCAGAATCGGGATGGCGTGCCCTTCTTCGATACCGATGCGGCGACTGTAGAACAGTAGCAGCGGTGGCGGGGCATTGAAACTCGTCCGTGGAATGCCAAAGTCAAATAAGCCCGCGCCCTCTAAGAAAAATTGCCGTTTTTCTGGGAAGAAGAGACTAAACCGCGTTAAATTCGCTTGTTCGCGATCTGACTCAACCTGTGCGAAATCTGTATTAACCGTGAGATCGGCGGTCAGGTTTGAGGTGAGGCTCACTTTCATATCTGCCCCAAGGTCAAGTACACCGATCGTTCCTTCTTCCGCTGTCCGGGTAACACCCGGGAGTAGATACGGCAAAAACTCAATGTTTCGGCGTTGTGAGATTTCGGAGATACCCGTTAGCGTCCCTAAGTGTGTTGTCCGGTAACGTGCTTGAAAGGTATATGCTGCTGGCACTGGTGCCCATGTGCCTTCTTCTTGGTTTTTCTGGATGGTGCGTCCAAGGTTCAGTCCCCATGTTACCGCTGCTTCGTCCTTAAACCTCAGCTGACTGAACGGAATCGCGATTTCTGTTGTCCAATTGTTGTTATTAATTTTTCCTTTACTGTCCCAAACGGCATTCCAGTTCTCGTTTCGGCTGTCGCCGCTGTCCATAATCGCAACATCTTCCCGCGCACCGAGCGGATTAACCCGGAAGAAGAACCCACTCCGTCGGTCATTATAGGTGTCTAACAGCACAAAGACGTTGTCGTTGTCCCATAACATTGTATCGCGTCGCATCTTATTCGCAATAATCTTGGAACGGTCAGATTCACTGCAAACAAAACCGAAATAGATGTGTCTGTCATCGTAAAGGATACGCACCTCTGTCGCTTCTGTTAGCGGCACGCCTTCATCAGGTTCAAATTGAATGAATCGACGAATAGGGGTTGCTTTCTGCCAATCGGATTCTGTGAGTTCGCCGTCGATCTCAACGCTCTGGTATGTACGATACGCTTCTGCTTGAAATTCCTCAGCGTCATCGGCATACACGCCAACACTGACGGAAAAGAGGAGTAAAATTGATAGCCATCTACATAGATAATCCATGGTATACAAAATAAGGAATCCAACCTCCGCAGTTATCCCAAACTTTTTTTTATTATACCATATCCATCGAAAATCTGCATGTCTAATCTTTACGATTTTTAGACGCATTCAACCCGTTTGTAGAAATGCCGCAATTGACTTCCCACACAAACTTGTTATCGTCTTGAATCAGGAAAGAAAAAGTCGCTCTTTTGGAAAGGCGCGAAACGTGAAAAAAGACTTGACTTTGGTCAGAAATTATGGCATAATACATCACATTGGCAGACATAGTAAGCCTAACCACAAGGTTATGTGTCTGCTACCTACTCATTATGGATTAGGGGAAGTACATCAAAGAATAGATTAGAAAAAATCCAGAACACGATGGGAGCGAATATGAGCAACGAAAGTAAATGCCCAGTAATGCATCACGCTGATGCACGGGGCACTATAGCGAATCAACGCTGGTGGCCAAATCAGGTGAACCTGAAGATGCTCCACCAGAACCCATCCTCATCCAATCCTATGGGCGAGGATTTCAATTACGCTGAAGCGTTCAATACAATCGACTTAGCGGAACTGCAGCGGGATGTCGAAAAAGTGATGACGACATCGCAAGAATGGTGGCCCGCCGACTACGGACACTACGGCCCGCTCTTCATTCGGATGGCGTGGCACAGTGCTGGCACATACCGCATCCACGACGGACGCGGTGGCGGTGCCTCCGGCACGCTCCGCTTTGCACCTCTCAACAGTTGGCCCGACAACGCCAGCCTTGATAAGGCGGTTCGGTTGCTCTGGCCCGTCAAGCAGAAGTATGGTCGGAAGCTCTCGATGGCGGATCTGATAATCTTCGCAGGGAACTGTGCCCTGGAGTCGATGGGTCTCAAGACCTTCGGATTCGCTGGCGGGCGCGAGGATGTCTGGGAACCCGAAGAGGACATCTATTGGGGATCCGAGACCACGTGGCTCGGTGATGAACGCTATACCGGTGATAGGGAACTCGAGGAACCTCTCGGTGCTGTTCAGATGGGCTTAATCTATGTGAATCCGCAAGGACCGAACGGGAACCCGGATCCGGTCGCTGCAGCGAGAGACATTCGAGAGACGTTCCGTCGTATGGCAATGAACGATGAGGAGACGGTCGCACTCATCGCTGGCGGACACACGTTCGGCAAAACCCACGGTGCTGCGGATGCAGACGAATACGTCGGCCCCGAGCCGGAGGGCGCGCCTATTGAGCAGCAAGGGCTTGGCTGGAAGAATACCTACGGCAGTGGTAAGGGTGCCGACACGATTACCAGCGGCTTAGAGGGCGCATGGACCGTTACACCGACGCAGTGGGACAACAACTTCTTTGAAAACCTGTTCAACTATGAGTGGGAATTAGGGAAAGGTCCCGGCGGTGCATGGCAGTGGACACCGAAAGATGAATCTGCACAAGGCACTGTACCGGACGCGCACGACGCATCGAAGACACATGCACCCATGATGCTCACGACGGATTTATCGTTAAAGGCAGACCCCGCTTATGAGAAGATTTCCAGACGTTTCTATGAGAACTTGGATGAATTCGCAGACGCATTTGCGAGGGCATGGTATAAGCTAACCCATCGCGATATGGGACCGCGCACACGCTGTCTCGGTGCTTGGGTGCCTGCGGAACCGCAATTGTGGCAAGACCCTGTCCCTGATGTCGATCACGCATTGATTGACGATCAAGACATCGCTGCCCTCAAAAGCAAGTGCCTTGCGTCAGGGTTGTCCATTTCCCAACTCGTCTCGACCGCTTGGGCATCTGCGGCAACGTTCCGCGGTACTGATAAGCGTGGTGGTGCTAACGGCGCACGCATTCGTCTCGCACCGCAAAAGGATTGGGAAGTCAATAATCCGTCTGAATTAGCAAACGTGATTCAGACCTTGGAAGGGATTCAAGCGGAATTTAACGGATCGCAGTCCGACGGGAAGCAGGTCTCGCTCGCTGACCTAATCGTTCTCGCTGGGTGTGCTGGGGTCGAGGCAGCTGCGAAGAATGCCGATATCGATGTAGAGGTTCCCTTCGCGCCGGGACGCACGGACGCGTTGCAGGAGCAAACCGATGTCGAATCGTTTGCGGTGCTTGAACCGACTGCCGACGGATTCCGTAACTACCTCGCAAACGGACACGAGAGAACCGCTGAAGAACTGTTAGTGGATCGCGCACACATGCTGACGCTGACGGCTCCTGAGATGACGGCTCTTGTTGGTGGTTTGCGCGTCCTGAATGCAAACGTAGGTCAGTCCGAACTCGGTGTCCTCACCGACCGTCCGGAGACGTTGACGACTGATTTCTTCGTGAACCTGCTTAACATGAACGTCGAGTGGCTGCCGTCCTCTACAACCGAGGGTGTATTTGAAGCGCGCCATCGTTTGACAGGTGATCTCAAATGGACAGGCACCCGGGCGGATCTCGTATTCGGTTCAAATTCCCAACTCCGAGCCGTTGCGGAAGTCTACGCGTGTGATGACGCGCAGGAAGCATTTGTGCAAGACTTCGTCGCTGCATGGAACAAGGTCATGAATCTTGATCGCTTCGACCTTGCCTAATCTCGGAAAAATAAGCGCACTGGGAGCGTGGAACCCTCACGCTCCCACTACCCTCCAATTCACCTAACATTGGTATAACTTCCCTTTTCCCCCTCTTCTTGTAGGAGCGAGTTTTACTCGCGACTCACACCGACTGCCCTAAAGAATCTTATTGATTTCCTTCCGAAAGTATGAGAAAATACAAAGGCATCCGAATCTTAGCACCTTGCAGATAGGAGAACCAGGACTTACGCATTTTTCCATGATAATGGACATCCTACGCACTCTGCATTCGGGGTTTCAAACCCCGAATGCACTGGGGCTGCGTAAGTCCTAAGAACCATGAAAAACGATAAGGAAACAATCTTTGGGTGGTGCCTGTACGACTGCGCAAATTCAGCCTATGTCACCACTGTGATCGCCGCCATATTGCCGAATTATTTTGCGAAAGCCATTGTAGGCGAAGCAGGTGTGGACATTCTCGGCATGAATATGAGCGCGACAGCATTATGGGGTTTTATGTTAGGGGGCGCGGCATTCTGTGTATTCCTTTTTGCGCCGGTGCTGGGTGCGATTGCCGATTTCTCTTCAGGAAAAAAGAAATTTCTCACGAGCTTCGCGTATATGGGCAGCCTCTTCGCAACGATGCTCTATTTTTGTGGATCCGGTGATGTCGGATTGACGATTGTGCTATTTCTCGGTTCTCAAATTTGCTTTGTTGGCGGGAATGTCTTCTACGATGCGTTCTTACCACAGATCGCCTCTGAAGACAAACTGGATTCCGTCTCTGCCAGAGGCTATGCGTTCGGATATGTCGGCGGCTCGCTGCAATTTACCCTTGCCCTCGTCCTCGTCGCCACGCAAAAGACACCGGAAGGACAAGCGATGGCGGCACGCATCGGAATGGCGATGACAGGACTCTGGTGGGCAGGGTGGACCTTATTGGCGATGAAATATCTAAAAGAGGAAAAAACACCTTACGAATTGCCAGAAAAGTATCAGCATCAGCCGAAAATTTTAGCGTATCTTATCGTTGGCATCAGTCGGATAATTACCACTGCGAAAAAGGTCGGACGTTTTAAACACCTCATCCTCTTTCTCATCGCGTTTATGATCTACAATGATGGTATCCACACCGTTACCAGTATGGCGACGATTTACGGCACCGAAGAGTTAAAACTCACAACAACGGCACTGATGGTAACACTTTTGCTCGTCCAAGTTGTTGCGATTGGTGGGGCATTGATCTTCAATCGGCTCGCAAATCGCATCGGCGCCAAACGTTCCGTAATGTTCGCTTTAGTCTTGTGGAGCGGGGTTGTGACTTATGGGTATTTCATCCATACTGCAACGGAATTCTTTATTTTGGGCATGGTTGTTGGCGTTGTTCTCGGCGGAACGCAGGCGTTGAGCCGTTCCCTTTATGGCGCGATGATTCCAGAAGAGGCAAGTGCGGAGTTTTACGGCTTCTACGCTGTCTTTAGCAAGTTTTCGTCGATTTGGGGACCCGTGACCTTTGGTGTTATCAAACAAATTACAGGCAGCGCACGCCTCGCTATTATTTCATTGATGATCTTCTTTATCGCTGGGTTGATTCTGTTGGCGTTCGTTAACGAGGCGAAGGCGAAAGCGGATAGGGATAAGTTCGTATTCTAAAAAAGTTGACAGAGGCGAGTTCCAAGTTCCGATGAATCAGACGCTCACTGTGAGGCACTCTTAACTGGTTACTGATAACTGGTAACTGGTAACTATTCCCCGCTTTTCCCTTGATATTTTCCCCTATAGATTCTATAATAATTAAGCGTACATTATTTTGTTGTGTGGAGGGCAAATCAGTGTTAGGCGAGCTGCTCCGAAAAAGTATTCATTTATCAGGACTCACTTTACCGGTTATCTATCTCTTCCTGGATAAGCCAACGATGTTGGTGATAATTGGGATACTGACGGGGCTCGCGCTTACTGTGGAATTAGTGAAATGGCTCTCGCCACATTTCGGAGCGTTCTTTTTCCGAATTTTTACACCGCTGCTCCGAAAACACGAGCGCAAAGGGGCAGTGACAGGCGCGACCTATTACCTGATGAGTGCATTCCTGTGTATTTTCTTTTTTTCAAAGACACTCGCTATTGTTTGCATCTTTTTCATGGTATTAGGGGATATGGCAGCGGCACTGGTCGGCAAAAAGTGGGGGCGGACGAAGCTCCTCGGTTCAAAGAGTTTGGAGGGGAGCGCGGCGTGTTTCATTGTTTGCGTCGCAATTGCTTTAGTTCAACTCAATCCTATTATCGCGGTCATCGGTGCCTTCGTCGCAACGGTCGTGGAACTCATTCCGGTCCCAATTGACGACAATCTCACGGTGCCCCTCATTTCAGGGGCAGTGATGCACTTTCTGATGTGAAATGGCAGTCAGAGGAATGGTTATCAGCTATCAGTTCTCGGTTATCAGTTAAGAGCCACCTTGTGGCAGTAATGTTGACTGTATCCACCACAGAAACCCTCTTTAACTGAAAACTAAAAACTAAAAACTGAAAACTAATATATGGCAAATATCAAGCTGGAAAACGTTGTAAAACGCTACGGCGATGTCGTCGCAGTCAAAGATTTTAACCTCGAAATTGAGGATAAAGAGTTCGTCGTCTTTTTAGGACCCTCCGGCTGCGGCAAGACCACTACACTCCGCCTCATCGCAGGCTTAGAAAACCCTGAAGAAGGGAACATCTTCATTGATGGCGAACGGGTCAACGATCTCTCGCCTGCGGATCGGGACATCGCTTTTGTTTTCCAATTTTACGCGCTCTACCCGCATCTGAATGTCTACGATAACATCGCTTTCCCACTCAAAGCCGTAAAGGTTTCAAAGCCGGAGATTGACACGCACGTCAAACGGGTTGCCGAAATCCTACAAATATCTGACATGTTAAATAGGAAACCGAGCGTTCTCAGCGGTGGTGAGATGCAACGGGTCGCGCTCGGACGGGCAATGGTGCGCCAACCGAAAGTCTATCTCCTTGATGAACCGATGGCGAATTTAGACGCTAAGATCCGCGTTGATACCCGCGCCGAAATTAAACGGCTTCAACATGAAATCGGCGCGACGACTATTTTTGTAACGCATGACCAAGTTGAAGCGATGTCCCTCGCAGACAGAATCGCTGTGATCCACCTCGGTGTTCTGCAACAAATTGGCACACCGGACGAGATTTACAATAAACCGCAAAGCCTCTTCGTCGCCGGGTTTATGGGGATGCCTACCATGAACCTCCTCGATGCCGAACTTGTCGCCAAGGAAGGGACATCTGTTTTACGGCTCAGGCACACGGATATTCATCTGCAGCTCTCGCCAGAACGGCAATCGGGTATCACTTCAACGACACAAGAAAACGGCTTAGTGTTCGGCATTCGTCCCGAACACATCACAGCCGCGAGTCAACCGACTGAACAAAAAATATCTGCACAGGTGCATCTCATTGAGCCGCTGGGCGCAGTGAACATCCTTGACCTCTTTCTCGGTACGCATGCGGAGACACAAGACCCAATTCTACTTCGGGTTAGAGCACATCCGACGTTCCAAGTTGCGGTAGGGGATACGATCTGGTTGGATTTTGATGCAGCGGAAATGCATCTCTTTGACCGAGAGACAGAACAGACAATTTGGTAATTCTATTTAAGTAGCACTTACGCTGCCCCACTGCAGACACCCTTTGCAGGCGGGGTTTGAAACCCCGCCTGCAAAGGGCATCGGATGTCCGTTATTATAGAAAAATGCGTAAGTCCTATTAAGGTGAGGTAAATGGAAGGAAAAGACGTGAAAATCCCATGCCGCTTAGCGGCTTTCGACTTAGATGGCACACTCCTCAGTAGTGATCATACATTATCACCAGAAAACCGAGACGCGCTTCGGGCATTAGCCGCGAATGATATTCTTGTCGTATTGGTATCAGGAAGGATGCACCGCTCTATTCAACCGATCAGCGATCAGATCGGACTTGAGAATCCCATCATCTCTTATAACGGCGGAATGGTGCGACATGCAACGACCGGCGAAGTCTATCACCACACGCCAGTTCCAGCAAATTACGCGATGGCAGTTGTCAATGACTGTATTAAACAGGGGTTACATCTCAACTACTGTTTGAACGACGCACTCTATGTCGCTGAAAAGAACGCATGGAGCGATCTTTATGAAGAACGAACGGGAGTCCCGGCTACACCTGTAGGGGACCTTCGCGAGTTAGCGGGCGAAACACCGACGAAGTTGCTTATCATCCATACGCCTGAAAAATTACAACCGCTCTTAAGACATTTTCAAACCGATTACACGGAGAAGCTTTACGTTACGCAGACCCAAGCAGAATATATTGAATTTATGAATCCAGAGGTTACGAAGGGACGCGCACTCACAGCACTCGCCAATCGGTTCAACATCCCGATAGATACGGTTGTTGCTTTTGGCGATAGTTATAACGATGAAAGTCTACTCAAAACGGCGGGGTTCGGGATAGCCATGGCAAACGGGGTGCCACCCATCCTTGCCTGTGCGGATTACACCACCACAACAAACGACGATAATGGGGTCGCAACAGCGATTTGGGAGTTGATTCTTTGACGCGGGAAACCCTTATAGGTCGCGAACACGCTTTCAAGGCGCGTAAATCTCTCACTCGCCGTTATTGTCCCATATTCGTGTTGTGGAATTTCGTATACGGAAAATCCGCGACAAGGATATAGGAATTCCCCTCCTGTTTCAAGTCCATCTTAATAGAGTTGGCTGAAAATTCGAAGTACTTTGCCAGCACCTCTGCCAATTCGTGATGTAACCTGGTCATAACCCGGTCATCAACATCAAATCTATCTTGTGTGATGACCAGTTTCAGGCGCTGTTTCGCGATACTGCTCGATTTCGGTTTGCGCCCGAATAATTGTTTTATGCTGATATTCATCAGATAACTCCTTATCTATTTCTCGTGAACCACTTTACAATGTTGTTGAATAAGCCTTTATCCTCTAAATCAGGGATCGGAATACGCTGACCTGTGAGTCGTCGTGCGATACGCATATACGCTTGCGCACCCGGCGAAGCGTCTTCATAGACGAGTGGAATGCCCCGGTTTGTGGAGGTAATAACACCGCTGTCTTCAGGAACAACGCCGATGAGGTCAATATTGAGGATATCCAGGACATCGGCTTGATCCATCATGCTGCCATTCCCTACAAGCTGCGCCGAGAAGCGGTTTAAAACGAGGTTAATCGGTTCGATCTGCGCGTTTTGCAACAATCCGATGATCCGGTCAGCATCCCGAATAGCTGAGACATCTGGCGTTGTAACAACGATGGCTTCGTCCGCACCGGCGGAAGCGTTGCTGAAACCGCGTTCAATACCCGCAGGCGAATCCACTAACACGAAATCGTGCGTCGTCCGCAACTTATCACAAATCGCTTTCATCTGTTCTGGCTGGATGTCGTCTTTGTTATTTTTCTGCGATGCTGCGAGTAGCATCAGACCGTCAACACGTCGATCTCTAACGAGGGCTTTCGCGAGTTCACACTGCTTTTCAATGACATCCATTGAGGTATAGACAATCCGGCTCTCAAGCCCCATCACGATATCCAGATTCCGAAGTCCGACATCTGCATCCACGACCACAACGGATTTACCGAGGAGGGCGAGTGCTGTGCCTAAATTGGCGGTAGAGGTTGTTTTACCGACACCTCCCTTTCCTGATGTCACTACGATTACTTTTCCCATAACCGGAACCTCCTATCTTAAAATTTATCAAATTTTTCAACAATAATTACATCTTCTGCACCGATGCGGGCGATCTCTGCGTAACCTCGGGGTTCCTGACTCACCGGTGAACGGCACGCATAGTTTCCAATCTGAAGTTGTAAGGGCGCGAAATCCATTGCGATAATCACAGCGGATAGCCGACCGTTCATGCCAGCATAAGCATTCCCGCGCAGCGTCCCCAGCACAACAATGTCGCCTCCCGCCTTCACTTCGCTCCCTGAGTTGACATCGCCGTAGATAATAAGGCTGCCTTGTGGAAATTCCTCTGTTTGTCCTGAACGGATTGTGTGCGGTATAATCCGGGAGGGCTCACTGTTCCGCGGCGCGCGGGCATCCGCTGTTTGCGATATTGAGTGCGTCGTGGGCGCGGCAGCAATCGGAGGTGAGACGGATTCATCATCAACGACATCAATACCGCGCACGGTGAGATTGTAGTCCTCCTGAAGTTTTGATCTTAAAAGCGAGATCTCTTCCTCTTCTAAAACTGGAGATTTAAGAACGATTTGCACAGACGTTCCTACTAAAGGTCGATTCATGCGAGAGATCTCTTGCTGAATCGCTTCTTCAACTTCCGCTATAGATAGGCGCGGCTTGATAATCAGATGCAAGCCATCCCTATACGCTCTGAGGGTTACAATAGGATTTGCCATGTACTGTTCAGTCTCAACTTTAGATGTTGCTGACGGCGTTCTACCAATCGCTTAAATGTTTCGATCACAACTTCTATCGCGTATTAAGCCCCTGCCAACTGTGCCAAGACGTAAGGTCCTTCAGGAATTACAGCGATTTGGACATCTTCCCCGTATCGGGTTAAGATTTCTTCAATACCCTCCTGTGCGCTTTTCAGTGGATGCACGAACAGTTTTGCCCGTTGATGGTAAGGAATACCATCGGTATAAAAATATATATCTGCTTTCCGAGCAACCTTTGCCAATTCTTCGAGTTGCCACTGATCAATGACAAAGTTCGCAGGGTTGTAAAGTCCTTGCACAAATGCTGTTAAATCATCGGTTTTGAAAATTAAGTCAGTAAAAGGTTTGCTACCAATGCCTTCACTGCAAGCCGCAACAAGTAAGATGCTACCGCCTTGTTTCACAATCTCGACAGCCGTCAGTAGCCCTTTGATGGCTTGGTAAAATGTTGCGTCCAGCGGGTAGCCCGCGCACGAGACGACGACTGCATCCGCTGGCGCGGGGAGCGTAACCTTTGCCTGCTTTTCAACACATTCTGCACCGACCCGGTGAGATTCAACTATGTCGCCTGCGAAAACACCTGTTATTTGGCGTTCCTTATCAATTGCAACGTTCAGATTGAAATCAACACCTGCCATCAAAGCGATTTCGGTCGCTTCTATGTGAAACGGATTTCCGTCGAGGATCCCGACTGCTGACTTTGGGTGTTCCATCAATTCGGGGCCGTGCATCACCTTCATGGTCTCAATAGAGGCGACACCGGGACAGATCGCTTTTCTGCCACCGGAATATCCTGCCATCAGATGCGGTTCAATCAATCCAGTGGTAATCTTCAGGTCCGATTCGAGGTAGGCTTTGTCAATGTAAACCGGTGTTCCGTTTCGGGTCTCGCCTAAATATCCGTGATTTTCTGGCTTCTGGGAAAAATGGTTCAAGATACGGTATGAATCCATTATATCGCGCCCGACCATTTGTGCCAGTTCCTCACCTTCATTAGGACGATGGATACCTGTTGCGATGAGAATCGTGATTTTCTCGCGTGAGATGCCCGCTGTTTCAAGCGTTTCCAACAACGGTGGGAGGATGACTTTATTCGGGACAGGACGGGTTACGTCAGAAATTACAATACATGCTGACTCGCGACCTTTGGCAAGTTCAACTAACGGTGATGAAGCGATGGGTTGGGCTATCGCTGCACGAACGGCACCCGCTTCATCCGGCAACGGAACGCTTTCCGAAATTTCAAGAACGCCAGCAACATTCTTGTCCGGAATCTCGATCGGTAAAGTACCGGTTCCGTATCTCATTTCCACTTGCATGTCAAGATTGTCCCTTCACTCTATGTAATAAAATGCCAATGTTAGCGCGTACCACGCGAAAATACCACTCCCTATTACAATTATACTTATTTTTTCCGAAAAATGCAAATTTATTTTTTCCGAATATTCAGCTTTTAGTGATTTTCTGTGACGTTTTTTTTCTTGCATTCAAACAGAAAATGCAATAGCGCGCTGCTTTTTTTGCGTGTAATTCAGGATGCTTGACTTTTTTTGCGCAGCGTGTTAAAATTTCTTGTGCAAGATTCGTAGCTAACCACGCAATTTCGCGCAGGGTCTAAATATAGTAGGACTTACGCAGCTCCCTTGCAGGCTGGGTTTGAAACCCCGCCTGCAGCATAATATGTAGATTATGATAAAAAAATGCGTAAATCCTATATAGAATGGAGAACCAGTCATGGAACGCATCGAAATTACCACTAAACCGAACGGCGCGGGACGCAATTGGTTAGAAGTCGGTCATTTTGAAACGGATACACTCGGTCGTAAGCAATGGGTTAAAAAGAATGTACCGCATCAGGAATCAAAGTTGACTGTGGATAGGCAATACTCTGCTCGCGGTGAAACTATTGATTGGATCGTCATCATCCCTGAAAACTATCCCTTCACACTCGTCAAAGTTACTTACGATCGACTCAATCCAAAACAACTTGAAGTGCTCTGGTCTCCAGACGGGACACCCGAATCTGAATCCGAAACGACGCGTGAAGATAAGATTAAACGCGTCTTTGAACTCGCTGCCGATAACGATGAGTTGACCAATCTACTCAAAGAACTCCTATCGGATTAGTATTGCGAGCGCAGTTGGCTCTTACCCTATCGCGAGCACAGCTCGCTCCTACAGTTAAGACCTATTTACCAGCCGTAACGTTCCGGTCCCCACGGTTTCGTAATAAGTTCCTGTTTCGCCATGATCATCGTCTTACTCGGTACATCGTCGTATAGAATCACCCCGGGTCCGACGACACTATAAGCGCCGATCCGCCTGCCGGGCATAATGATCGCGTTCACGCCAGTCCGACAGTAGTCACCCATGTAAGTCGCATTTGACCCGTAAGGCGGTACTTCATAACGTCCTTCTACCTGTATCGGGGTATCTCCATCATCAAATCGGAGCGTTCCACAGACCGTCGCTGCCCCGATGTCGGTCGCGCATCCAAAAACGCCGGACATTTCACAATAGTGATAGAGATAGACTTTATCAAACAGCACGCCTGCCATCTCGGCACCGTGTCCAATGATACACCGGTTCCCAATAGCACTACTGCTGACATCGCAATAATCGCTGATTCTACAGTGGTCTCCGACGAAGATACTTCCGTGTAAAATCGCACCGTTCGTGATGTTATTATTCGCGCCTGCAATTAGCGTGCCGTTGACGACGACACGGGGGCCAATCACACTGTTTTTTCCCAACACGACGTGTCCATTGATTTCAGCAGCATCCGAGATTTTCGCACCCGCCGCGATGTGGTCCTCTGTAACCTGTTTTGCGAGGTAATCAACGAACCGATTGTTCGCCTCCAACACGTGCCACGGCTTATCGACATCGACGAAAAAGTCTTCTGTCTGAACGGCTAATACAGTCCTTCCGTCGTCTACCATGAGTTGCACAGATTGTGCAATCTCGGATTCAGGTGGCGGCATCCCTCCTACCGGGACACGCGTAACGATGCCGGGGTTTCTTAAGAGGTAGGGGGTCGCGCTGCTTTTAAAGGCGTATACACCACAAAGCCGATGTGAACCGCCGCGCGGATGCCCCTCGATCCCGTTAATTTTTGAGAGACTCCCGTTTTCGAGTGCCTCTGTCCCGATACCCGCACAAAGCCAATCGCTTGCGTCTTCATTACCAAGGGCTTGCACGAGTGCTGCGGCTTCTACGTTGTGCGATCGGAATTCTTCAATAAAGTTACGGAGATTATCAGCGGTGGTTACAGTATCACCGTAAGCTACGAGATAAGGTTGATCTTCGAGATGTTCGAGTGCTGTTAGCACTGCACTTACGGTGCCGTCAAGCGAGTGTTGTGTGACAAAAACGACGTTGGGTATATCGGCGAGGGCGCCGCGCACCTGTTGCGCGTGATGCCCCACGACAACGATGATTCGCTGGCATCCTGCCTCGACCAATGTCTCTACGACTCGGCGCACTATCGGCTTATTGGCGATCGGGATGGTACATTTCTGTCGAAATTCACCATAGGGCCATACCTTACGTCCTAATCCTGCGGCGAGAACAATAGCGGTATCCATTTTAAAGTATTTCTAATTGCCTCCATGCGATGTGCTGGTTCGTAAATTCTGCCAGAAACTTTAAATCCGGGGACGGTGTGTCGAGTTGTTTTTCATAAGGAACCACACCGATGACAGGCACGCCTGTCAACTTCTCGATTTCGACTGGATTCGTTGCTTCGGCGAGTCCTGCGCTTTCCGGACGGAGTCCGTTGAGCACAATACCAGCGATTTGGATGTTAAACTGTTGCGCGAACGTGACGGTTAAGAGTGTGTGGTTTAGGGTGCCTAAACCGGCGGTGGCGACGATGAGTATAGGGAGTTGTAACTGACTGATGAGATGGACCACAAGCAAATCGTCTCGGATCGGGACTGCGATGCCACCGACACCCTCTACTATCAAAAAATCGTGTCTCTGTTGCAATTCTGCGAAGGCGTTCTCAATACATGACAGGTCGATCTCTCTATCTTCCATCCGTGCTGCCACAGCGGGTGCTAACGGGTTCCGGAGGTAGATTGGGTTAATCAGCGAGAGTTCATCATCAACCTGTGCTGCGTGTTTGAGGAACGCGGCATCAGCGGTATCGCCTGTGCTGATCGGTTTCATCACACCCACGTCTGTCCCGACTTGTTTGAGCGATGCCGCAAGCCCACCAGCGATTACCGTTTTCCCGATTTCTGTCCCTGTGCCTGTAATGAAGATGCCTTGTGTCATATTGTTTCTATTATACGTAGGAAGGCACTTTCCGTCAACAAGTTAAGGGTGGAAGATCAGAGCCATTCAGTTCTCGGTTTTTTCGTCCAATTTTGGATGCCCCAGGCCCCGCAGGTGTGGTTTGGAACCAGGGCTCCCACCCGTTACTGGGAAGGGACACCGGACTTAAAAAAGAAGATTCAGAAATGTAGAAAATCCGGTAATTTATCTAAAACTAAATAGCCCTGGCGTGCGATATATATCACGTTGATTTTTTTCGTATTTCTATGCTATACTTTTCAAGACCCTAAGGAGTTAGAGACGATGGCACAGACAACAGCCGAATTTCTCATAGAACAAGGCGAAGCGGAAGGCAAACAGGACGCGATCCTTAAACTCCTGCAGCTCCGATTTCAGGACGTGCCAGAAGTGCTTTCACGTCAAATCAGCAACATCCACAACCTATCACACCTTGACACGCTCTTAGAACAAGCGAGGCCCGCACAAAGCTTAGAGGAAATAGATACGTATCCCGACTTCAACTCAAACTGAAACGATATACCGATGATGCAGCAACACCCCTCATCCATTTAACGAGGTTTAGACCGTGCCGACGTATACAGAAACAGATTTTGAAGATCACATCGAACAACATCTGAATCAGTCAGGCTACCGGTCATTCCAATCTTCTCATTATAATAAATCCCTCTGCCTGATACCTCATGAGACGCTGCAGTTTATTCAGGGCACACAGCCGGAAGTATATCAGAAACTGGAACGCCAGTACGGCGCGGATACACCCGCCAAACTCCTCGACCGTGTAAGCAAACAGATTGCGAACCGTGGGGTGTTGGACGTGCTGCGGAAAGGCGTGAAAGACAGGGGTTGCGATTTTGATCTCACCTATTTCCAACCATCAAGTGGCATGAATCCCGACCATCAACGGCTCTACGCTCAGAACCGATTCTCCCTTTCATATTGATCGGGTTCGTGCGTTGAAGCGTTGGGGTTTGCTAACGCGTATGAGCAATAAGTTCGGCAGCTGTCTACTCGGTGCTTTCATAAATCAATGTCTCGAATGCCCCTTGATGAAACTCAAAGATCTCGTTCTCGCATAAGGAAAAATCTATGCTTACAAGATTAATTAGCACAAGTCGTAAATTTTACTATAATAATCCAAGTTGCTACTAACAACTTTTGCACGTTTCACTGAGGTTTCAACCTGTTTCCCCATCCCAGAGGGATGATATATCTATAGAAAATGGTGTATTCAACCTCTGGCACTCCAGCGGAGTGCTATTTGTATAAACAGGTGGCAACTTGCGTTATAATATTCAAACTTGCTTAGAACCGTTCTTACGGTTATTCATAAGGAGAAAGGCATGGGCTATAGCGATGGCAGAAAACAGGTGCGGCGTATCTTGAGCATAGTAAAGCGTCTCCAAAAATCAAGAGGCATCAGGGTCCGTGAGCTGGTAGATTTCTATGATGTTGATATCACTCGCATCTACGAAGACCTGAAAATCATCAAAGAATTCTACGACCTAAAGAAGGATAAGGGAGACTATTCTATTGAGTCGAACCGTCCGCTAAGTTGGCCCCGAATCACATCGGAAGAAGCACGGGTTCTGGAATTGGTGATTACTGCTTCGCCGCTTGCGAAAGCACAGCGTTTTGAGGCACCTCTCAAAAGGGTCTTGGGAAAACTTGACACCTCCCTTGCTGAGCATATCCAATCCAAATTACAAGAGGATGTTCCGGCACAGCTTGAGCGTGTGAATAATGACGATGCGGTTGAGAAACATCTGCACCTCTCGGAGAATGTAGAAGACTATAATGATGATAGTGATAATGACGTTGAGAGACACTTTCGCGTTTTGGAGGAGGCACTTTACGAGCAAAAGGCGGTTCGGGCAACTTATCAACCCGGTGGCAAAGCGGAGTTTGTTAGGCATATACTGCATCCGTACGCCATCTTTTTCCGAAAATCGGATTGGTATCTTGAAGCACGCTCTAATCAATCGGAGAATGCTTCACTAACCTTCAAAATCCTGCGTTTTCAAAGGGTTACGCTAACGGATGAGACTTTTGAAATGCCTGCTGATTTTTCATTGTCCGAAGATTTAGCATCTCGATGGGAACTTTTTAGCGGGGATCCGATCTCTGTGACGCTCAAAATTGCAGCGCACAAGACGTATCTCGTGACGGAGAAGGAACGCCACCGCTCACAAGAGATTATAGAGCAGTGTCCAGATGGGGCTCTGATTGTTCGTTATGAGGTCCCGAAAGAAGACTTCACATTTTGGGTGTTGAGTCTCGGCGATGCGGTGGAGGTCTTGGATCCACCCGAATTTCGGGCAGAGTTTCAGGAAATTGTGAATCGGATGCATGATGTCTATTCTGAAGATTCGGAAGGGACGTAGAAACTCTGTTCGCGTTTTTGGTTGACCAACGTGACAGAACCGTGTATAATAACATTGGAGTGTTGGCGAGAAGTATCTCGATAGCGGGATTGAAAAATTAGAATTTTCGTATGCCACATTCGTACTTGAAAAGATTCTCGATTACGAGATAAAAATTTGCAAAACACATAGAAATGTGTTATCCTTAATTTTAAGTTATTAGATTTATGTATGTCACAATGGAAATTTAGAGCAAAACGGAATGCCGAGCAAACTTGAACCAATCACAGTAAAAATGAAACGAATCGATCTTCTGACCGACGAGTCTGGGCAAGACACGAGAGGCGAATTGTTCATTGTCGCGAGTGTAGTAGTGGCCTCAGGAAATGCAGATGAGACTCGTCAATTTTATGCATCCTTAGAAAAAATTTCTGGGAAAGGAAAAGTCAAATGGGCATCTGCAAAAAAAGACAAACGTTTGACTTACTTACATACCGCAATTCAAGAAGCTGCTTCTCTTAATGTTACATTCTTTTACAGCGTTTTTCGTCAAACGACGGATTATGATCGAGCGACGGTTGAAGGCATTGCCAGAGTAGTTCACAGATTGCGTCGTTCCGCTTCCCGTGTATATGTCCATGTTGACGAACTGACTCAACCTAAATGCAGCCATTACAAAACCCGCTTGCGACGGTTAGGATGTCGTGTCAGAGATGTGAGAGGAATCAAAAAGAGACAAAACGAACCTCTCATGAGATTAGCGGATGCTCTCGCGGGTGCTCTCGGGGAGTCTCGAAAACATCCAGATAACCAATTTGTCGAACTTCTTTCGCGAGCTGAGGAAAACGGGATTCTTATTGAGCTTTAAAGCAGAAAACCACCCCCGTGAGAGGGTGGACAACCTATTCTCCCGGCCGGCCAGGAGACAGCTTAACCTACGTAATAGTTTTCGGCCGTAATTTTACTTCTGATATGGGCAAAAAACCACCTTAGTGAGAAGGTGGGCAACCTATCCTACTGACCGGTCAGTAGGCAGCTCAGCATACGCAATAGTTTTCGGCTGCTACTTTACTTCTGCAAGTGAAATATTCAATACAAAGTATACTCTATTTTTTTTTTAAAGTCAAGAAATATCAAAAAAACACCGAATTTTCAAATTTTTAAATCGTTTTTTTTAGTTTTTGCGTAAAACACTAATTTTATATGGTATAATTAATGCAACTGAACAATCGGGAGGAGAAAAACGCATGGTTAATATTAAAGCACACGGATCGAAAATCTTAGCAGCACACTTCGCTACGATGACAACATCTGAGCTGCCGGACGAATTTGAGGCTTTTGTACACTCTCATCGCAAAGAGTATCAGCTTCTCGAACAGTGGTGGAATGATATGGAGGCTTTACGTATGATTCGACATGCTGTGCCTTTGCTAAGGAACGAAACACAAGAAACAGAAGATCCAATTAGCAAACTTTCTGTACAAGCAGATCAGGTCATTTTTTTCGCAGATAAAGCAATTGGCAAAGTCTACAATTATTACCGGACCGTGCTTCCGCAAGAGATCCAGATTCGCCTTGCTTATGATACATTAATTGAGCGATTCATGAAATTCCTACAGCGGAAAAGGTGCGCCATACGTCTCTCTGAAAATCAATTTACGGTTACGCTGTTTATTCCGGAGATCAACTTTCAACTTGTGGATGAGTGGCAGCAGTTCGTTGAATTTGCCTACTCGGAAAAAGAGTTATATAAGTCTTTTACGCTGTTCGTAAATAGTATGAAATTGACAGACAGAGGTTTTGGATATGTCCATTTTCCATCAGTAACAGAAGCAATGAAACTTTTGCAGGCCGCGTTCTACATCGCGACGCTTGAAGAAAGAGTTGTCCGATATCCTGATAACTATAGGAAAGCCAAAACTGACGAGGGTCGAAAGAAAGCGCAGAGAGAAAACTGGGAAGAACTGAAACAACTCTTAACGGAATTGCGCGATGAATTATGGAACGTTAGTAATTCTGATGAAGCTATGGAGCTCTTTGATAAGGCTTTAAAGCTCTCCCGCCGATTCAACCGCACGGGGGCAACTCAGTTCTCCTACGGAACAGTAAAACCCCGCGCGAAAAAAGGGAAGATTGAAGATAAGATCATTGAGATTCTCAACGAAGCCCTTAAACCCTTGGCTTGCCCTCTAACTTCAGTCAAAGAAGCGAGCCAGGACCGAATACATGAGGCCGGAGATACAGCCAAAAGTCGGTGTTATGCTTGTGGTAGACTTTTGCCTCCTCGCAGTGAAGCCCGTCGATTCAAGGGAAAACTAGAGGCAAACCGATTTGTCTTTTCCGATCCCTCTCAAAGGCTGCAATCTGGAAGTGGACAAGTACAACCCTCTATTTGTCTTGATTGTCTTGCAATTGCTTTCGGTTGTCCAATTAAACTAGCAGGAGGTGCGATCATTGTTCATTTGTCGTACCCAAACGAAGAAAACGAATTGGTTTCACCTGAGAAATATCTCCAAATGCTAACGCTTGGTGAACTAAACCTAATTGCCGGACGATATTTGCTAATTAAATGCAACGATTTTGTGGGTTCAACACCTATATCAGAGAAGATTGGACAAGTGCAGTACGCGCTATGGCAAGTCGCACAAACATTGCCGACTGATGTTCTTGATAAGATGCAGTTTAAACTTTTCGCTGGCGAATCGGAGATTCAACTAAAAGCCCGCCACCTTGTTTGGATTAGCCATCTTGAAGCAAGTTTTAAGCCTCGTCTTGTGGTGAATCGGAAAGATAATATACGGTTATGCCAAGCAATACGACTTATCCAGAAAGATGAGGTAATCTCTGCAATCTATACGCTTGCAACCGCAGGGTACCCCGAAGTTACACCGATCCATGATAGATCATACAGTGAAAAACGGAGTCTTGAGGAACTCCGTGAAAAACACTGTGATTTACTCAAAGATTCCTCAAAAGGAGATAAATTGATGTCGAAACGAGCAGAATTCTACCGTGATGTCGCTGCCCTCACTGGATTAACTTACGCTTATTGCGACTACCTCCGCCGTGAGTTAAGAAAAAAACCAGATATTGACACCGTGCGCGAGGTCAAAAAACTCATTGAGAAAGTTGTGAATCCAAGTTTTTTCAACTACGAAGCTGCTGATGTTCTTCCGGGCACACGCGCCACGATGTACTGCAACGATGATAACTATTTCTGTTACGCAGAGGCGAAGCGACTGTTGAAAGACACGCTCAAATTGGATCTATCTGACCGCAAAGGGCGCACCGACAAAGGGCAGGAGTCACTAACTATTTTCTTTGACGATATTCTTAACGCCTATGCCGCTATATCACAGAAGTACTGCAAGAAGGCACAGCAAAGGAAGTTATCTTATCAACTCAAACTGAACCTTCACGCGAAATTCGCATCCCTATTCAATCAAAAAGGAGATTAACCCAAATGGCAATTAACGTGAAATCTGGACTTGAAAACTATTCGGACGAACCACGCTTCCACTTTGACATTTACGCAATCCTTGAAGGGGGGCAAGAACTCTTTTTCGGACACGAAACGCAGGTGAATGTTAACGTAGTCGAAACAGTCACTATCCCGTTGCCCAATAACGGTGAAGAAATCGATGGAGATGGTGGACTGGAAAAATGTTATCTCTCCCCAACAAAACGCCGTGGCGTTGAACGCCGTGCCTTGATTTGGGCACCGATTGGAAATAGGTTGTTAGGAGATTCCTTGAACTGCGGCATTCCGCATACGTGTAGTAAGGCAGAGTGTCCAATCTGCCGTGTTTTTGGCGGTCTCATCACAAGTAAGACTAAGGTTGAAGGCGAGTCCGAAGAACGGCCCGCGACAACTCTCATCGGACGGCTTACACATAGCGGCGGAGTAGCAATTCAGGAATTGGGCACCGAGGAAAAACAACGGGCAATGCACCCTTCAATGATACGGAAAGCACCTGAATCCGAACCTACACCTACACCTTTCAAACGGGAATACAATCAACCCGGACTTCTCTATCCAGTCTACAATCACTGTTTAAGCATGACGGAAACAGAGTTTTCGGCTGTTGCCTATGCGTTTATGGGAGCTTTGGCTCGATTAGGAGCGGGCAATCCTAAAGGGGTCAAAATTCACGATGATATACTTGTCAAGGATGTGGCTGAACCGTGGATTGTTGTTGATCGGTATCTTGCTCCGCTTGGCAAACGACCTGTCGTTTCCCCTGCTATTACAGACATTAAAGCAGCGAAAAAACAGTTTAGGAGAGCTGCCTTTTCAGTCGCAGGAAGGGAACCAGAACCTGCCAGTGAATTGACACAAGGGCGTTTCCATCGCTACATTGGGGATGCTGCTATCGCCAAGTTATCGAAGTATCTAATTGAATTTGAAGAGGGAGTACTCAATGTGGATGCTAAAGCTGGTGATTAAACCGACATCGGGATTGACATTCCGACGAATGCCTTCGTCTATCTTGCATATCAGTACATATCCGTTTCTACCACCGACAACGATGTCCGGTTTTTTACGCCGATTGAAGTTATTGGAAGCTGGACATCTGCCGGAAACCGCTGTCGAAGATCCGGATTACTATGCCTTGCCGCCGCAGCTGTGTCCCCTTGGGGCGTATCCAAAAGTGAACGAGTATCGCATTCATACAACAAAGCGCCAAGGCATCAGATCTTTCAACCATAACGCTTTCTCGCGAATCGTTCGGCATCAATCCGCGAAGGAAGTCTACCAACTTCACACATGGGAGTACCTGTTCGCTGAGCTGCTCATCGGTTATGTGGTCTCGGAGGACAAGGAATTGTTAAGCCAATTGGGAACGGTTGAAAACTTTGGTTGTAAAATCGGCAAGGAAGGATACGCTTTTTTGGATAGGATTAATGGGCCGAGTGAACTCGTTTTGAAAAAAATGAAAACTAAACCTGATACGCTTCTGCCCGGTGCAGCACTTGTTGGAGTTCCATGTGAGGCGTTTCCACTGTACCGATATGCTTGGGGAGATGATGCTACCGAAGTGACGAACCTTCAACACCCGGAACCGAGTGATATTAACGGGTTCGTTCCATTTGTTGCCGGTGAAGTTCGCGGAGAGATTGAACTTGAATATTATACCGATGGAAACGTTCATCTTCCGAAACCGTTCATTGATGAGTTATGGGAAGGAGGCACTAATGATTGATGCGAGGGACGTTGAAAAGGTAAAGGTAGGACGAGTTTTTTTTAAACCTGATAGTGGACCTGATGTGAAAAAGGTCATTGTTCTTACCTTAGAAAGCCATGTTGGGAATGTTGTCCAATTGGTCAAGCGATTTGACCCTAAGCATTTCAAAGTTGATTGCAGCGAAACTCGCGATTGGTTGATACGGGCAGCAGAAAAACACGACGACGCCAAACCTGAAACTTTTCGCATAATCTATCAAGGTTGGAAAGAGAGTGCTCGCAAATCTCTAGGTTATTCCTTCAGAGGGCACCGTTTTAGAGTTTCCGATGACAATCGCTATGTTGAGTTACTTATTCGGCTTCACCACGAGTTCTCAGTAGAAGGTATTGCCAAAGCGGTAGCGGAGTTAAAAGATCAACATGATGGAAAGTATGCCGAGTTTGCTGAGAACTTTCCCACGGATCTGTATACGTTAGAAATGTGCGACCAGATCGAAGCAGAGATCGAAACCTATACTTTCATCGGTGAGCCTCAACCGCGTGTATTTATGGATTTCCACTCTCAAATCGGAAAAGACGGTAAAATTGAAATTGAGCCATTTGATCCTTTTGTTACGGACTCAGATATCGTTTTGCCAATGAAATACTACGAATGGGAAATCGGCACTAAGGAACGTCAGGAAATCGCAACAGATTTGAAGATGGAAAATCCATCAGAACGGTTGAGGAAGTTGAAAGAGATGATCGAAAATCCTCCAAAAGATGCCGAACGCGAACCAAAGGAGATGATTTTGTGTCCAGCGCATTAACAGCATATCAACAATTTGCTGGTGAAAAATTCACACCGAACCCAATGCAAGAAAAACTTTTTGCTTTTCTCACGGCTGAAGACGAGAATCCTGCCCTTCTGCTCAAAGCACCCACTGGTAGCGGGAAAACAGAGGCTGTACTCATCCCGAGTCTTGCTGCCAAACGCAGGCTTTTTTTAATCTTTCCATCGCGGAGCCTTGTTGACGATCAGATTAGCCGGTGTGAGAAGTACCTTCAACGCGCATCAAAAGAAGTGAATGAACCTTATGCATTAGTCGTTGACACCGGAGCAGAATCCCAGCGCACTGTTTTTACAAAAGGTGAAAGAAAGGAACATGGTAGGCGGCATCTCTACGATGGCGATGTTATCCTTACAACATTTGACAAATTCTTGTACCGCTTTTTCGGATTTGGTGAACCTAACAAATCCTATATTTTTCCATTCCGAATTCACCAGAGTGGTGAACGCAAAAATGTTTTCTGTTTTGATGAGGTTCACGCTTATGACCAAGTCGCTTTTGTCAACTTTGAACGTCTCATCAAAGCGCTTTACAAAGCCAGCTTGGATATGGTCGTCATGACAGCAACCATGCCTGATACATACCAAAATGAACTGCATTTCTTGGACACCGTTGACTATATTACAGGTGAGGATAAACTGAATCTGGAAAGTTGGCAGGTACAAAAGCAGGAAAGGCACCATCCAAATAAAACAATTACGCATATTGCTGCAGAAACGCAAACAGAAGTTACGGACAAAATACAGGCTTGTGTTTCGGGACAATACGAACTAGGTAAACGGATTATTGTTACTATTGAAACAATTAAAGACCTTGTTCCGGCCTACATGGATATGAAAGCGCAGGATGACGGTGAAAACATTTTCCTTTATCATGGGCGACTCTCTAACCCACAGCGTAAGAAGGTTTATAATAAACTAAAAAAACTTGAGGCGGCAGATAAGGGGTACCTTCTTTTCACAACGAGTGCTATTGAAGTCGGATGTGACCTTGACGCGCACCTGCTTATCACCGAATTGTGCAATCCTGATTCGCTCATCCAACGTGCAGGAAGGTGCAATCGTAAAGGGCAGATTCCTAACGCTGAAATCGTCGTCTTAGGGAACAAAATTCCATCTTTTTTCTCTATTCTTTCCGAAGAGAAGATGGCGAAATATATTGAAAAGTTGCAGCAGCAGAGTGGAAGCAATTTTAACCCGGGCGACATACTTAAACTTATGGAATACGAACTGCACTCTGACTATAGGGCGGAAGTGCTTTTTGATATGTTATATGAATACGTCTATGAAGCACGTCTTGAAAACAAACCCCTGCACGATAGAGGACTTGTAATTACGCGGGGTTTTGAACCCTCAATTACGCTTACGACCCAGGTCCCGGTAGAAGAGGCAAAACACCTTCCCAAAAATGCTGTGAGTGTCTCTCTCTCAAGTTGTATTGCCAGAGCAGCTGATAACGAATCCGTTAACTCGGATTTCAAGGTATTTCAGCGATTTTATGATAAGTATAACGAAGTATTTAAGTTTGAACTACTTAAGAGACCTGGAAGTATCTATTTCAAAGAGCTTTTTATTCAGGTTCCTGAATCTTTCTTTTCTGAGGAACTCGGGTATGTTGAACCACCAAAAGTATTTGAATCTCGCGGCACTCAAGGTTATCGGCAAAATTTAGTCTATAAAACAACTGATGAAAACGACAAGCCTAAAGATATCTGGCTGTACTATTTGAAAGATTTAGAGAATCCGGAAGCAGAGGATACCGTACAGCTCCAGTCTCCAGAAACAATTAGTGTAGAACCCGAAAAAAGTACAGAACCTTTAGAAGGTGCCGAACAGTTGACGCTTTTTGAACGTTGATTAAGGAGACCACCCATGCCTATCAGCACGCTTATCTCACTCATACCTGAAACCGATGTAACACTTCGTCCAACGATGGGACACCATGCCCACGCCGCGTTTCTCGCCATCATGCGGGAAAGCGATCCGAACCTCGCAGAAACGCTTCACGCACAGTCTACACAGAAACCGTTTACCGTCTCGCCGCTGATTGCTGAAGGAAAAAAGCGCGGGAATCTGCTTCACATCCGGGCAGGGACCGACTGCAAACTCCGATTTACGTTCCTTGATGACGCGTTGTTTCAACACTTCGGTAAAGCTTTTTTGACACTCACGATGCCACCCGTTCGTTTGGGAGAAGCAGTTTTTCAGGTGAGACAGATGGTCTCATACGCCACAGAAGAACGGAGTTGGAGCAAGAGCGAAACCTACGCCGAACTCGTTCAATCCGCAAAGACGGATACCCGGATGTCCTTCAAATTCTATTCGCCGACAGCGTTCCGACGGTTGACACCGCGCGGGCAGAAAACGCGTAACGATGCCTACTTAGACCTTGATCGGTGCTATCAGAGCTGGATCAACAAGTGGAACGCCTTCGCCCCTATAAAACTTGACAAAACCGAAATCCTTGCATTCATTTCGGATCATGCACAGGTGACAAGCGTAACGACGGAATCACGGGCACTGAACTTCGGAAGGCATACCGAGGTCGGGTGGGTCGGCACATGTGCGTGGGTCTTCTATCCCGAAGATTCATTAGATACGGCGCTGCTCCAAACAGCGAACTGCTTGGCAAATTTTGCATTCTACTGCGGCACCGGCTACAAAACAACAATGGGCATGGGACAAACGCGGCGCGTTGATTAAAGGAGATTTCAGATGTCAGAAACTTATATCCCCCTTTCACAAGTTAATACTTATGTCTTCTGTCCAAGGCGGTTTTACTATGAATCTATTGAGGGACATCAGGTGGTCAACGACCATGTTGAGGAAGGCAAAATTAAGCATGAAAACGTCCATACAGCAGTGACAGACCGGAAAAAAGCGGATAAAACTATATCGCGTCGACAATACCTCGCTTCAGATGCCCTCGGTGTCTCCGGTTATACTGACCTTGTTGAGGAGAAAGAGGGTATTCCCTATCCGGTTGAATTCAAGAAGGCAGGGACCGGAAATTGGCTGAACGATCAGGTCCAACTCTGTTTGCAGGGGCTGTTATTGGAGGAGAAAACGGGAATTTCGATTCCACACGGTTATGTCTTCTACATCGGCTCTAAGCGGCGCCGGAAGGTGCCTTTTGACCAGGAACTCCGAGAGGCGACACTGCGTTATGTAGCGGAGGCACGGTCGCTGTTGGAGTCGAAAAAGATTCCGAAGCCTGTTCACGATAATCGATGCAACGGCTGTAGTGTCCGTCCGATTTGCTTACCGGATGAAGTCGCCTATCTCCACGAGTTAGATGAACGCCCGAAACGAATCAAGCCCGCTCTCGGTATTGATAATGTGCTTTATGTCGATGAGCCGGGATGTGCGATCAAGAAGACAGGTGAACGCATTCTTGTGGCGAAGGAGAACGAGGTTATCAGAGATATTCCGATCATCCACCTTGGACAGGTGGTTATCTCTGGCAATGTCAACCTCACGACCCCCGCGATGCAAACGCTTTTACACGAGGGTATCCCTGTTGTGTTTCTCTCCGCTTATGGTCGGTATCACGGCGCGTTGACACCACAAGTGTCCCGAAATTCGCTCTTACGGTCTGCTCAACATAAGGTCGCAAATAACCGCAACGCATGCCTTGAATTGTCAAAAGCGTTTGTGCAAGGGAAAGTCGCGAATATGCGGACGATGCTCCAACGCCGAAAATGGCAGGCTCCCGATAACGAAGATCCTGCATTAGAGCCATTATTGGTTAATATTAAAGCGATGAAGGCGATGGAAAAACGCATCCATAAAGCCGCAGAACTTCCAGAATTATTGGGAATAGAAGGTAACGCTTCCGCCGCTTATTTCGGGGCATTCAACTTCATGCTCAAATCCGAGATAGGTTTCGATTTTCAACGCCGCAGTCGTCGTCCACCGGCTGATGCAACCAACGCACTCTTGAGTTTCGCCTATTCATTACTGACAGCGGATCTCATGTCTGCTATTCAGACAGTTGGATTAGACCCATACATCGGTTTCTTTCACCAACTCAAATATGGCAAACCGTGCCTTGCCCTCGATTTGATCGAAGAATTCCGACCCATTATCGCCGACTCCACTGTCCTTACCTTAATCAACAACCGGCGTATCAAGCCTGAAGACTTCACGCAATCTCATGGCGGTTGGTATTTAAAAGAACATCGGCGGAAGGTATTCTATGCAGCTTATGAGGCACGAAAAAATGAGACGATCACGCACCCTCTGTTTAAGTATAAACTCACATTTCGGCGTGCCATGGAATTACAAGTGCGTCTTTTGGCAAAATATCTAACAGGCGAAATTGATCGATATACACCGCTGACGATTCGGTAAAAGTGGATGGAAGGATAGGTAGAACTTCCACCCTTTTATCCACGCATCCCTTAGCCAGAAAGATATACGGATAAGAAGATTGAAAGAATAAGAACTACCACTTCTACCGTTTCCATTCTTCTAACCTTCCAATCTATATGGACTTCGGAACGGAAGATATAATGAGGAATCGCCGATGCATTACACAGTCGCTTATGATATAACTGAGGATAAGCGCCGGAACAAAGTCGCCAAAATTCTCAAAGACTTTGGCACTCGCATCCAATATAGCGTTTTTGAGTGCAACACCGATCGGCGCGCACTATTACGCTTGCAGAACCGATTGGAGACGGTGATCGATTCCAGTGAGGATACGATTACATTTTATCATCTCTGTGCAGCCTGTGAAAAACAGATTGACCGGATAGGGTTAAAAAAAGGACTTGACGACCGGTCGTACATTGTGTAAAATTAATAAGGAAACTGGTTTGGATGTGTCCAACTTGAAATCAAAGCATTAGGACTTACGTATCCCTCTTGCTGGCGGGGTTTGAAACGCTGAAGAAATACCCAAGCAAAAACCCTGCAGTGCGTAATACATCTGTTATCATAGAAAAATGCGTAAGTCCTGAGCATCTTAATCACGAGATTGAAATCTATGAGCGGCAGGGGACCGAAAAACCCTGTACCCTCATGGTGGAGTAAGAAGCCTTATGAGTCGTGCCTCCATCCATTTAATGCAATATATCTGGTATCTGTGGTTGAGAAGAAATCCCTCGCTCACAGAAATGTCTATGCTTAAGGCATGTGTGGCAAGACTTCCGATCGGGCACCCTTGAAATCAAAAGAACCTCGATTACGAGATTGAAACTACCCGGAGCCGCATTATCCAATCATTTTCGTTCGCTTGAAATCAAAAGAACCTCGATTACGAGATTGAAACTTCCGATAGACTTCGAGCAACCCGACATCGTTGTTATCCTTGAAATCAAAAGAACCTCGATTACGAGATTGAAACGCGCATCCCAGACACATCTCTCCGCAGATGGCGCAAACTTGAAATCAAAAGAACCTCGATTACGAGATTGAAACTCCGATGAGATATTGCGTTCAACGGCGTTTTGTAAAGCCTTGAAATCAAAAGAACCTCGATTACGAGATTGAAACGGAACAGTCCGAGCAATGCCCAATTATATGGGCTGTCCTTGAAATCAAAAGAACCTCGATTACGAGATTGAAACCCCAGTGTCCGGTGCTTTCGTTGTAGACTGTGATCTGCACTTGAAATCAAAAGAACCTCGATTACGAGATTGAAACATGGTTTTACGAGGATGCTCGAAACCGCGAACCTGTCCACTTGAAATCAAAAGAACCTCGATTACGAGATTGAAACGCACCTGTAAACAGCACTGGGTCTCTTACCTGTTGCTGCTTGAAATCAAAAGAACCTCGATTACGAGATTGAAACATACGCTTCATTATACAATTGCAACTGCGCGATCGTCTCACTTGAAATCAAAAGAACCTCGATTACGAGATTGAAACATCAGCAGAAATGATCTTGAATTACTGGATGCACTTTCTTGAAATCAAAAGAACCTCGATTACGAGATTGAAACTGGCGTGGGTATGCGTCCTTTCTTGAACACAAGGCATCTTGAAATCAAAAGAACCTCGATTACGAGATTGAAACGGCACATATCCAAAAGCAATCAAACGGATACACCGATACTTGAAATCAAAAGAACCTCGATTACGAGATTGAAACGGATAGTAACATCGTTATGGTCACGCTTAACTTCCGCTTGAAATCAAAAGAACCTCGATTACGAGATTGAAACTGGAAATCTATAAGTGGATCTGTCATCGTTATCAGTGCTTGAAATCAAAAGAACCTCGATTACGAGATTGAAACAGATTTCGGGTGATCCGATTAACGTGGATAATCTTGAGCTTGAAATCAAAAGAACCTCGATTACGAGATTGAAACGAGCGAAAAGCATCAAGGTCCTCAACTACAGGAATATCTTAACTTGAAATCAAAAGAACCTCGATTACGAGAT
>JAGFCB010000149.1 GCA_022394775.1 Candidatus Poribacteria bacterium
GCGTTGACTTCGGTGAAAATGAAGCGTTTTACAAAACCATCGTTGACCATAATCTCTTCCGTCCACTCGGATGGACACCCCCAAACAACGAACCCTCATATAGCTTGGTTGGCACTGCGGTTGACCCAAACGGTGTAATATCACAAGCGACACTGCTGGAGAAAAGATCGAACCGCTATCATTTTGTTACCATCGGCACAAAAGTCGGTGACATGACAGTAAAAGACATCCAAGCCAGACGAGTGACCTTAGACAAAGCAGGGGAAACAGTAACACTCAAAACCGGGGAATTCCAACCCCTCACGGCGAAGCGGGGCGGCGGCGACAGAGGTGGAGATCGTGGCGAAGGTGGCTCCGAAAGAGCAGACAATAACAACGAGCGAAACAGAGACAATCAAGCAGATGCTGAAAGGCGCGAACAAGCGGAACAGCGAGAGAAAGCGAATGCCGAACGGAACAGGCGGCGGGAGATGATGGAGCGGATGCGAAACGCTTCACCTGAGGAGCGGCGAAGGATGATACAGAGATTTCGGGGAGATCGCGGTGGTAGAAGAGGCAGAGGTCGTGATAGGTAGTAGAAAGGCCGTCCTGAGCCCCATACGCAATTTCTTTCAAGGCGCGGTTTCTAACCGCGCCTTTTTATTTTCAAGATTACGCTGCCACTTCAACGTTTTCCGGCATATTCTCAAGGCGGGAGAGCCAGTAACCGACATCAAACGAATCGTCGCCGATAAGGAAACGCCACTGCTTAATCCTGTTGACGATCTCAAGTCGGACATCGTTCCCATACCACCTGTGATTCCGACCTAAGATGCCGTGGATCGGTGCCGAGTCTATATCGTCTGTATTCCAGAGTTGGCATTGACGGACCGTCGGATTCAGACGGAGTTTGAACATGTAGCGCGTCTCGCCTGTAAGATTCGGTTGCGCACAGTGCCACATTCCGTGATGCACCACAAACAGCGTTCCCGCTTCGCAGACGACCGGTAGTTGTCCAAGGAAATTTTGGTAGCGTGCGATGTCTGTCTCGCAGACACGACGATAGTGGCTGCCCGGCAGAATCATTGTCCCACCCATCTCGCGCGGCGTATCGTGCGAGAAATAGAAAAACTGGATATCAAAATGCATCCGCAGATCAATGATCGCATCGGCATGCCAAATTTGTCCGACCTCGTTTTGTGGACGGACGATGTGAACGGCGTGATGATCGTAGAGCGGACCCTCACCGACTAAACTCTGAACGATACCCTGTACTTCTGGCATCCCAAAAACTTTGCCGACAGCAGAGTCATCGGTCCAGACATCATTTAAAACGGTACCCCCACCGCCGCGGACACTCACACCGGCTTCCATCTCCGCGTGTGCGGCTTTATTTAATTCATCGGGGATTAAATTATCGAAGCGGAGGTAACCGTCCGCAACGAAATTCGCCATCTGTTCCGTAGTGAGCAAATACTTTTTATCTAACATTAGATCTCCTCCAATTTCTCAAGGATATATTCAAACCTAAGATATGAAGTATGATATTCCATGCCGGGATAGGCAGGGAATTGTTGTGGAAATTGAATCACCCGCCAGCCATCCCGCATCGCTTCCAGAACCGAGTTATAAGGCGGTGTCTCGCTATCGCCTGTGGTATGACGTTTTTCGCCAGTCCCATCATACATCGCCCAAGCGACAACGCTACTATTTAGGTCAGGTGTGTGAAGATGTAGCACCAGAAGTTTTTGTCTTAATTCAGACATGTTGAAAGTTAGCCTTCCTTGGAATACGCTCTGTAAACGCGCGTATGAGACATACCCACTTAGACGTTATTGAGCCTTAATTCGACTCCAAGTCGTCACGAGTTTTCCACCGGGTTGTACGTCTAACGCAACAGACATCCCATCTTCTATTAATTCGTTGAGTTCCTTCTCGCTGAGGGCTCTGTCATACAGAACTACCTCGTCAATAGTTCCAGTCATCCAGTAATTACCGATGTCGCAACCACCAATAAACAGAAAATTATCATGGTTATCCGGTTTCGTTCCCGGCGATACCTGCGCATCAACGGCTCCATCAAGATAGAGTTTGAAGTCGGAACCGTCATAAGTGCCTGCGACGTGATGCCAATCCCCATCCGTCACAACAGTTTTGGCATCAAAGGATTTCCAACCAGAGTTTGTTGTGAAAGAGTAATGGACAACGCCACTATTAATATGACCGAAGAGTCCGTAGTTTCTACCGGTCGGGCCGCGGTGCTCTTTAGAAGCAATAATTTGCCACGCGCCGGAGACTTTCGGGATATTCACCCATGCGGCAATTGTGAATTCCTCCAAATCCAGTGCGTTATCATCATCGACTGTCACCATATCTTGCCCGCCGAATTCCATCGCACCATCAAATTTGCCTTTAGACCACTTCGGTTTACCCTTCGCGATTTTCCCATCCAATCCGTTATCGGAAGAATCCGTAACAGTTTCGCCTTTACCGTCATCGAACAACCACGCACCAACGAGGCCATCTGTATCTAATGCTATAACATGCGTCGCTACAAGATGTATTAACACAAAAAGACTCAAAATTAAAAATGTTAGTATCCTATACATCAGAATTCTCCGTTTTAGACCGACCTTGATGCTGAAGTTCAAGGCTATCATTTACACAACAGTTTCGGGTGGTATCGTTGCGTCCTTTGGCACAATCACAATCCCATCCCGAATGTAATAGTCTTCACCATCGTAATTATCAATGCCGTCTCGGTTCACAAGTACTGAATTATCACCGATACGCGCATTTTTGTCAATAATTGCATTCTGAATCAGGCAATTCCGTCCGATACCGACATTCGGGACACCTGACTTTTCATTCTCTACGCGCGATGCATCTGACTCATAGTAGTCCGCTCCCATGAGTATAGACTGATAAATTCGACTGCCCCCTGAAATGATACTCCGAATGCCGACAATGGTTCGATCTAACTCAGAATCATCAATGATAGAACCTTCGGCGAGAATCGATGAACGAACGCTACTGCTGTTAACTTTGGTACTCGGTAGGTGTCGACGGTTCGTATAGATCGGTGCCTGCTCATCGTAGAAGTTGAAGGAGGGTGTGGCATCGGTGAGTGAAATATTTGCTGAATAGAAAGCATGGATTGTACCAATATCCTCCCAATAACCATCGAAGAAGTAGGCTGAAACCGTACCTGTCTGAATGCTTTTCGGAATAATATCTTTACCAAAATCTACATTTGAATCATCTTGAAGTACCTCTCGCAAGACCTCTCGATTAAAGATATAGATCCCCATTGAGGCGATGTATTCCCTTCCTTGTGGCGCGATGCCTCGCGAAGTGAATACATCAGGTTCAACGCGGAGTCGCTGGAGTTCTTCCTCCGTTTGTGGTTTTTCAACGAAATCGACGATACGCCCACTCGCATCTGCCTGGAGAATGCCGAGTCCACTCGTGACCTCTTTCTCCACCGGGATAACAGAGACCGTAATGTCCGCGTTGGATTCGGTGTGAACATCCAACATTTTTTGATAATCCATCCGATAGAGATGGTCACCCGCGAGAATCAGGACATGGTCGTCTTTGAACCGTGGGTTGAGAATGTAAGGTTCATTATGCTTGATAGCGTCCGCTGTCCCTTGATACCACTCTTCGCCCATCAACGTCTGTTGGGCTGCGAGAATTTGGACGAACCCGCGGCGATACGTATCAAAGCGGTATGTCTGCGCAATATGCCGGTTCAAGGAAACAGAGTTAAACTGGGTCAAAACATAGATTTTCTCCAGTCCTGAATGTAGGCAATTGCTGATCGGTATGTCCACCAGTCGAAATTTACCCGCTATCGGGACACTCGGCTTCGCTCGATCCCGTGTCAATGGAAATAGCCGTGCACCGCGACCGCCGCCAAGAATAACTGCAATAACGTTACTCATAAGTGCTCTCCTCATTTAGTTATCGGTTAACTGAACGCTAACAGTTATTCCGTGTTACAAACTTCCCTTGGTGGACAGTACACCGGTGATATTTTCATCAAGACGTGTTGCAATGTGCAAAGCTTTCGCGACTGCCTTAAAGATGGCTTCAATGATATGGTGTTGATTCGTGCCGTAGGGGACATTGATATGTAAGGTTGTACCGCTGTGATTTACAAACCCGTGGAAAAACTCTTCTGCGAGTTCTATATCAAAATCACCGACTTTTCCATAACGCAGCGGTGTCTCAAAGTGGAGGTAAGGTCGTCCGCAGACATCCAAGTCAACTTTCGCAAGCGATTCATACATTGGAACAGCGAAACTACCGAACCGTTGCATCCCCGTTTTGTCAAGTACTGCTTTTTGGAGGGCTTGCCCCAGACAAATACCGACATCTTCGGTTGTATGATGTGCATCGACATGTAAATCACCCTTTGCCTCAATTTCAAGGTTAAAGAATCCATGTTTGGCAAAGAGTTCCAACATGTGATCCAAAAATCCAACGCCGGTATTAATGTCGGATGTCCCTGCCCCATCAAGGTCAAGGTTGAGCAGGATGCGGGTCTCTGCTGTTTCGCGGGCGATTTCTGTTTTTCTGTCCATTTTTTAATTGTCCCTTACGATTCGGTCAAGTAGAGTTGCTTCGGACTACGTTTTTTATCAATAGGACTTACGCATGCCGCTCTTTTGTACCACAAACTTCCCAGTTTGTGACACCAGAACACCATATTTCCCGAGAAACCTCATCTAACAGAACAGACCGCAGTCAAAATTGCGTAAGTCCTGATCAAAATTCATTTCAAGCTGCGTACTCTTATTATACGATTAAAAACGGTTTTCAGCAACGCGAAAACAAATGCTGCCCTGTGGAAACAAGTTCCCGCTCGCTATACTTTTATGCCCAAGTTATAAGCCCAAGTTCGTGTGGCGATTGTAGATCCTCATGGTCTGGCAAGACACGTAGCGTATAGCCGTGCAAGCCTGTCTGTTCCAAGGTGAGTGTCCCTTCAAAGAGGTAAGCACCACCGGCAAGGTCGTCCTTATACGTCATAGGACTAATTGCCCCGTCGTGGATTTCACCCGCCTCATCTAACACACCGTGATAGATTTGAACAGCAAATTCGTGCGGAAATAGAACATCGGTTCGGACAACCGCCTGCACCGTTGTGGACTCACCAACACCGAGTTCAGAACTCTGCGTGGGTGCGGCTTTGGCATCGGTCTGCTTTTCCTCAATCCGAAGGTCGCCCCAATGGTCTCGAATGTGGGTTTTCCAGCGCGCTAAGCCGATGCTGCGTTTCGCCTCCGATTCATTGAGTTTTTGCCAACGCCGATGTGCAGGAAAATACAACTGCTCCGCGTATGCTGATACCATCCGTTTGGTATTGAAAATAGGCGCGAGATTCTGCATCGCCGTCTTCATCCGTGCAACCCATTCATAAGGCACATCGTCAACGGAATTCCGTTGGTAAAAGAGCGGAACAATCTCGTTTTCAAGGAGATCGTAAATGGTATTCGCGTGCGCTTTGTTGATAGATTTGGAATCCTCTGGAATGGGTCCGGTATCAATCGTCCATCCACCCCCCAAATGATTCGCTTCAGCCCACCAGCCATCCGCGATACTAAGATTGAGCACACCGTTCGCTGCGGCTTTCATACCGCTTGTACCACTCGCTTCATTCGGACGTAATGGATTGTTAAGCCACACATCAACGCCTTCAACGAGGTAACGTCCGACACAAATATCGTAGTTTTCAACGAAGACAATTTTATGATAAAACCGCGGTTCCGCAGCGATCCGAGCGATCCGCTGGATGAGCAGCTTCCCCTCATAGTCGTGCGGATGTGCTTTCCCTGCAAAAATGATTTGAACCGGACGCTCAGGATGGTTAAGGATCTTATCAAGCCGATCAACATCGTGGAACAGTAGCGTCGCGCGTTTATAGGTCGCAAATCGACGCGCAAAGCCGATCGTCAACGCCGCTGAATTGAGCGTTTTCGTTGCCATACTGTCGGTTTCTTGCGTCCGCTTGGAAACAAGGCTTAACCGTGCCTGTTTCTGTTCTTGCCGTTGGCGAGCAAATGTGATGAGGCGTTCGCGACGCCGTTCATGTATCCGCCACAACTCCGGGTCTGGAATTTGTGAGATTTGCGTCCAGACGGCTTGATTCGTGAGTTCTACAATCCATCGGGGTCCAAGATACCTATCAAAAAGGCTTTGCATATCGCCAGACACCCATGACCGCGTGTGTATCCCGTTTGTAATCGCGCCAATAGGCACCTCATGCACCGGTGTACCGGGCCAGAGGTCTTTCCACATCTCGCGGGAGACGTGTCCATGCAATTGACTCACACCATTGCACATCGCGGAGAGCCGAAGCGCAAGAAGGGCGGGACTAAATTCGCTGTGCGTATTCGATGGGTTTGCTCTACCGAGACCGAGGAAGGTTTCCATGGAAATACCGAGTGCGCCGTAGTAACCACTGAAGTAGTGATTCACTAAATCAGGCGGGAACCAGTCGATGCCAGCGGGAACAGGTGTATGCGTCGTAAAGATATTTCCTGCGCGTGTCGCCTCGCAGGCTTCTTCAAAACGGATGCCGGTTTGCGCCATCATCTGACGAATGCGTTCAATTGCGAGAAACGCGGCGTGCCCTTCATTCATGTGGCAGATAGTAGGATGAATATCGAGTGCTTCCAAGGCACGATAACCGCCAATACCGAGCAGAATCTCCTGTTTGATACGGAGGCGTTCATCACCACCATACAAGTAATCTGTGATGTTCCGCAATTCTTCGCTCTGGTTTTCAGGGATATTCGTATCCAGTAGATACAGCGGTACACGCCCGACCTGCGCACACCAAACTTTAGCGAATGCTTTCCCTTCTGGGTACTCGACTTCTACTAAGAGTGGGGACCCATCAGCAAGCTTCGCTGGCTGAATGGGCATATTGTAAAAATCATTGGTAGGGTAATCTGCCATCTGCCAACCATCTGCAGTAAGCGTCTGGCGGAAATAGCCGTGTTGGTAGAGCAATCCGACTGCAACAAAAGGCAGCCCCAAGTAACTCGTAGACTTTAGATGGTCGCCTGCTAAAACACCTAAGCCGCCAGAGTAGAGCGGCATACACTCCGTCAACCCGTACTCCATAGAAAAATAGGCAATTTGTAGGTCACTGAGCGTCGCATCATTGTGATGCGTTTCAAACCATGAAGCGGTCTTATGGTATTCTCTAAATTTTTTATGGATAACTTCAAGGCGCGCGAGGAAAACGCTATCTTTTGCGGTAGTATCTAACTGTTCTTGTGAAATCTGTCCGAGCATCGCTACGGGATTATGATAGGTTTTTTCCCACAATTCCGCATCAAGGTGATGAAATAGATCCAGTGCCTCACGATCCCAGGTCCACCATAGATTTAAAGCAAGTTCACGCAACGGTTCAAGATTCGAGGGTAAAGTAGGCACCACTGTTAACTGACGAAGCGGCTTCATTCTTAATTCATTCTCCTTCTGAAATCTATGCCGCTGCTGCGTCGGACTGTTGTGTCTTTAGTGTGATGTAAGTGCCCTGTTTCCGTTTCTCAAAATCTAATTTGCCTTCGCGGGCGAGCCAACCGATTGCCATTAGGATCGTGCGCTCACTTTCACCGATTTCGCGCGTCAATTTTGTAACGGTAGCTTCGCTGTTCTCTTCAAGATAGTGCCACACAGCACCGGCGACACTTCCAATATTTTCTAACATATTATCTCCAAAAAACATATCAGGACTTACGCATTTTTCGATGATAACGAACATCCTAGACACTGCTGGGTTTTTGCAAACGCTAAAATCCAATGCGAAGAAAGTATTTCTTCAGGGTTTTAAACCCCGCCAGCAAACAGGGCTGCGTAAGTCCTACATATAAAAAACCGAGGAATTTATTGAATACATTTTAACTTATGCCTTGTGCAATGAACGCCGAAAAAACAAAAAAATGTCGCACAAGTCTTAGGTATATATTATAGTTGCTTTAGGTAAGGTTGTCAAGTTGACATCCGTTTCCACATTGTGCTATAATTTCTCGCAATAGATACACGCTTACGCTAACGTCTTTATAATCTTTTCATCCCTAATAAAGATTTGCAATCTTATACAAAAACTTTTGGCGAGGTAAAAATTTGAGTATTGTTGTTCACGTCACACACGAAGCCATCCAAAAAATGGGGGGCATCGGTGCAGTCTTAGAAGGGTTACTAACAACCCGTAACTACAATGAAGCGATTGAGCGCACTTTTCTTGTGGGTCCACTCTTTTCAGGGGCTGACCTGGGAAGTTTAGATACTGTTCTATACCGTTCAAGCGAAGGGATAATGGACACACCGCACGCGGAGGCACTCAGTGAAATTGAGCAGACCTATCACGTGGAACTCGTCTACGGACAACGCCAATTTGAGGATAAAAACAAAAAAGTTGCTACCCTCACAGATGTCATCTTGGTGAACGTAGCAAGCAGTAACGAAGCACTGACAGGACAGTTCAAATGGCAACTCTACGAACACTTCCAAATAGAATCAAATCGTTACGAGAGTGAGTGGGAGTTCGAGGAGTATGTCCGACTCGCCGAACCCGGTTATGCTGCGCTACAGGCACTTATCGGTGAAGAGACAACCACCCCTGTATTCATCGTCTCACATGAATTTATGGGGATGCCACTCGTACTCAAAGTGCTTATCGAACGGGAGAACAACGAAACGGCGCAGAACATGCGTACTGTCTTCTACGCCCACGAAGTGGCAACGATACGTCCTATTGTTGAAGGACATCCCGGTCACGATGTCCGTTTTTACAATGCTTTAGAACAGGCGAAAGCACACGGACAATCCATCCATGATGTCTTCGACGACCCGTTCTGGTATTTCAAGCACGCCCTGATTGACAAAGCGCACCTCTGTGATAATATTTTCGCTGTTGGAGACTTCGTCGTAGATGAACTCCGATTCTTGGCAAAGCCGTTTGAGGACTTTCCGATTAACCTCGTTTATAACGGTATCCCTGCGTTTGAAGTGAGCCTGCAAGAGAAACTCACATCGAAAGCACTGCTCCAAAAATATGCGAAAACATTGTTAGATTACCGTCCCGATTACGTTTTCACACACGTAACGCGGCTCGTTAAAAGCAAAGGATTATGGCGGGATTTACAGGTGTTGATGCATCTTGATACGCTCCTCGCCTCTAACGATAAGACCGCTGTACTGTTCATCCTCTCCACAGAAATAGCGACTGGGCGACCCAACGAAAGTATTCACGAAATGGAGGAGGCTTACGGCTGGCCCGTGTACCACAAAATCGGTTACCCCGATCTCGTCGGTGCGGAAATTGAATTGAACAACGGTGTCTCCGCCTTTAACCTACAGTCTAAAGCGATTAAAGTCGTCTTTGTGAATCAATTTGGATGGAGTCAAGCCGCCTGCGGGAAACAGATGCCGGTAGAAATGGAGTTTATGGACATCCGTAAGGGGAGCGATGCGGAATTTGGGCAGTCTATCTATGAACCCTTTGGAATCGCACAAGTGGAACCGTTGAGTTTCGGTGCAATTTGCGTCGTTAGTAACGTGTGTGGATGTTGCGGTTTCATTCAACGTGCCACTGATAATAGCGAAGTCCCGAATATCGTCGTTGCCGATTATACGCAGCTGCAGATCCCACCGCAATCGTTAGACGATGTGATTCATATCGGTTTAGCGGAACGGAACGCCATAGAAATGGAGAATAGCCGAGACATCGCGGCGAAACTTTTAGGACGCCTACCGCGTAAACCTCGTGATGTAGAAGATATGCTTCGAGAAGGCTACAACATCGCTTCCCGGATGAGTTGGGAAGTTGTCGTTAAGGATTATTTCTTGCCTGGATTGAAACAGGCATTGTAATATATTGGACAGTTTGTGAATAAAAGGATTGATTACTATGAAAGAGGTACGTAATTCTAATGATCCAATGCCATTGTCTCCCGGAGAGAAATTGATGACACCCGAACAGAAGTTTTTCTTTGATTTACAGGGTTGGATTTTATTACCATCGGTATTATCAGACTCGGAAATCGAAGAGATGAAAGCGGAAGTCTATGCGGGTGCCAGACATAGTTATCAGGGAGCCCTTCAGAATTTACTTGATCATCCTGCGCTTGTAGGTATTCTCAACGAAATCCTTGCGGATGAACGATTCATTTTTGACGATTGCTACGGCTTTCGATGTGAGAATTCGGTGACGACGGTCAGGAAACCTGGCTGGCACACTTCTTCTGATAGTGGTACTGCGGTGCCGCATGTCGTACGCCCTCCGCAACAAGCGAATGCGATGCGGTATCAGGTGGCTGGTGGAAAGATATTCGCAGGACTCACACGCGTGATTTGGGAACTTGAAGAGGTGAAAGCTGGACAGGGGGGGACGACTTTTCTCAGTGGGTCGCATAAGGCGCATTTCGACTATGGTGGACCGGATCCATACCGTCCGAATATTAGTGAATCCCCTTGGGAAAATAAGATAAAGGATATGATGGAGGACTATAGTTGTCCCCCTGGGTCGGTACTTATTTTCACTGAAAGCGTTATACATGCTACGAACAATTGGACGAACCCTGACAATCCGCGTTGTGCTGTGTTTAATTGTTACAATTCAATATGGGCGCAATGGTTTCGGTTGAATCTAAGTCATGAAATTATTGAACAGATGCCACCGAAACGGCAATCCTTATTCCGTGGCACATGGGCGATTGGTGGGGGGCCTGGCGGAAACCGCCAGTATTCGTTGGAGAATAACACCACATAGTTTTAAGAGAAATCAAGTTATATCTTTCAGTATTTTAAACCCCCTAAAGAATCAACGGTATGAATGCCGTGTGGCATTCCCCGCCCCTTATCAGGGGGACTTCCAGAGGAGATGCGTAAGTCCTGATCTTGCAATTGTCATTTATACAGTGCGTGTTCATAACTATTAAGCACTGCTGGCGGGGTTTAAAACCCTGCTTGCAAAGGGAGCTACGTAAGTCCTAACTATTCAGGAGATTCCAATGTCAAAAGAAACATCAAATGATGCCCCGATTCCGATGACACCCGAACAGAAGTTTTTCTTTGATCTTCGTGGCTGGATTCTGTTGCCATCCATCCTGTCAGAACCGGAAATCGAAGAGATGAAAGCGGAAGTCTATGCGGGCGCGAGACAAAGTTATCAAGGAGCACTTCAGAACCTCCTTGACCATCCTGCAATCGTAGGTGTCCTCAATGAAATTCTGTCCGAAGATCCGTTTGTACACGATGATTGCTATGGGTTTCGATGCGAAGGATCATTTACGACTGTGAGACCCCCGGGTTGGGGTGTGTCGGAACGTGGCGATAACGGTCTGCCGCACGTCGTGCGTCCACCGCAGCAGGCAAACGCGATGCGGTATCAGGTCGCCGGTGAAAAGATTTTTGCGGGGTTGACACGTGTCGTTTGGGAACTTGAGGAGGTGAAGGCGGGACAAGGTGCTACCTCTTTCCTCAGCGGATCACATAAAGCGCACTTCAATTACGGTGGTCCTGACAAGTACCGTCCGAATATCAGCGAATCGCCGTGGGAGGAAAGTATGCGTGAGATGATGGACGACTATAGCTGCCCACCGGGTTCCGTCGTCATCTTCACAGAAAGCCTCGTCCACGCTGCGAATGATTGGACGAACCCATCAAACCCACGGTGCGCGGTCTTCAATTGTTATAACTCCATCTGGGCACAGTGGCATCGGTTGAATCTGAGCCACGAAATCATTGAGACAATGCCTGCCAGACGGCAATCCTTGTTCCGTGGCACGTGGGCAATCGGCGGCGGTCCCGGCGGAAACCGAGAATACTCGTTGGAAAATAACACCACGTGATAACCGATGTCAATTTGG
>JAGFCB010000065.1 GCA_022394775.1 Candidatus Poribacteria bacterium
CTTCGAGAATTTGCCTTGGGTATTGAGGCACTTGAGCGTTTCGTTCACCGTGATCCGTTGTCTCATGTTCATGAATGTGTTTTCGGAATTCTGGCACTCGAAAGTGAGGCGGTTGATCCCAGGCTCTGAAGTCTTATCATTAAACATCCAAGTTTTTTGATGAAAATTTCCGAAAATTGCAACGAACTCTACAAAAAATAGGAACTTCATTGGAATAGTCATACGAAAAATGAAAATTCGATTAGTATGTTACCTCTTAATTTTTTCTTTTAGTTTGGCGGTAGGTATCGGTTGTACAGAATCAGAAACTATCGATCCTCTCCCACCCGATGGTGATTCTGGGATTGTACTTGAAAACTATCGACTCACAGAAGATGAAACGTGGGAATCTGAGAAGACTTACATTGTCCACGGGACGTTGGAGATTCCACAAAATGTGACGCTTAACATTCCACCCGGGACCACCGTTAAATTTGATCGAAATGCCCTTGTGGCTGTAGAAGGGATCCTAAAGATTGGGACACCGTTAGCGCAAGCGCAAGTAACCCAACTCGTGTATCTTACGTCTGACAATGTCGCACCTGCGCCCGGCGATTGGGAGGGTATCTTCTTCGACCATACACACGATTTGGAGAGTTTTATCCGAGGGGCAGTTATAGAATATGCGACAGTCGCTTTGGATGTCAAAACAACTTCACCGACTATAGAAGCGTGTACGCTTCGGTTCAATGAGACCGCCATTGCTTTAGATGGTAGCGATGCCCGCATCCAACACAACGATATCCTTGACAATAACATCGGGATTAGCACAATCGGCCGTCAAACACTGCCGAGGATTGAAAAGAACAATATTGCTAAGAATGAAACCGGTATCCACTGTGAAAATGTTCAGTCTACCATTGAACACAACAACCTGTACGCGAATATCTTCGCCCTCCGTCTGAATGTAAAGTTCGACCTAACGGTAGCCAACAATTGGTGGGGGAGTTCAGATCCTGTTGGAATAGCCAATGTCATTATAGATGGTGCTGATCCAGGGTTAATCATTAAACAGGTAGGCACAGTTCATTATGAACCGTTTACGGAGACCCGAATAGCCGATGTGGGTTTTCCATATCCGACGCTTCTTACTGGATTGAAGTAGTAGCCACATGCTGTATGTTGTTTACAAGAGCCGCAAGCCCGTAATGAAATGGAGGGCGATTCTACGGAAAGGCACGTTTTTTCACCAGCCTACCTTATCGAACCGTAAGGAAATATAAAAGTTCTTAAGAATATCATCGCAGTCCTCATCTGTTTGTCAGGCCTACACATTTTCATTCGCGAATTCTTCTGCCGGAATCGAGTCGCCATCCTTATGTATCACGACGCGAAACCGGAGGTTTTCGCCAAACATCTCGACTATCTCTCGCGCCATTGGACGGTTATTTCACTCGATACTTTAGTCGCTGCCATCTACCAGAAAGATTTCTCACGAATTCCTGCAAAAAGCGTTGTAATTACAATCGACGATGGTCACGCCGGGAATATCGAACTCTTACCCGTTTTTAAACAGCACCGTATCCGTCCGACGCTTTTTGTCTGCACACAGATTATCAACACACATCGGCACTTTTGGTTCAAAATAGATGGGCAGTCCAAGGCGGAAAAAGAAAGACTGAAGCGGATCCCGAATGCCGAACGATTAGCACACTTGAAGCGGACGACTGATTTTGAACCTGAACACGTTTATCCAGACAGGCAGGCACTAAGTATCACCGAAATGAAAGAGATGGAACAGAATGTTGATTTTCAACCGCATACACAGTTTCATCCGATACTGCCACACTGCACGGATGCCGAATGTAAGCAAGAGATTCTCGGAAGCAAGGTGGATTTAGAGGGACTTTTGGGGATCGAATGCTCTCATTTCAGTTACCCCAACGGCGATTATACGGAACGCGAAATTGAGATCGTGAAAGCAAGTGGATTCCGATCGGCGCGCACGACGGTTATAGGCTGGAATACGCTTGAGACTGCTCCGTATCAACTCAAGACGATTCCGATTAACGATGATGCAGGGTTCGCGTTGTTCCGCGCCCAACTTACAACAGTACCCCAACGGCTGAATCAAGTCCTGAATTCTTTATTGCGAAATGGTTTTTGAGGGATTATTCCCCCGTATATGAGAACCCAAACAACATTACCGGAGGTAACAGAATGCACACTATTCTGAACGTATCACAAAACCACTATATCCGTGGCGGTTCTGATCGATACTTTTTTACCCTTGCCGAAATGTTAAAGAAACACG
>JAGFCB010000080.1 GCA_022394775.1 Candidatus Poribacteria bacterium
GACAATGGTAGTGATGCCGGGTTCAAGTATTAATTCAACTTCTTCGGCAAAACTCTTGAATCCTCGAACTTTTATGCTGTTTAAGTGCAAAGGTTCGACCCTCCCACTAAAAGTTTAAAAATAATAATCGCGATGACAAGTAGTTTTCAAACGCTCTCGCACCTTACAATGTGAAAGCGTCTCTACAACCTTGTCTCAGCGTGAACGTTCATATATACGTAGTATAAATGGAAAAAGTTTCACAATTTTCAGGAATCCAAAGTTCTCGCCAGTGTCAAAACATCGATTTCAGCTGGATCAGCAGTCCATAATTCGCTAACTGCCTCCCGAATCGTCGCACCTGTTGTAAAAACATCATCAATGACCAAGAGCCGTTTTCCACGGATAACATCTGGGTTTCGGACTTCAAAGGCACCGACGATATTCTGTTGGCGGGTTTCTTTGTCCAAACTGCTTTGTGCGACCGTATGTCGTTTCCGAACCAGGGCATCGACAAGAACTGGCAAGCCTTCCGCTTTTGCAATCCCATTGGCGAGTAGCGTCGCTTGGTTGAAACCGCGTTCCCGCATCCGTTTTTTGTGAATTGGGATCGGCAGAACAAAGTCGTATTCTGGAATGCTACAGTCTGACGGGATATGCGCGTTCATCAGATGAACCAAGTGCGGCACAAATACCGTTTTCTTTCCGAATTTAAAGAGATGTATCGCCTCTTGGAGCGTTGTTTGGTAAAATGCGATGGTTCTCAATTTTCCGTAGCGAGGTGGCGAGACAGCACAGTCATCACAGAGTCCGTTGACCTCTGGGGTGCCACATATATCACACCAAGGCGGCTCGAGGAATTGAACGTCCTCCCAGCAGTTTGTACAGATATAAGGCATAGACGCGACCCCAAGAAAATCTTTACAGACATGGCATTCTGCGGGATAGAGGAATGTGATCGCTGTTTCAATTGCCTGTTGCAACAAGGACGGTACGCGTAAACGGATTGATTTGAGTTCCATAAGATTTAAACTAACTGAAATAAAAAGTTATTATATGATAAGTTTATCATATATAAATTCTAATGTCAAGAAAAAGAAGCAGGAAAAGAACGATTCAATGGTGGGCGTAGGTCGATATAATTGTCTAAGGCAAGATTAACTGAAAATGGCGAGGTTAAAAACCTCGCCAGCAAGAGCAGATTCGTTAATTATGAGAGATCTCTATAAAGGTCTATAACCCACTGGCATCCTTTAGGCTTCCCCATGTGACCGCTAATTTCTGTGAAGGTTCAACTGCGAGTGTCGCCTCACCTAATGTGATCGCTGGAATTATAGGGACTGATCCTAATTCCAAGGAGACGATGTCTATGGTCTCAATCCAGATATCGGGGCGCGGATTTTTCCATTTTGTGGTAATCAACCCGGCGTGTCCACAGGGAGGACCTTCTTTCTTGATCCAACCCCAGACGGAGTTATCGTCTTGAAGATCGGCGCCATCGTGACACCAGTCATCGGAATTAACACCTGAAATCATCTCCAGTTCTTCCTTTTTCCCATCTCGGTAGTGCATGACGAATTTGTAACTCGGTACGCCGTTCTGTTCCCATCCGGTTGCGTGGAAAAAATAGACAAACTTTGCTTTACCTCCGACAGCGATATCCTCAACTGCTTTGGGCCATCTCGCTGCATTCGTCCCAAAAACGACGATGGCACCATCAATAATCTGGAATTCAACCTTACCGTCGGGGCCCTCAAATTCGCCAACTTCGTCGATAGGTAGACGGGAGAGTGTACTGTCTCCAGCGGCTAACGTCCACCATTGGTGTTCAACCAGTTTCGTGTTTGAATAGGGTTCGATATCAACAAACACCCATTCGTCTAACGCTGTCGCAATTCCTGTTGAAAAAAGACTGATGGCACAGACAGATGCAATCAGTATGAGCAACTTAACCAGTTTCATAACGAATTCCTCCTATATTGATTTGTGAGTATAGTATAGCAGAATTGTTATAAATGCTGTCTACAAATTTTGGTGGGTTGGGCGGGAAGGTATCTGTGTGAGCGCAGATCAGGATCAATTACGCTTTCGATGACGGGACAGCGGGCTCCACATACAGCGTTTTTTCACGTGTGTAATGCACGTATCCTGCGACGTTGCCCTTCCGCTTCACGACATACCGCGCCCATGTATAGTCAACAGGAACATTGCTGGCATGATGCGCTTTACTATAATAGGCGGCGAGTTGTGCGGCTTGCAGTAACGTCGGCATCGGGATATCCGGACGGTTTTCTGGGTTACGGATGATGACATGCGAACCGTGGATCTGTTTGGTGTGGAGCCACATATCGCTCGGTTTGGCAATCTGGCGCAGGAGCAAATCGTTTGACTGACTGTTTTTACCGACATACATCTGGAAGCCGTTGGTAGAGGTATATCTTCGGAAGGGACCTTCACCTACTTCCTGTTTCTGTTTCCCACGCTGCGGTGCTTTGAGATAACCGTTCTCGACAAACTCAGCGCGGAGTTTCTGCAGTGCTTCCAGCGTATCGGCGGATGCTAGCTTGGATGTGTATAGCGCAAGTGTCTCGCGATCTGCATCCAAATCTGAGATGAGTTGTTGGATACGCGAGCGTCCCCGTTTCGCTTTCGTGTATTTCTTGAAATAGGTCTGTGCGTTTTCAGAAGGGGTTTGCTCTGGATTGAGTGGAATCGACACCTTTTCGAGTTCAGGGCTATAGTAGTTCTGCAACGCTACGTGCTGCTGTCCACGGGTGATGGTATGTAGATTGGCAAGGATCAATTCACCTTGGATGCGATAATCTTCCGCCTTTTCTGCCCGATCCAGATCGGCGTGTAACGCGTTCGTTTTCCGTTGGAGCGTATCTTTCTGCTTTGTCAACGCCTGCATGAGGGCGCGGTGCTCCGAATCCATATTCTCCTTCAAGGTGATAGCATCGTAGTATGCGCTAAAGGCATCGCTCATTGTCTCAAATGCTTGAACGGAGACGTTTGGGAATTGCTGCAGCGGTAAAGCTGCGACTGCGATTGGCTCGTTGCCGTCCATGAACAGTTGCGGTGAGGCGTGTTTCGGATCGAAATAGGTGATAACCTGCTGGTAGGCATTCCAGAGTGGTGTCTCAGTTGCGCGGGCAGCGACCTCTTTCGCAAGCATTGGACTGAAGCCATCAATTTTGTTAAAGAGTTGCCGCCAACCGACTTCCGTTTGTCCATCAAACAATTCAGTAAATGTTGGTTCGTCTAACGTCAAGGGACCCACTTTGTTTTGCTGGGGTGGCAAAATATAAGTTTCGCCGGGCAAGATTTCTCGGTGCCGGCTCATGGTCTCATCAATACGTTTGAGGCTCTCCAGGATCCTGTCGTCGGTTGCGTCAATCAGGATGATGTTGCTATGTTTGCCCATCATTTCTGCGATAATGGCTTTCGGAGGCAGTTGTATCGGTTCATCGGAGACGGGTTGGACGGTTATTTTGAGGATCCGATCCCAACCGAGTTGTTCAATCTCGGTAATAGTGCCACCTCTGAGATGCGTTGTGAGGAAGTCTGCGAGATAGGACTGTTTTTGCCCGGGTGCTGGTTTTTGGATGAGGTGGGCACGGGCATGCACCGAATGTGCTGATAAAGTGAGCCAATGTGTTTCAGCAGCGCGACCCGCCTTGAATGAAAAGGTGTGTGCATTCGCCTGTTCAATGTGTCGGATTGTGCTGCCGATAAGGGCTTCACGGAGTTCTTGTGTAACAATGCGGAGGGCTAAACTATCAAAAGACATAAGAAGAAATTTACTCTTAATGGTATCGCTTCAAGTTTTGTGTCACCTCACGGAGCTGTGTTTGGATTTCTGATGGTACACGCGGATTGAATGGGCCACCGGTCCCCGCTTCAATATCATCAAAACCGCTTAAGATCATCGCCTCAACCACGGCGGAATAGTTATAAACCCGTTCGTTCATGAAACGGATCTCTTCAAGGGGTGCGATGTCGGCTTCAATACGCGCCGAAGTCTCGTAATCGCCGCGACGTTGGGCATTGTTAATCTCGTCCGAGGCACGCGCGAAAGCGACGGCTATGCCGGAGGTATGTCCTATCGCGCCTAACTCTGCAGGACGCGTACACCTGTCCCCGATACCCCACATCACGATGCCACTATCGCCTACACCTTCAACGAGTGGCTCGACATCTTCTTCGCCTGTCCCGATCTTCACACCGATGAAATGCGGGGAGTCATTTAAGAGACGGATGACTGCTGACAGGTCGCGCTTCTGACGAAAATAGTAGAGAAACCGCGCGCCACAAGCAGTGCCGTATTTCTCGCCGAATTCCATGTATTGTTGATAGACACCCTCTGGGTTGGAGACACCCGTCAGCGGCATGAGTAGATAGGCATCTGGAGGCCTACTGAGTTCCGTCTGTGCTTCAATAAGTTGACCGGCTTGGGGGATAGGGTTGGGGACAATGCCGGATATAAGGATACCGTCGTCGCCTATCTGTTGTCCAGTTTTGTCGATAATCCGGAGTTGTTCGGTTTCACTGATGTGATGAATCAGGCTGGTGCCAGCAATAGCGATAACGCGTTTGCGCCCCTCGTCAAGGTAGTTGTTACGCATCAAATAGTCGATATTTTTCGCATGTCCGGTATAATCGACTTTGCTTTCGTTGAACGGGATAATAGGAATCGCAGTAACTGAGTTAAGGGTCTCCAAAAGTTGTGGGATCTCTAATGGCATCGTTTCTCCTTTTAAAATCTTTTCCGTAGCACGAGTGTGCTTGTCAGCGCGCCTGTGAACCGATCCGCCTGTACATCTATATCAAACGCGGGCGTTTGTGTCTGTATGGACATATTTTCTAATCGGCTATTGAAACGTTTGGTTGTAATGCGTGCTTCTACAGCACTGATCGCATGGTTTAAGATCGCTAATCCCAAGAAGTGTATCGCGCGTTTACTGGTATCGTTGGCTTTTTCTCTCAAATCAAGAGCCCCCAACCGGTATTTTGACCCAAGACCTCTCTTTTTAAGATCCTCATGATTTTCATTTTTTAGGTCTGGGTTAAGGTCCTTCCAATACCATTTGCCAGTGCGCTCTCGAGTCGCATCAGAATCATATTTGTGGTTCCATGTTTCATAGTCCGTGGCGTGTTCATAATCTTCATTATTCCATTTTTCAAAGGAGCCAGGCCCGATGAAAACAATGTGTTCTCTGACAGCCTCGTAGCAATCGTCAAGTATGTTTTCACCCGAGTTCCCTAGAATAAAGTAGGTCGCGAGGAAACCGACTTCCGCTGCTGCGTAGATATAGCCGCGCTTAGCACCTGTATAAAGCTGTCCCATGCCGGGGATAACAAGCGAGTACAGGAATGCCTCATTTGGGGATTTCCGTGGTTGAAGTGCTTGGCTCGCTGCTGTCGTAACACTCGATTGATTTGCCAATGTGCGGTTTCCGAGCGCAGTGTCCAAATAGAAAGCCGTGAAAGGCTGTGCTTGTAAAATATCGGAAGCGAAGCAGACACCAGCGGATAAACAGAACAGAAGCGCGGTTATCAGAATGTGGGTGTAAAATTTCACGCTGAGTGTCTCCTCTAAAAGATGATGATTCCTGTCATTTCAATAAGCCCGGGTATTGTACCACTCGATGCCCTGCCTGGACCGGGGTTGGAGCGGTAACTCAAATCAAGATTGAATAGGGATACTTTTACACCAATACCGCCGGTAAGGTAATCTGTTAAGTTTGGTAAGTTGATACCTGGCTCAACTTTACAGCCGACACGGATGGCGAGAATATTACCGAGCCAGTACTCCAAACCGAGATTCTTTTGGAGGTGTCGCCACTCAAATGCCCGGATACCGACCCCACGATCAGAAAGCAGCTGTTTCTCGGTCAATTTTTCTTCTCTTTCAGCATTGAGGCGTTCCAAGTCAGCCGCCAATTCGGCTTCATCTTCTGCTAATTTATCGATGTATGCTGTGATGCCACCGACGAGTCGAAGATCGTTATACCTATCGCTGTAGAGGTTAACTGAAGTGCCAAGTCGTAGGAAGCGAGGTAACGGGTCGGCTTGGTTTTCATCAATGAAAGAGATACCGGGTCCAATGTTCTGAATTGCGGCACCGAGTGTCGTCGGCATAAACTCAAACGGGAGGAGGTACTGCATGCCTAAATCAAGTGCGTAAGAACTTCCGGTCTCACGTCCGAGGACCATTCGAATTATTTTACCGTTGATCCCTGCCGATAAAGACTCCGTAATCCGGTCTGCGTAAGAGAGGGTCAACGCGAAATTGGTGCCGAGGTTTTCTTCACGGAGGATATCAGGGGAATCGGTTGTTACGGCGATCGTGCCCTGTCCTTCCATTTGGAGTGTAGCACCGACGGTTCCGACATCGCCAAGCGGCACCGCACCGGAAAGGAAAGTGTAGTATAAGCCTTCACCCGCGTCCCCGAAAATAGCAGTACGATCGGCATAAAACATTGAGGCTTGTGCCGCTTTCTTACCGGATCGAAATTTGCTTTCAGGCATATCTGCGAGTCCGCTCGGATTCCAGAGGGATGTTGTCACATCACCAGACATCGCGTAAAACGCGTCGCCGAGGGCTCTGGCTCGCGCGCCACCGCCGAGGTTCAAGATTTGCGCCCCCGTCCGTCCGGGTCCCGCAAACGCAGTAACTGGCAGAAAGACGGCAAGCAATAAAAGGAATATAAAGGTTTTGCGTATAGAAAAGTACACTGAGTTGTAGCTCTCCTTGGTTAATTTGAATTCAATTCTAATCTTGTATGTTTCTTGTCACTATATAGTAACGCAATTGACTTTAAAAACGCAAATCGGTTTAATTGGTTTACGCTATATCGTTAGAGTCCCATGCGGAGTGCAACTGCAGCGAGTAGAATTAGTAGAGAAACAACACCTATCAGACTTGATACAACTGACATCCGGGTCCGAAGCGGCTTGATTTCTGCGGGGAGTTCTTCAAGCGCGGGGTCTAATTCCTCAACTGCTGCCGCCAATCGGGGCGCGAAAATCATGCTGTGCAGGACTGTAAGAATAGTTAGCAGAAAGAAAAGCAGAATTTTGATGATAAGCGTGCGCATAAAAGCGTCGGAAAGCGCGGTCGAAGAGGTGAGATCCACGGCGAAAAAGATGTTGATGATGCCGGTAAAAAATAGCACACCGATACAGCCCCATACAACGGGTTCAAACCGTTTACCGATCTGCATCAAAAGTTGGATACGTTGGATAGGTGGCAAATTCTGCCTGAAATGTGGGACGATTACCATCGCTAAAATGAGGTTGCCGCCAACCCATGTGACAGCGGCGATAACGTGTATCCAGAGAACGAAAAGAGAGAATATATCCATGTTTGAAATCCTTTTTGTTACTACGGGTGAGTTGGAAATTACACCTACCCTGTGTAAGTGTTCTGAAGATCTTCAGTATCAGTAATAACGGCTTCCGCGCGAGTGATTAACGCGCCGCGCTCGGTTGCCGTGAGCGGCACCGGTGCAAAGCGATGGTACTCACATTTCGTGAGGAGATCAACCAATTCCTCAAGAATGGACTCAGCCATACCCGATTGAACGCACGCCTCGCGGACTGTGTCGATATTCCGTTGTGTCAGCGCGACCGTATCCGTAAGATATTCGTAGAGTATCTGCGCAAGGGCATTTGCAAACGCCGTTGCTTCATCAGTGGTGTTGCCGTGCGCAAGGGCTCTTAACGCTTCGCTTGCTTGTGAAGCGGCAGGTGTCCGCTGCCCCTTTCGCTCCGATGACTGGCTATTATCAGATGGAGGTGTTCCAGTAGCCGGGTTTACCGTCTCGCCCCTAATCTTTTGAAACCGTGCGCGGTACCAGAGAAAACCTGCTCCTACCAACACTACGATCAGAATTGCTAATGGAATTAACCAGACCTTCCACGACGGGGCATCTATCTCGGTGTCAGCCACGTCGTTCGGATTTGGATGCACTGCGATAGGGATAGGTGTCGTTTGTGCCGTTGCGTAAACTGCGCGACTTGGGTCAAAGTAGATATACGCTATAGTAGGGATACGCAGCGTGCCGGATCGAGCAGGGATCAATGCGTATGCATAGGTGCGGTTTGTCGGTGTAGAACCTTCAACAAGATTGGGGCCGTTCACAACAACACCGGCTATGGGTGGCAGCTTCGGTTCCGTGACCGTCTGTATGTTACCGCGTCCAGCGATCTGTATAGATAGCGTTAAGGCACTTCCTACTGCCACTGAGGTCCGATCAACCTGCGCGGATATCTGGTATTCACCAACAGCACCACTGAAGTTCGAGGGCTTGCCTACCTCCGGTAAGGGTTGAATATTCAATGTCAACGGTTCGGTTGTCAATGTTTTACGCCCGCGTGGAACAGGGAGCATCAATGTGGCAGGTTTAATGACAATCTGTCCAGTTCTCTGCGGATATAATTTACGGACGTGTTCCTCAACCCAAAACGTTTTGCCCCGAATTTGCTGCGTGTGTGCTCGGAGCGTTGGAAGCTCCTCAACTAAAAAATTGGGGAATTCAGGGAGTCGCGGAGTTGGCGATTCCTGCGTAGGCAACACAGCGGTATACAGATAACGAAAAGTATAGGTCAGCGGGGCGTTAAGATAAGGTTTGGTGGTATCCACACTCACTTCAACTTGATGGATGCTACGCGTGGAAACATCTACATAGGTATCGGCACTGCTCACCCGAATTGATCCTGGATTTGCAAAATAATCAGAACCTTGATAGGCGAAGTGGACATCCGGTAATGAAAAGTCGCCGACTGTTTGTGGAATCAGTTCGTAAGCCCACGCCATAGAAACGGCAATTTTATTTGATTCTAATCGCGGTGTCGTTTCGGTGTGTAGCGGTACTGCGAGGAATTCGGGTAGAAAGTTGAATTTCGGGGTCTCAATATGCTTGATGAAGGCATCTCCTGAAATCGTAAGATCCAATCGCGCCTTCTCGCCAAGTTGAATATGGCGAGGTTTCACTGCAGCAGCTACATTGATAGCAGGCGCCCGCGTCGATACCTGTCCCACTGTACTCTGCACAGCATTGAGAACAGAGAAGCATACCAAAAAAAGTGTGAACAAAGCGATTTTCGGTGGCTTACCAATCTTTCGTACGCCGGAGTCCGCTTTTACGCTGTTGCTGTAATAATTTTTGCCGTACCCTATTTTCATTCTTACTTAAACGTTCTAAGAGTTGAACTGTCTCCGCTTCACCTATATCATCAGGCTCAGTTTGTGGTTCAGCGTTTTTATTCGCTTTTTGCTGTTGTGCGAAATCCTCTTGTGCTTTCGCGTGTTGAAGTGCTAATGCGAGATTATGTTGTGCATCGACATCCTGTGGATCCAAGCGGAGCGAGTGCCTATAGGCTTCAATGGCACGTCCGAGATCCCCGATGCTAAATTGGGCGTTTCCTAAGTTGTAATAGATATGTGCCTGACTTGGAACTGTTTCGGTATTTCCATTGTGCCTTGCTAATGATTCCCGAAATGCTTGAGCTGCTTCGCTGAACTTACCCGTTCTGTATAACACAGTGCCGAGGTTGTAATGGGCAACTGGATTGTCTGGTTTCTGAAAAGTCGCCTGTTGAAAGGCGATGTGTGCCGCGTCGTAGTTTCCGTCCAAATATGCTTCGTGCCCGGCTTGCATCGTGCGTGTCCAACTGCCTATCCATCCGACAAGCGTCGTGGCGAACAAGATTAAAAAGCAGATAAGGCCCTTATTTTCCATGATATAACTTTAGTGTTTCTGTTTGGGTAGGTTCTGTGAAAGTATTTTAACGTGCCAATTCGGATTTGTCAAGTGGATTTCAGTGTCGCTCAGTTGGCAATCGGGTTGCGGACTGATAACTGACAACGCTTAAAAAAATAAGGCGCGCTGTGAAAAGCGCGCCTACAAAATAACAGTGATGACTTACTTGCGTTTGATGTCTGCCCAAGTTGTGGTCAATTTTCCAGCGGGTTCGACAGCAGTTAACGGCAAAATTTCATCAAAGAAACCAGCCTTATCGGTTGCATCCTTCGGATAGATCGTAACAGCGTCGTGTGTTGCGTCATCGAAGTGAAGGTTGAAGTATGCTGAACCGCCACCTTCACCACATCGATAAAGCAGGACGTTCGCGCCTTTTTGTAATTCGACTTCAACGTTGTGAAGGATCGTTCGTGCGGCCCCCGTCCATCTGGAGTTGTTGTACCATTTTTCGCCGTTAATCCAGATTTGGGCGTAGTCATCGTGCGCGGGGGACATGATAGCGGTCATATCCTTCGGGGAATCAATAACAATAACAGCATAAGTCTCGATATCATCAACGGGTCCCCCTCTGTTCATGTTGTCCCCATCAGCCGGATCAATTTCAAAGACTGTCCAGGCACGTGTGCCGCCGTGGTCGTCTCCCCATTCCACATCAACGTCCTGTGTCATGAGCAGCCCTTCAAGAGTTGAGAGCGAGACCTGGTCAATTTTATCACCGGTACCTACTGCCATGAGGTCGATCGGTGCCTCGTCGCCAAAGCCATTACTATTTTCATAGTTGCCTTCGGGACCATACCACTTGGTAATCCAAGTCTCAACATCAGCGTGATCTTCTCTCAGGTCGTCACCGTTGGGATCTGGGTCTGCTAATTGTGCGTCTTCCGCCAAAGGACCGCCTTGGATGAGGTCAGCCGCAAATACTTGGTGTGAACCAGTGATAAGAAGTGTGAAAGCAATCGCAATCACAAATGTGAAAATACTAAATTTTTTCATTGTATATCCTTTTCTTATAGACTAATAGTTAAGAATCCTAAGTTAAGTAAGAACGCAACTTAGATTTTCCATAACGTATATAACGTTGAAATAGTGCTCAACATTACAAACTTATTATACTATACTTAACAAAAATTTGTCAAGAGGACTATAGATAACAGTCAGGGCTATTTAGTTTTACATATTCACTTTATATGTATAGGTATGTCTTCCTCTGTAGGAGCGAGCTTTGCTCGCGATCTTCCGATAAAACCGTTAACATCCGTAAACACAAACTAAATCGCTCTGAGACAACAGTTAAGAGTAACTAACGGTTCCGCTTAATATCTGCCCAGATCGTCGTCAGTTTTCCTGCGGGTTGAACATCAAGGACACCTGCGACTTCTTGAAAGAAACTTTTTTGGTCTTTCGATTTATCTGGATAAATTTTGGATTCTTTATGCGTCTTATCATCAAAATGGAGGTTAATATACGCGTCACCACCGGATTCGCCGACTCGGTAGAGCAGCACATTCGCACCTTTTTTCAAATCGACTTCAACGTTATGAAGGATCGTCTGTGCGCCACCTGTCCATCTGGAGTTGTTGTACCATTTTTCCCCGTTAATCCAAATTTGGGCGTGATCATCATGGGCGGGGGACATCACGGCTTTCCTTGCTGCAGGCGAGTGAATAACGATCATTCCGTAAGTATCAATGTTATCCACAGGACCGTCTCTGTTCATGTTGCTCGGGTTTGCCGGATCGAGTTCAAAAACTGTCCACTGCCGCGTGCCGCCGTTTCCACCCTTCCATTCCATGTCAACAGTTTTTGTAAGATTCAAGCCTGCGACTGTCGAAAGTTTGGGTTGCGTAAGTTTACCGCCAGATCCTTCATCAATAAAATCCTTCGGGGCGGAAGCCTGAAAGCCGCCGTTGTTTTCATAGTTGCCATCGGGGCCATACCATTTGGTAATCCAGTTTTTGTTGTCAGACTGGTTTTCTCTCAGTCCGTCACCGTTAGGATTTGGATCTTTTAAGAGGTCGCCTGCTTTCAAAGGACCACCCTTGATATCGTTCGCCTGCGCGAATACAGATTGTGTGGTGCCGATAACCAGTGCAAAGCCAATAGCGATCGCTATTGTCAGTTGGTAAAAATTTTTCATTAAAATTTGCCTCCTTGTAGACAAGTGAAAAATAGAGGGTGTAAACCAAATAATGATGCAAACTTTAGCAAGATACCCTCTGAATCCCACTACATCATTTCAATTATCTGAAAGATATTTATGAAAACAACAATAGGAGACGGACCTAAGTGTCGCAGATTCCAGTGTTGTTGTTAAACGAAAAAGTCGCAACGCTATGGAACGCGCTTCGCGGCTCCTCTGCGAGGCAACACAAAAAACCCGCTATGCCCTGCTTTGTCGGCAACAAAGGTAACACGCGGGAACGTAAAGTCTCCGTAACCGGAGCAATCTCGTGAATTATAATACTTAACGATTGTAAAGTGGGGGGACAGCAGGACAGACGCGGCAACGCAGTAGCATCAGGCATATCACACAACACGGATACCCAAACATCTACCGCCACGTTCAAGCGATCTTTTTTCAATACGGTATTCAGAAATCGGTTTCTACTTTTCATCGCTCCCGCTCCACTACACGCCGCTAAGCGGAAAAAAATAAAATTGACGCATCTAAACTCTCAATATGATTCATAATACTCGCAAAAAAACGTTTTGTCAAATTAATTTTTACAAAAAATATGTTTTTTAGAATTCAGAATTTTTTTCTGCACATTTTCACCCGTAAATTCCTATTTTTTCTCTAAAAAGGTTATTCGTGGAATCAGTTTGTATGAAACTATACGCCGAACCTCAAAACATGTTCAGACGAAAACCGAGATACATTAGAGGGCGGTGGAATGATACCAAGCACCATTATTTATGGTAAAGCTTAGAATTAATTGGACACTCCGCACCGGCGAGGTTAGAAACCTCGCCTACCAGGGCGGGGCGAATGTCTATTTGTTTTTCTGGTTTACCATAGTTGATGCCCTCAAAAATAAAGCAGGGTTAAGCAACCTGCCTGTTTAGGAACAGATTCTTGAATTTATTGGGAAACTTATTATACTAAAATTCAGAATTAAAGTAAAGTTTAAAATTAATTAGGACTTACGCAGCCCGCTTTGCAGGCGGGGTTTCAAACCCTGAAGAAATCCGCAGAAATACCCAAGGAAAAACACCCCAAGCAAAAACCCTGCGGTGTGTAATACGTCCGTTATCATGGAAAAATGCGTAAGTCCTGTTAATAAGGCACTCTGTACCGGTTTGGAGAAATGTTTATGCCTTGTTTATATTTAAAAGAGTGCTTGACAAAATTGGCGAAAATCTGTTTAATAGTAGAGGCGTAAGTAAGAATCATGGCGAACCTTGACTTGCAAGTTACGCCCAAGAATGCTGTCTTTTCGGCATATAGAATTTAATCCATTTACAAAGGGAATAATTAGATGAAAATAGAACAACGACTTGAAGAATTAGGTGTAGAATTAACGGAACCCGCGGTTCCGGTAGCAAATTACGTCACAACAGTGCAGACCGGCAATCTTATATTTACGTCGGGGCACGGACCCGGCACAGGCGAAGGTCCAATCTATAAAAGCCAACTCGGCACCGATGCCACGATCGAACAGGGGTACGCATCGGCGCGTCAGGTGGCGATCGGTTTGTTAAGCACTCTCAAACATGCGCTCGGTGATTTGGACAGAGTGAAACGTGTCGTCAAAGTCGTCGGGTTTGTCAATTCGGCACCCGATTTTACCGATCAGCCTGCTGTTGTCAACGGCGCATCGGATTTCTTTGTCGAAGTATTCGGCGATAAAGGCAAACATGCGCGCTCCGCAGTCGGCATGGTGCAATTGCCGGGTGGGATTCCCGTTGAAGTTGAGATGGTCGTCGAAATCGAAGATCTTTAACTATTAGGTTTTTGCTCCGTTTTTTCCGTTGTCAAAAACGGGCTTTCGACGAGTATCAA
>JAGFCB010000069.1 GCA_022394775.1 Candidatus Poribacteria bacterium
CTCAAAAAGGAGCATACACATGCAAAAGAAATTTTGGATACCCATTCTGATCGTCTTACTTGCCATAATAGGCTGTGGTCTATTTTATAATCAAAAGACCGCAAATCAAGAGCCTGTCATGAGTATCAAGCCTGTAGGAGTCGAACGACCTCCCGCAGAGAAACCGCCACCCCCCGGGGAAACCGCCGAAAGCGGACACTGGCACGGCAATCACTGGCACAGCCAACCTCATGAACCTGTGAGTGTGGAAGATGTTGGTGTTCCTTTAGAGTCTCCCCCGTCCGCATCCACAAAGTATATCCCTGTTGAACGCATTGAGAACGTTGAGGAATACCTCAGAACCCAACCGCCCGAAGTGATCTACGCCCGCGTCCGAGATAAGGTTGCATCATTATTTCCTTTACACCCCAAAATCGCATGCTGAGATGGACAGATCAAGGACCTTACGTCAAGGCTATCGCGAAAACAGAGAACGTCGGGATGAGGCAATGCGTTTGAGAGCAGAAGCCGGAGCTCTTAGCGGAGAGAAATAAAGAGGCAGTCAATGCAAAAATATGATGTCCCTTTTGGATGTGTTGCGTGTTCTTGATAGCGATTGTCGGTATCTCGGAAATCGTAGCGCAGATCGACCCCGAATCCGAAGGACAACCTACCGCAAAGGAGATACCCCCATGTTCAGAAAAAGAGTCTGGGTCCCAATTCTGATTGTCTTGCTCACTGTGATGGGCTGCGGTCTGTTCTATGGACGACAGGTCGCCAAGCAATCACCTGTGAAGAGATACAATCCTGTTGAAGTTGACACCCCTGCCGCCGCACCGAAACCGCCCCCGCCGGGAGAGTCCCACGAAAGCGGGCATTGGCACGGTGACGAGTGGCACACGGAACCGCATGAGACACACTCGCCCGCACCGCCGCCGCAGGCAGCGGAGCCCCCCGCCGTCGAAGCGCAAGCCCCCCGCCGTGTGCAACCGACACCGCCAGCGGCGGAATCCCCGCAAAGCAGACTACAATCCCCCGAGCGAGACCCGGATTTCGTCAATCCCACGAGCACATCGTCAAACCCGCTGTTTGCTGATGGTGTTCCCGAACACTTGCAATGCCCCCCAGAATTGATTGGTGCTTATTTTAAAGAGATCTCCTCAGCGCAGGTAAAACAGTTGCAGCAGATCGGTATAGAGATTCTTGAGAGTTGGAATCCGAATCGTCCGCTCACCGAAGTCTATCCGGCGTTTATTGAGGCAGAGAAATGGTATCACGCCAATGTCGATCCAGATCGATCCGGACTCGGCACGGCAGGAAATCGAATTGATTGGCAGTTCCAAAGTTTGCTGGATTTCCCAGAGATTGGTGTGCTTGCCCAAGAGGATACAGGACGTTCTGTGGCCATGTGGCTTGTTGAGCTTGGAATCTATTCTCCAGACTTCAATCAGTTTACAATTGCCGATGGTAGCGGTCGCACCTTCCGTAAGGACTATGATAAGCAATATGTGTTTACGTGGTCGAATTACACCGAGACAGCGGATGGTTCTGAGTCGAATACATTTGAGCACAAAACGAGTATGTCTCCGGAGTCGGATGTCACGGAAGTCGTGCACATCAACCTCGATGAAATCACTGATGAGGAGTTAGAAGCACTCAGTGGCTGGAACTACAACATCAATCCTTACACCAGTGGACATTACAAGTTAGGAGATAACCGATGAAAACACGCCTTATATATCTGTTTATATTCCTATTTATTTTCCTACTGACACCGCTGGCGATTTCTGGGACGTGGACGGACACACGCGCGATTAACCCGTTCAGCGTCAATGGCACAACCGTCTCGACGAGTCAGCATCTTCCTGGCATGATGGGTCAGGCAGAATATTGGGTCGTCACGGGCTATGCGAGCATCTCCGGCACGGCGGATCCGTTGGGCGATGACGATATCTACGAGGCAACGATATGGTTGGAGGCATCTGGCAAAGATGCCGCGGGTGTTCCCGGCAGAGGGAATATAGACACAAGCAAAGATAACGATGAATATCGCACCAGCACGGGGGCGATCAGATACGCCACAGGCACCGTTGCTTCGGTGAGCAAATTTCAACTTATTCCTGGGACGCATCAAGTGAAACAACTCTCGGATTCTGTCTCGCATTCTTATAGCAAACGGAGTTATTCATCCCCGACGGATTTGTCGGTATCTCCGTATTGTTATGGCTCGCTTTCGGGTGATATTGGCAAAGCGTCTGGGGGTGCTACACTGACGACTTTGACGTTCAGGTCTACTGACAATGACGCCGATGGCGACACCCCGGAGTCAGCGGATGAGATTCTTGCTGCGGAGATCTGTCAACGCAAGCAGCATTGTACCAAGCCTTTTACGGCGACGACAGCGACCTCAACAGGGGGGCTGTGTTTCCACAAGCGGGGTGAGAGGAGAGACGCTCCTGTGACCCTTTGAAGCCGGGATTTAAAATGTCCAATTGCGTTTCGGCACAGGGGCATGAGCCCTTATATTTCGCAGGGTTCTTGTTTTTTTTTTTT
>JAGFCB010000260.1 GCA_022394775.1 Candidatus Poribacteria bacterium
TGGGCGATCGAAAAAGGTGACCAGAGTGTCCCAATTGCTATCATCGATTCCGGTATTGATTATAGACACGATGATTTGGCACCTAAAGCGTGGTTAAACCCCGGCGAGATCCCAGAAAATGGACTTGACGACGACGGCAACGGCTACATCGACGATATTTATGGCTGGGATTTTACCGACGCGCCCAATCTACAAGCTGAAGGCGATTATCTTGAAGGCGATAATGAACCCATTGATGAGAGAGGACACGGCACCCATGTCGCTGGCATTGCGGGCGCCATGCCAAATAACGGGATCGGCATCGCCGGCGTCGCCTGGGAATGTCCCCTCATGGCAATACGCGCCGGACTCTCGCTTGGCGGAAGTTCACGGTTGCAGGATGATGACTCCGCATCAGCGATTGTCTATGCTGCTGACAACGGCGCAAAGGTTATTAACATGAGTTGGGGCAGTGAACACCGCTCTTTCGTTATTCAGAATGCAATTGATTACGCTTATGCGCGCGGGGTTGTATTAGTCGCCGCCGCTGGCAATTCTCAGAAACCCGCTGCCATCTTTCCTGCCGCCTATCGAAAAGTCATCGCTGTGGCATCTACTGAGCAGAACCAACAGCGGTTCTACCAATCCAATTTCGGTGCCTCTATAGATATTGGTGCACCAGGGAATGTGATCCTCAGCACACAAATTAATAACCAGTATCGGCTTCTCACGGGTACTTCTATGGCTTCGCCGCACGTCGCTGGTGTTGCAGCCTTGCTACTCGCAAAACGACCCGCACTCACACATGAAGAAGTCCGGCACATACTCATTAACACTGCCGACCCTGTCTATCAAGAAGACAGTGGCGCACTGGATGAACGGTTCGTAGGAGCAGGCACTGTCAATGCCGAGCGCGCACTCTTTGCAAGCGGAGCATTGCAGGCACGCATCCTCGCTCCTGAAACCAATAGCGGCGGCGCGAATTCAATCACCATCGTCGGTTCCACAGGCGGCTATAAATTTCAATCCTGGCAGCTAAGTTATGGCAAATCTACAGTTCCTACCGAATTTACACCTTTCACACAGCCAGCAACCACACAAAAAGTCGGAGAGACGTTAACTGTTTGGGATACCACAACCGTTCCAGAAGGTATCTATACCATTCGATTAACAGTGACCGCTACCAACGGGCATCAAACACACGATCAAGTCGTGTTGAGTGTAGATCGGACACCGCCGCAAGTTATCTCCCTCACTGCTACCGAAACGCTTTATGCTGAACGGAGTCTCACACTTTTCACTTGGGCAACGGATGATGTTACCCAGAATACACTCTATTACCGCCGCAAAGGCAGTCTCGCACCCTTCGCGCCTTTTAGCACGACAGATCTCGGCGTAGAACATGCCCTCTCCTTGGGTTTTGCGTCAGGCACCTACCAGTTTTTTGTGGAATCAGAGAATATCACGAACCTTAAGACACGCGAGGACAATGGCGGCGCATTTTATATAGTTGATGTCACCGCTGGCTATATCTCGCCAAGCGGTTTCACTGAAAAATCGCTCGATATTCCACCGCTCCATATTGCCAGTGTAGATATAGATTTCGACAAGGATGGTCAGCTTGAAATCGTCGGGAGCCCGTTATTCGATGATACGCTTGACACTGAACTTCAGGATGCCATTCTCGCAATCTATGAACGGCTACCGAGTGGCAGATATGAATTAGTTCATACCCTTAAAACTGTCGATAATCTCTCTAATCTGGAAGAGTTCACGACGTGGGCGGTTGATGACACCGACAACGACGGCTTGCTCGAAATACTCGCGATGGACGATGCACGCACTTTTCTTATTGAGAGTAGCACCGCGCGTGGGTATCCACACCAAATTATTTGGGAAACGCCTTTTCTTTCCGGTGGGACTATCGTTGACCTCGATCGCGATGGGCAAAAAGAGATTATCGGCGCGGATAACAACAATGACCGACTCATGGTCTTTGAATACGACAATGCCACGAATACCCATGTCGAAAAAGCCATTTTGGTAAACGAAACTCCCGGTTCTAACGTGTTCGCACAACGTTTTGCTATTGATGATTTTGATGGTGATGGTCGCACGGAACTGGTCGCAGGCGATAGTGAAGGCGAGCTTTTTGTTTATGAGCCTACTTCCACCAACAATACCTTCCGGCTCGAGTGGCAAACGCAACTACCTCTCAAAAATATTACCCAACTCACTTCAGGCGACCTTACCGGAGACGGCAGCCCGGAGTTTGTCATTGGCGGTTTATTATCGCTACCGGATAACCCCTCAGGACCACTACTCTGGAAGTTTTTTGTTTTTACGCATACACCAAACGGCTACGCTATATTATCAGAAAGTGGACGTGATGCCACTATCGCCATCGCGCCTCACAGAAGAAACGCAAACAGCCTCGCTATTACAGACCTTGATCGTGATGGTTTGGGTAACCTAATTGTTGCTACGTATCCCAATCTTTATGTGATGCAGTGGGACGGCACTGCATTGCGACCGCTATGGCACCGAAGGGTTGAGAAGACACCCGCACTTTTCACTGCTGAACTCAGTCAGAACGGGTTTGACGAGTTTTACGTTAATCTGGAGGATGGGGTTTACCGTTTTGAATCTATTTTCGCGACAGATCCAGATGGTGTTGATTTAATCGCGCCCTGGAACGTTGAAGCGAAACCCTTGACACAGAGGGCAGTACAAGTTACGTGGCACGCGCAGCAGAACGACGAAACGCGCACCCAACCTTCCAACCTTCCAACCTTTCAGCCTTTTACTGTCTATCGCGCGCAAGGTGAAAAGACGGAGGAACCTGCACGTGATGTTTTTAAGAAAATAGCGGAAAATCTAACCGTTACAAGGTTTTTAGACCGAAATGTAACGAAGGATAACACCTACTGGTATGCTGTTACAGCAAAGCATGTCAACGGCACCGAAACCCAGCGCACTGAGCCTGTTGCTGCGACACCGAGAGAACCGCCCCAATTAATTCGTGCGACCTATCACCAACCTGAAGGGGGAAAGCATACGGCGCAAATTGACACGCCTCAGGCAGTTTCCGAGCGACAGAATTTTTGGGTGATTGTTACATTTGACCGACGGATGAATCTCGGGATCGGAGACGAGAGCCGATATGTATTGCGAGAAACGCAGCGCATTGATGGTGTGAGTCCAGTATCTGCGATTCGGGACCGAATGGGAACACGTGCCCTTTTAGCGTTTGACGTAGATAGCCTGCTTGAACACTTCGGACGACCGCTTACCAACACAGAGGATCAGTACGAAATTAGCGTGTCCAATGTGGCTGATATTGATGAAAATTCTGTTCGCGGTGCCACGCGCCCACTTGAGATACCGAGCAGTGCTACAAAGACAACCGTGTCGGATTTAACGCAGGTCCGCGTCTATCCAAATCCAGTGCGACCCAACGTCGCTGATAGGGGAGTGATTACTTTTGACAAACTACCTATTGGCACACACATCCAACTCTTTACAGCCAACGGTGAATTGCTCGAAACATTTGACGTTACCGAGCAAGATCACAACCGAAAAGAGTGGTGGCTTACAAGCAATAACACCGCAGATGTGTCGATGGGTATCTATATCTACGTACTTGAATTTGAAACTGAAAAAAAGATAGGCAAAATCGCAGTGATTAAGTAGTTATCGGTTGTCGGTTGTCAGTTAAGAGGTTTATTGTGCTGGTTACCAATTCTGTCACTGCCGCAATGTATTAACCGAAAACCGACAACTATTTAGGAGTCAGTATGCAGGATTTCAGAAAATTACAGGTATGGGAAAAATCTCATAATTTAACGCTAAGGATATACAAGTTAACATCTAAATTTCCCCGTGAAGAGATATATGGACTGACAAGCCAAATGCGTCGTGCATGTGCGTCTATCCCAACAAACATCGCTGAAGGTTGTGGAAGAGAGAGTGCCGCTGACTTCGCGCGTTTTCTTCAGATAGCAAGCGGATCCGCAAGTGAAACCGAGTATCTCATTCTTCTTGCTCATGATCTCAAATACTTCACTGCAGATCAACATGCTGAATTAATGGATACAACTATTCGTGTGAAAAAAATGTTAACCGCTTAAATAAAAAACGTCAGAATGAATAGTAGACCTGCACCGACAACCGACAACCGATAACTGACAACCATTAATCCATGAACGACTTTGTTATTATCGCAAATCCAATCTCCGGTAAAGGACATGCAAAAGACGTTGCTGAGCAAGGTTACGCTGCCCTTACCGAATCCGGACAGCAGGGACAACTCGTATTGACTTCGGCATCCGGCGATGCGAAGCGTTTTGCACAAGAAGCCGTTGCTGATGGCACGCGACGCGTAATCGCTTGCGGCGGTGATGGAACCCTCCACGAAGTCGTCAACGGCATCGCGACGGTTCCAGATGTAACCTTGGGTGTGCTCCCGTGTGGTCGCGGCAACGATTTTGCCGCAGCGGTGGGTATCCCACTGAAACCTGAAGTCGCAATTGCAACACTCTTATCCGGCACGCCTATCCGTGTAGATTTAGGACGCTGCTATCAGAATAGCGGTCAGCCATCAGTGGTCACCCATCAGCAAGAAGGTATAACTTCACCAGAAAATCTCTTAACTGACAACCGACAACCGACAACCGACAACTACTTCACCACCATTGCAACCTGTGGTTACGATACAGAAGTGAGTCGCCGTGCCGCCAAAGGCACACCCTTATTTGCAGGGACGGCTTCTTATGCGTATGCAGCTGTGGAGACACTATTTTACTACGAACCACCCTTTGTCCGGCTTGAGGGCGACTTCGGCATTCACGAGGGACCGATCCTCCTCGCTGCAACCGGTATCACAAGCCGATACGGCGGTGGGTTTCAAATTGTCCCGAACGCACGCATTGATGATGGTCTCTTTGATGTCTGCATTATCCGTCCGGTCTCCGCTTTCACGGTACTCCGACTCTTAGTAACACTTTTCTGGGGTGGTCATGTCGGACATCCAGCTGTATCCATGCACCAAACCCGCACCCTGAAAATTGAGACCGACACGCCAATGCTGTTATATGCCGATGGCGAACCGATGTGCGAAACACCCGCGGTAATTGAAATAATCAAAGGAGGGTTGGCGGTGATGGCACCTTAAAGTAGGGGGCCCCGTTGTGAGGGCCACTTTATACTGAAAAATTTACAAAAAAAGATGAAATTCGACCCAAATTTGCTTTTTTTCTCAATTTTTAATTTGACAAAATTTTTTTTAGCATGTATGATGTAAAATATCACCCTTTCAAAATGGCAATTTTCACATTTCCATTCAATAGTGAATGTATCTCGCGTAGGATTTCACTTTTCCCAAGTGACGCAAGGGGTTATGAGAACATGAACCAACGACACAATGTAAACATATCAAATTGTAAGGGAGCAACCGGAATGGTAAATATTTCGGGGACTGCTGATGCCGCTATTGGTAACCAAGCCCGCCTTGGGGTGTCGCTATTTCGCTCTGTGTACGCAAGGTTCATTTACCCCCCCCATCAACTTTTCAAACGTTGCGTATATTTGCTCGGCTGAGGGCACCGTTTCATGCTTTGCCCCGAGTACTTCTCACAAACTTCCAATTCTTCGTAGGTTTTTCGTGGTGCTCTTTCTGGAAAATCTGTTGTTCTCCGCGCGTGTTGATTCACTCGCTCCTTTTTATTTTCACACTGTTCGCCTTCGCAGCTAACCCTGCCAAGGCACTCGTAATTCTATATTCCGGTGAGGAACACGGACAACACAGAACAAGTCGGCGGGTTGGCACACAGGCAGACACTCATCACAGATCTTCGTATAAAACACAATACGGTATTGAACCTGCATACGGGGAATCTCATTGACCCGACGGATGCAAATGCTGAGTGGGTTTACCAGATAGGGCTCTCCGCACTCGCTGCGATGGAAGTAGATGTCTTATGCCTCGGACCTAACGAATTGTTTCTTCCACTGGAAACATTCGCCGCATTTCACGCGGACTATCCAGAAATCGGAGTTGTTTGCGCGAATGTTGCCGACAGTGTAGAGACTCGCTATGTGATGCGTTCCGTTTCTTCAACGAATGTTGCAGTCATCGGTTTGATATCTGAAAACTACGCAGCGGTGTGAAAACTATCATCGATCAAGACCACTATATACAACACTGGATCCACCTCTTTTACCGACACGTCTTTTCTGCCCAATCTAACGCAGAAGCCCTTGAATTTCTTAAAACACATGAAGCGACACATCTGATGTTGAGTGCACAGGAATTGTTCCAAGGAACAAATATCTATTCATCTATCGGAAGTGATGCACATGGGGATCGAGAATTTAAGCTCACACCACTACAAATGAATGCGTATGAAAATGGAACACCTTTTTTAGCAACAGTTGGCAAGGATACCCCGTTCACGCTCATTGACATAAATCATAATGCAGGAAATGACACTCTCATTACTGCAACAGCAAAATTGAAAAATGGTGGTACTGTGAAGATACCTTACACCGTATTCATAGGTGAAACGCGCATTCGCCCCCAAAAATTGACTGGCGTAGAAATGGGTGGCATTCTCCTGATGTTTAACGAGCAAAGACAATTCCGTGGAGGGTACTATGTACCACCTATTGGATGGAAAAGTCTCGCTGTTCGGTTATTCTTTCACGGAGAATCGCCCAATGTGTTTGTACCTGTTTACCCTATGGATGGAAATGTCACAGCCGATGTCAAAGTCTGGGAAATTCACTATCCGCCAGACATTCAACCAAATCCGAAATATCTGGCAACAGAACCAGAGAATAAGTAGGCATATCTGCAAACGCTATTATCCTCGTTTGCCTGCTCTTAACCTTCATAGTTCTTACTGCTTTGGACTGCACCACACGCTTGACATCGCACTTATCTTGTACTTCCAACCCCCCGATCATCCATCCTTCCAATCTTCTATCCATCCATGCCTTACGCTTCCTCAGGATACATCCGGTCTATCTCATCGCTGTATCGTTCTATAATAACGTTTCGTTTCAACTTCAATGTCGGTGTCATCTCATCGGCTTCCTGCGAAAATTCCTTTTCCAGTAGAACGAACCGTCGCACCTGTTCAAAATCCGCGAAATCCGTCAAACGATTCCGAATTTCACTTTGAATGTGCTGTTGCACCTCACGCGTCTGGAGCATCGCTGAAAGATCGTCCGTCTCGATACTATTCTCAGATGCCGACGCCTTGAGTGCGTCAAAGTTCGGAATTATCAGGGCAGCAAGATTTTTCCGTTCATTGCCCACCAGCAGAATCTGACTGAGGAAGGGACTTCGCACCAACTCGCTCTCAATCGGTTGCGGTGCGACATTCTTGCCGTTGGACAGCACGATGATATTCTTTTGTAGGGAGGATTTCTAACCCTGATACACATAACGACTTAACGCCGGGTGTGTAAAGTTTTTGGCAGCATATTGATTTTTTCAAAGCGGACAGGTTTGTGAACATAGCACTCCGCTGGAGTGCAAGCAGGGAACTATCCTTTTCTATAGATATATTGCTCCGCTGGAGCAAAGAGATTTCTCGGAGGTCGGGGTTCTCCTCACGCCAGAGGCGTGATATTGCTTCGCAGTGAGAATAGAACTCACAATGTCCAAACCGCTGCACTCCAGGGGAGTGCTATGTCTTAGATCGCTCCGATATGGTAACGCTGCCAGAATATTTACACACCCTTAACGCCTTGAAAAATTTGACAAGGTTATACTTTTTGTGTTATTATTTTTCGTGTGTTCTTGACCCTATTAGATATTTGTGAGGATATCCCTGCTAGATGTATTTTTATGTCTGATGAAAACGATAGGCGTGAACGTGCTAAGAAAGAGGATGTCTCCTATGAATTCTAAATGTGAGTTGGGCATAAAATAGGAGCCTTGTGTATAATCTGTTTGTCTATTAGGAATGAGTATGTCGTCTATCTATGAATTAATTCCAGATCATGAGCTCTTGCTCAGCCTTGAACCTGAAGAATTAGCAGGAGTTGTTTTGGAATACCTTCATTCCCTTCCGGAGTCAGATAGTCAACTCAGTTTCCAGAATTTTAGCGCATCACATACAGTGGCAGAATACCCCAGCGAGCATCAAAAGGAGATTACTAAAGCACTCAGGGAAGCATGGATGTGGCTCCAAAACCAAGGGTTCATTATACCTACCCCAGGGTTTTATCCAGAGATGGTTTCTATTACAAGGCAAGGTTTGCGCGTGAGAAATGCTATTGACTTGGAAGCCTATCGTCGAGCAAATCTATTGCCTAGACAACTCCTTCATCCGGCAATAGCTACAGAAGTCTGGCTTTCCTTTTCACGAGGTAACTATGAGTCTGCTGTACTTCTAGCGTTTAAGGAGGTGGAGGTAACCGTTCGTGAGACCGGTGGTTATTCCCCTGTAAATTATGGAGTCCGCTTAATGCGACAGGCGTTTGATTCTGAAGAGGGAACACTAACAGATACCAATCAACCGAAACGCGAAAGAGAAGCTACAGCTCATTTGTTTGCAGGATCAATTGGACTTTACAAAAACCCGTATAGTCATCGAAACATTCCAATCACTGCGGAAGAGGCAGCAGAATTGATAATTTTTGCCAGTCATCTACTGAGAATTGTTGATTCTCGGACACTCGTGCCAACTGAACTCTAATGGAATAGGTCTCAAATTATTTTTTCTATTATCAAGCTGCAATTAGGAGCGTTTAAAAATGCCACAACATATTTACGAACTCCCTTTCGTGGAAAGGCACCAAAAAACGATACCTCAATTAAGGGGCGATACCTCTACGCCTGCAGTTAATATTCAGAGTGAAACTTGTGAGTTCGCACTCTTACGGACGACAAAGCGGATACAGTATTTCGTTGGCGTACAAGAGGGGGACGCAACTGCCTCTGAAATCTCTCTCACATTTCTACCAGAATCTCTTGAAGAAATTGACTTTTTAAACGCATTAAAAGAATGGAAAGGTGCCGATATCGCGTTTGCCTATCGGGACCAGGCTGCCTGGGTTGTTCCACAGTCGGTTGTTGAAACTTCGGCTGGATGGGAAATCGTGCTGGCAAAAAGTGGAGAACAAGGCAGACATCACGAGAATAGATTCGGTGAACTGACAGGAGATCAGCTCGCCGAACTACGAGCCAAACGGATCCTGCTAAATCAAAAACTCGGCGTTGCCAGTCCCTGGTTGTTTGAGTATCGAGTGCGGAATGGAATCTCACAACAATATAAAAATGGACTCGTGGTTCACGAATCTCCTATCCCGCAACTTTACCTATCTTTTCAAGAAACACCAGAACAGTTCATAAAATTTGCCTGTCTGGTTTCTGTGCTTTTTCTGAAATTGACACACACAGTTGAAGAAATCCTACAGTTAAAGTTGGAATTACAAGAATCAGCGGAATCTTCAGGGCACTCTAATGGCGAAAACCATCGGCATCCGCGCTATCAAAAGATGCAAAAAGGCCCTGCGCTAAAGGTACACTTCAAAGGACGACGGCACCAGTATTTTCCAATCAGAGACGCTACCATTCTTGAGTTTGAAGGGATCTGTCCTCTTATTAATGAACATAAACCTGAAAATGACTCCGAGCCATTGTGGCGTTAAGAATCCTCTGGATACATCCCGTTTATTGCATCGCTATACTTTTCAATAATGACGTTTCGCTTCAACTTCAGCGTCGGGGTCATCTCATCGGCCTCCTGCGAAAACTCCTTTTCCAATAAAGCGAACCGTCGGACCTGTTCAAAATCCGCAAAATCCGTTAGACGACTCCGAATTTCACTTTGAATGTGCTGTTGCACCTCACGCGTCTGAAGCATCGCTGAAAAATTATCTGTCTCAATACTGTTCTCAGATGCCCACGCCTTGAGAGCGTCAAAATTCGGGACGATCAACGCCGCAAGGTTTTTACGTTCATTGCCTACCAGCAGAATCTGACTGATGAAGGGACTTCGCACCAACTCGCTCTCAATCGGTTGCGGTGCGACATTCTTGCCGTTAGACAGCACAATGATATTCTTTTTCCGGTCGGTAATCTTAACAAACCCATCTGCGTCAATAATGCCGATGTCGCCTGTGTGAAACCAACCTTCTCCATCGATAACTTCTGCTGTTGCGGCTTCGTTGTTGAAATAACCCTTCATAACGTGTGGACCGCGGGTTAGAATCTCACCGTCTTCAGCGATCTGTACCTCTATGCCCGGAACCTGTGCACCGACAGTACCGAACTTCCATTTCCCTGGATGGTTCATGCTAATAACCGGAGAGGTCTCTGTTAATCCGTAACCCTCTAAGATCAGGATTCCCGCAGCGTGAAAAAATTCGGCGATCGATTGCGGTAACGCCGCACCACCTGAGACAAAAAACCGTAACCTTCCGCCTGTCGCTTCCTTCAACTTCGCAAAGACGAGTTTATCCGCGATGTTCTGTTGCAACTGCAAAATTGCAGACGGCTTTTTCCCTTGTTGAATGGCTGAACTAACAGAGGCACCGACCGAAACACCCCAGTGGAAAATTTTCTGTTTGAGCGACGAACCCTCTTGCACCGCACGCAGGATTCTCTCATGCATCGTTTCGTAGAGTCGCGGCACACTGAGCATTACCGTCGGAGCGACCTCCTTCATGTTTTGTGCTACCGTGAATGTGCTCTCCGCATAAGCGATCTTCGCGCCTGAGAACAATGGCACGTAATGTCCACCGAGCCGTTCAAACACATGCGATAACGGCAGGAACGATAACAATACATCGGTCTCACTGACATCAATCAGCGACTTGCACGCCTCTACATTTGAAATAAAATTCGCATGCGTCAGCATAACCCCCTTCGGATTACCCGTTGTACCGGATGTATAGATAATCGTTGCGAGGTTATCTTCACTCATAGCACTATCGCTTTCCTCACCCGCTAACTCACAGACTGCTTTGAATTGGATAACACCTTCTGGGGTTTCATCTTCAATTGTATCGAAGATAATTATCTGTTCAAGCGTTGGTACCTCATCTCGAATAGCACTTACTTTTTCCAACTGTTTTTCCGTGGATACACAGATAATTTTTGCACCCGAGTCTTTCAATATATAACCGACTTGTGCTGCGGTCAGCGTTGAAAACATCGGGACAGTTACCGCACCCACTTTGAGGCTACCAAAATCCGTAATTGCCCACTCTGGACGATTCTCGGAGAGAATCGCAACGCGGTCATTCTTTTGCACCCCAAGCGCATTGAGTCCTTTACTGAAGGCATCCACCGATTCGCCAAATTCAGTGTAAGAGATGTCTAAATAGGTTTCGCCTTTCGGTTTGTGTGCCAGGGCAGGTTTGTCGCCGTAATGCTGAACCGCGGCTTCAAACATGGATATTAGCGTCATTATCGCTCACCTCTCCTGCTGTTATTTGCGAAAATATTAACATACACAACGATGCAAGTCAAGTTAATCATTTTTGCCCCGGTCCGGTAGGTTCGGTTTCCCAGCCGAACCGGATCCTGCGCGAAAACCTTAAAGCCTTCAAAACCCTCTTAAATCCTGTAGGGATGATATCTGTGTAGAAATTCATGTATGTTATGTTTTAAAACAATCCGCAGAAATATTCGCAGCATTTCGCACCAGATCCTAAAAAAGACATAAAACCCAATAATTTCTTAAAATTGAGCGACACGCTATAAAGTTGTTTTTTTTTGCATTTGTGTGGCGAATTGTGCTAAACTATTACCAATTATCACAGCAGAACTCAATTTGCGCAGATTAAATCCCCCTAATAAGGTGGATTTATGGGTTAGAAATCGGCGATCGGTTAAGAAGTGAACTTGGTATATGAAGCCTTGCTCTTCACTGACAACTCTCACTGCGAGGCAGACTGAAAGATTTTTGAAAAAAATCGTACCGACAACTTCTAAAATAAATATTCGCAAAATTCTGGGAAATATGGTAAACTCTATCGTAAAGTCATCCGTTTCTGCTTGAGGAGACGTTCACATGTACGATAAAAAGAATCCTAAAGATGTTAACGCAAGTCCTAACAAGTACGACCTGTTTGTTGAAGATGATGAAGAGGTTGAAGAGGAATTCACTCCTGATGAAGAAGAGTTAAGTTCTGGTTATTCGCTGCAGCTCATTCACCACCTTATCTCTGAGACACCACCAGAAGACCGTCGCCGCCGATGGCTCTTAGAACTTCGTCGTTCTATTCTTAGCGATGAAGGTGAGTTTCAGGAGAGAATTCAAGCGATTCAGCAGGAAGCACTCCGTATCCATGCAGAAATGGAGGCACAGATTGAAAAACTCACTTCACCTGCGAATCGAATTGGTACCTTGCTTGGATTGCCGAAAGATGACATCGCACGCGTCATCGTCGGTGGCTCTGAATACTATGCTAACCTTGATACCCAACTTAACTCTGGAACTTTGAAGAAAGGGTTCAGTGTACTGTTGAACGATGCATTTGTCGTTGTTGGTGAACTCGGATACAATGATGCCGGTCCTATCGCAAAGATAGCCGATGTTATGCCGGATGGAAGACTTCGTATTGGGCAAGAGCCTAACGCACAGTCTGTTATCCTTGAACGCTCCGCAGACCTCACGGACGCGAAACTGAAGTCTGGTGACGAGGTTCGAGTTGATTCCAATTTCCGGGTCGCTCTTGAACATATTCCTACCCAGGAAACGGATGCTTACGCCCTTGAGGCAGTACCAAACATTCCTTGGTCTAAGGTGGGTGGGCTTGATGAAACTATCGAAAAAATTAAGGATACGATTGAACTACCAATCCTGCATCCTGAACTCTTTTCGAGGTTCCAATACAGTGCACCGAAAGGTTTTCTCCTTCACGGGCCTCCGGGATGTGGGAAGACGCTCATCGGTAAGGCGACCGCCTATAATCTGACCCAGCAGCTCCAGAGAGAGAGTGGAGAGGATGTTGAAGGTTGTTTCTTACATATCAAGGGACCTGAAATTCTAAACATGTGGCTCGGTGAATCTGAACGGAAAGTCCGAGAAATATTTCAGATTGCACGTGAAAAGAAGGACGAAGGTAAGTTAGCCTTTGTGTTTATAGATGAGGCAGAATCTATATTGGGCACGCGACGCGCCCTGAGATCGCATAGCATCTCCAATACGCTTGTACCCATGTTCTGCGCAGAAATGGATGGGATTGAGTCGCTGCAGGATGTCGTTATTATCCTCGCAACTAATCGTCCAGATCTGATTGATCCAGCCATTCTACGTCCCGGACGAATTGATAGAAAGATTAAAGTAACCCGTCCAGATGCAGATGCCGCGAAGGATATTTTCCGAATCTACTTCACGCCTGAACTTCCTATCGCATCAGAAATTGACCTTGAGGCAGATGCCGCTGACACGTCTCCAGAAGTTATCCCGGCTGAGAAGGCAGTGGAAGACTTAATCGCACAGGTGGTTGATGAGATGTTTCGTGAGGATGAGGACAACCGATTCCTTGAGGTCTCTCTTAGAAGCGGCAGACGTGATATTCTCTATCGTGGGCATTTGTGTAGCGGGGCGATCATTGAATCAATTGTGCAACGAGCAAAGGAATCCGCACTCAAACGCGCAATCGAAAACCCAGAGAAAGAAAGTGGAATTTCACGGACAGACCTGTTGGGCGCACTCGCCGCAGAGTATAGTGAAAGTGAAATCTTCCCACCGACGGAGGCAACCGAAGATTGGCTCAAGCTCCTTGATTACGATCCTGCCAATGTTGTCAAAGTCACACCTATCAAAGCTGAAAAGCGGGAGCGGCGTAAAGCGTCTGGCTCGCGTGTCATTTAGGAGGATCGGCTATCAGTCCTCAATCTTCGGCTTTCAATGTGTGGCAGTGTAAACGTTTTGTCCGATACAGATGGCTGGCTCTTGCTGACTGCTGATAGCCGATGGCTGAAGGCTATTCTATGGAAAGACTTTTTGGAATTGAAACCGAATATGGAATAACGCTCGAAAATGAAGCACACATTGATGCTGTCAAACAGTCCATTGAGTTGATAAAAAGTTATCGGCAAGAGGACTTCCGACCTGTATGGGACTACCGAGGTGAAGATCCTTTTCGAGATGAACGCGGCTTTCGGGCGGAGACACTCTCCAATCATCCCGATGAGAAGGATGAGGAGGAACGCGACCGAAAACGCAATAAGAAGGACAAGCTCTCTTTTGTAGAAATTAAGAGCGACCACATCCTCGTCAACGGCGCACGACTCTACAATGACCACGCACATCCGGAGTATTCTACACCTGAATGCAGCAGCTTGTTTGACCTCGTGGCACATGATAAAGCCGGCGAACGTATACTTCATCGGTGTGCTGAAACACGCAGCCAGAAACTCGGAAAACGAGTACTGCTATACAAGAATAATACCGATTTTCATGGACATAGTTACGGATGTCACGATAATTACTTGATGGCACGCGAAGTCCCCTTCGAAACACTCAAACAGGGCATTATGCCATTCTTTATTACGCGACAAATCTTCGCCGGCGCAGGGAAAATTGGTATTGAAACTGAAGCAGGGCTTGCGACACCAGGGCACTATCAATTATCGCAACGATCCGATTTCTTTCACGTTGAGGCGAGTGTCGATACGATGCACAATCGACCTATCGTTAACACGCGAGACGAACCGCATGCGGATGCTTCTAAATACCGGAGACTACATGGTATCGCAGGCGACGCAAATATGTCCGAATATGCCACGGCACTCAAAGTTGGTACGACTGCTCTTGTTATCGCATTGATTGAACAGCGGAGAATTCCCGAAAGTCTGGCGCTCGCTAATCCGATTGATACCATCAAAACTGTGTCTCATGATCAGACGTATCGATGGATGGTGATGACTGAAGATGGAAAAACAATGTCTGCGGTTGATCATCAGCGTGAGTATCTCAAACTTGCGCAAAAATACCTCAGCGATGCTGTAGAACTTGAAACTGACTGGGTACTCGCTGAATGGGAAGATACACTCAACACACTTGAGAAAGATCCCATGTCGCTGATTGATCGCCTTGATTGGGTTGCAAAGAAATGGTTACTTGAAACTTTTATGGAGGAAGAAGGGGTCACTTGGGATGATATATGGCTCCAGAGTTTGGATTTAGAGTATCATAACATTGATCTGGACGAAGGGCTATATTA
>JAGFCB010000167.1 GCA_022394775.1 Candidatus Poribacteria bacterium
GGTGCTTTTAGTATTTTTGATTTATCGTGCCATGATTTGCATGAGTTTCCTCGTGCTGTTTACCTGATAATCAATGAGCATAGCAATTGGGACACTGGAATATCGCATGCTTTATCATATAGGTGTTTAGGTCAGTTATTGAATGTAGATATGCGTTCAGTGAAGCGTGGTGTTAAAGAGTTGATTGCATCTGGTTTTCTGAAGAAGCGGGGTCGTTGTAGCAAAACAGGTTCAAACATTTACCAAGTGATTCATCATAAATGTGGTCCGGAAGAAGTTCCATTAGACAAAGACGGACGCCCGCAAAAATGCGCAGTTCCTCGTGGTGAGGGGAGTCCCTCAGCGTTCCTGGAAGCGGGTAAGATCCATTGGCGAGATTTCATGTATTGGATAGTGAAGAAGATCCATAGTGATTGGACGGATGGTACAGCTCGTCTGACCTTAGATCAGTTATGTAAGTTGCTTCGTTTTGGTCGTCAGCAGTTGTGTAATATTGGTAAGAAGTTGCGGGGTCTTGGTTTAATGAAGCGTTTATCTGCTAAGTTCCGTGCGGGTGTTGACCAGTTATTCCCTGGTCCGTATCCGAAGCGTAGGAGGCGTTCAGACTATAAGGGTCCCAAACCGTTGCGATGCATAAAGGGTTGGTATTACAGCCATAACAAGCTTTGGAAGTTTCATGAGGACACGCAACGGCTGATGATGAAAGAGACAGATGGACGGTGGCGTGATAGTAATATGGAAGAGTTGTATAATCTCAACGCTGCGATTCATCGTGATTTTCACGATTATATGTCCGTGACATCTTCTCAAGAATTTCTTGATTGCCGAGAAGGTCTTTTGGAAGCTCTTGGCATTTCATAATTTAAACATGCCCCGCGCGGTGCTAATTTAGATTGGTAAACAAGAATTAGTACGTGCGAAAATCAGATTTTTAGACTTGTAACTTCAGTCTACATAAAGGTTGGTAAGACTCCTAAAATTAGCAGGTGACACAAACAAACTTCCCATGTGATATGTAGTGATTGATAGGTGATAAGCCAACATTGCTAATTGTTTAGATTCTCGGTTGCCGACTCAAAATTATCAATTTTAGATAAATTTCTCTTAATATTGTCTGAATTTTCTAAGTCTTCTGAACTTAATCTTCATTTTATTTCCCTCAGAAAGTGAAGGCTTAGGTTTTTGTTTTAAAAATTAATTGGATTGTGAGATTTAATTATGGTAGAAGATATTGCTTATATTCCGGTAGAATGTGCGTATTGTGGTTCATCAGAATCGCTTATATCTCCACCTGAGCCTTTTATCTGTTTATCGTGTGAGAATAAGATAGAGTTGAGTCATCAATCGTACCTGAAAGAAATAACAATAGATAAGTATGGTAAACATTACCGTTGTCCTGAGTGTAATGATGTTCAATTATCGATGACGGATAATTATGTATTGTGTTTTTCAATATCTTTTCTTGAGGATATAGATGTTGATAAGTTGCCAGTGAACTTTGATTATGAAAGTTTGCCGTTGAAGTACTGTCCGGAGTGTCGTGTTGAAGCGGCATTATCGGAGGCAGAAGATTTATTAGAGGATGTATGAGGCGCTTGAGTGCGACTGCTAAAATGTTTTTTATTTTTGTTATATTTATTTTACTTGGTTTACTTGTTTTTTCGATTCGTAATCTATGATTTTGGAGAGACTGTTGGAAGCTTCGATTATTGAGATCAACACAGGTAGGATTGTGTGCGAAGATGATGTCTACGAGTTTACGCTTGGTTTTTGCGAAGATCCTTATCCTCATGTCACGATGGATTATCGTGTATTGCCAGGTGGTATTGATGTGGTAGGCTTTGCGGGTCGTTCCCCGGGTGCTTTACTTTATGTTTTGAATAGAGAGGGTTATCCTGTACCTAACATGTTACGAATCTGGTCGGATGAGGCTGCCGAGCTTACAGAAAGACTGTTGTCAGGTTCTTCGGATAAGACTTTATTGGGTCTGAGAAGTTATTACACGTCGTATTCCGAAGCTGCAATTGAGTCAGTTGTTCGTGAATGTATGTCTGAGAAGTTCTGTGATGCTTCTGTATCTCTTGCGTTGCACACCTATAAGGGAATCAAAGCAGCTGATGCTTGGAATGCCCGCTTGGATGAGTTGCTTAACAGTGGATAATCTGTATCACTATTCTCACGAGGTTATCATCGACTTCACGCAGCGTGAGCTTGTGTTTGGTGATTTTTACGATGAAACGCGCAAACTTGATAAATACTACTTGCGTCCTTTTATGAAACCTGAAGGACTGTGGTTTTCTCCAGAAGATGACACCCAAGAATACGATGAGAGTTGGCGTGCTTATTGTTCAGATCTATCTTTAAATCCGTTGAACTACAAGTATCATGTCAAGTTATCCCCGGATGCGAACTTATTGCTAATATCTGATGTATCGGGTATGTATAAGTTTTGTAAAAAGTATAGGTTTATAGAAGATGTAGCTGTTTATGGTAAGCTTGCTATCTGTTGGCAATCCGTAGCCTTAGAGTATCAAGGCATAATCATATCGCCTTATCAGCATTCTCTACGTCTGGACTCAGATTTTTTTTGGTATTATCCTTGGGACTGTGCGAGTGGTTGTATATGGGACATATCAGCAATAAGCACTCTTACTTTGCTACAAGGCGGTTAATTGTTCCCATTTATGAGCTTCAGTTTGGTTGTATGAATCCCGTGCGATATTGAAGAGCACTCGTGGAAACAGTTGCATATATGTACCAAATTTTCGTGGTAGTTTTTCACCGCGTTCTTCAAGTTCCTTTAAAAGCATCTCTAAATCTTCTCGTGATCTTTCCTCACAAACAATAATTACAGCAAATTTGTATGTATGTTTAGCGACTTGATTGAACGTATCTTCAAGAAAAGTCTCTATATTGTCATCGGTATCCAAGAAAAAGGATTGTCCTATCTCTTCCTTGTTGTTTTCCAAGAAGTCGATACCTTGCGATTGGCTTAGAGGTTGTTGTCTCACTGATATTATTTCCTTACCTCGCTAATCAATAAGCTTTTTGTTCCATCCGGGTGTTGATACCAAGTTTTTTCTTCAGCCTCAATAGAATCTACAAATCCTCTGAAATTGCTATGTTTTATGAATGTATCTATTTCCTCAACATCGAGATACATAATAGGAATCTCATTTTCTTTACAGTATTCGATTTCCTTTTGAACCCCTTCAGACTCTTCCCATCCGTCGAGTGTGATGACTACCATTGCATCGCACTTTGCCAAGAATTGTAAATCCCATTGTACCCAATCCTGGTCATCCTCACAATACTGAGATAGATCGTGTGTATATACGACAGGCGTGAACGGTATAATATAGTTCTGTTCTTGTATAATTTGTGCAGTAATTGTGCGCATTGTTTCAAATCTATGCTGCATCACATTAGGGTTTTTGTGTCTGTATGGATTTGCGAAGTAAATAATCGGTTTCTTATCCATTTATTCTCCTTTTTTCTTGTCTTATCTTAACACAAAAATTATTTTTTTATAATTTTTTTCTGTATTGTGTGATTGGTTAGTCCTGCCCGAAATGGCGTTGTGCGACCCCCCTTGAAATATGCGTAAGATACCCCTCCCCGTGCCGAATTCGGCTTCTTTTCAGGTTGAAATCGGCAAATCCAGTGTGAAATCTTCGGACTGGTGTGTGATTTTGCGATTTTGGATGGAATTACGGATTTTTGAGTAGGATCATGTGATTTTGGTATGATTTTGTGTTGAGTTTTACGAAAGTATGATTATGTAAAACTCAAAACTGAATTCAACATAAAATACCAGAATCAATCATCAAAAATCTAAAGCAAAATATGTGAATCATGTATGAAAAACAAAATACTTCAACAAAAACCTTGACAAAAATGTTAAAACTTGGTAAGATGGCATCGTAAAATCAAATGTTCATTGAAATCTGAATAGTCAATCCCTCCCGTGAGGACAACACGTGGAGATACCTTCTCCAGAAAGGTTGTAGTATGAGAACCTAACGAAAGTTAGGTAAACCCTGCACAGATGGTGGAGTATGGAGGTGTGATTGGCAAAACCCTAATCAATCATCGGTGAGTAGTTCCTGAACCCTTACCACTACGCTATTGTGAGATTTCTAAAAAAATCGTAGCACAAGTGGAAAAGGACACGGGAATTGCTAATAAAAAGATGATTGACACATAGGATACTCAAGCGTAAGTCTGGTAGGCTTCGGATCGGTTCAATTCCGTTCTTACGCATCCAATCTGCAGAGAGCAGATGGGAGTGTAGGGAATACATTCCATAGCAATCCCTACACCACAAAACAGTGGTATTATACCACACTTTCAAGGAGTATCCAATGTTTTCCATATCAAGTATTCAGAAACCTTTTCTGAGTAAAGATAAAGAAGATTTACTGGTCATGAAAGCACATCAAGGTGATTATGAAGCACGGAACAAACTCATCTTATCCCATTCAAAGTTCTTAATCAGTTTGTGTAATATGTATGCGATGAGAGCGAAACCAGACGACCTGTTTGGTGATGCGGTTATCGGTTTTAATGAAGCGATTGACAAGTATAAGATTGGTGCGGCACGCATTGCGAGATTTGCTCATAAGTATGTGATGAGAACGATTATACAGTGTGATTTCAACAAACACTTGCTAACAATGGGAACAACGACAGATTATAGGCGTTGGAAGGTAAAACAAGCAGAAGTCAAGTTGTATACTGATAACAAGCAAGCCTCAATAACGACTTTATCAGAGATGACAGATTTGAGTGTAGCACAAGTATCATCTATGCTAAATATCCAAGATGAGATTGATAGTCTTGATGATCCCGTGACTGACCATTCACACGAAAATAACATGACCTACCTTGATTTTGTAAAGGATGAAAATTCTGAGAACGGTTATGAAGAAGTCAACATACGTGTTGATTTAGAGTTTTTTCTCTCTCATTTATCTCATCAGGAACGATTTATTGTTGAACGCAGACATGGCATTCCTGTTGAAATGACAAATGGGGAATTAGGAAAGCGGTTAGGTTTAACCATGAGACAAGTCTCAAAGATTTTCAATCAGTCAATGCGTAAACTTCAAAATCTTGCCAACACAATTAAAGGAACTCCAGAAGACATCCGAATGGTTGTTGTAAATCCTGGAGCAGTGATGGCAAGATAATCTATTTCGTTAACAGATGTCATTAAATCACAAAAAGTTAACAAAAATCGGGTTGAAAGCACAAAGGATTTCAACCCGATTTTTAGGAGAATGAATGTGAAATACAGATATATTTCAAAGTTCAAGTATCCAAAACTGTATACCAGAAAATAGAAAATAAGGGAAACAAAACTCCCTTAGGGTGCTTGTATGTGTTGCTTGAGCGTTTCTATATCCTGAGCCAGTATTTCTATCTGTTTTTCAAGTGTATGGTTGTCTTTTCTGTTTCGCCAAGCAGGTATACCGACAATAACACCGATAAGTGCAATGAGTGCGTATGTAAGATTTCTTGCGTCTGTAATTCGCTTATCTATATCTGCAAATCGTTGGTTAACATTTTTTTCAAGGTTATCGATTTTTAGATCAACGTATTCTTTAATTCGTGTTTCAGATTTGTCAACAATCTTTTGAATTTGTTCAAGATCGTTTTGGCTTAATTCAGCCATTGCTGGCATTGTGATTGTCAGCAGTAGTAATGTAGCAAGTATGTATTTCATATTTCACCACGATAGGAGTTGCGTTGTGTTCTATGCGTTGTTTCCGATGTCATTCGGTTTGGTAGGGACTACCTCGTGCGAGGTAGATGACATCCCCCACCAACAACGCTATAAATAGTGTAGCAAATATAAACAGATTAAACAAGTTACTCTTACATGGGTAACACAAGGAGAAGCAAGCAGGAGCGATTCTAAATCGTTCCTGCTACTTCAATATCATCACATAGTGGTATTTACCACACAACAAAGGAAAAGGACGATGGAAAAGTTTGAAGCCAATGAGAATGTCGTAGTCAAACACGATGATAACAGCAAATCAAACGGTAAAGTCATACGAGCATTAGGCGATGATACATATTTAGTATTTTTTATCCGTAATGGCTGGGAAAGGGGTGAATTCCATGCATCCCAACTCACAAGTTTTGGAACTGCTCTGTTTCTGGCTACTGAATCTTACGAAGCACAGCAAGCCGAGTTAGCGGAGGTAGAAGACTAATGGCAATAACATTGCTTATCATTTCATTTCTCTTGGTTGCTACAGGCATTATGTTTTCACACATAGAAACAAGGATTGAACTGAAAAAGAGACGTGAACGGATACGCAATCGCGTAAGACGTAAGAAACGCATCTAATATAATGTGGGGCAGTTTTCTGTCCCACTTTATTCAATGAGGTGTTATATGTTTGAATTCAAACAACGAGAAAAGGAGATGTTATGCGAGGAGCAAGACCACTCAGTAATGACGAACTCCGTATAATATCAGATTGCTTTGATGGCGAATTTGCTACACGTGATAAGTCGCTCGTTCTCATCGGTGTCTCTACAGGTGGACGGATTAGTGAACTGCTCTCTCTTACAATCGGTGATGTCTATCAGAACGAGAAGCCAGTTGAAACCTTACACTTTAACAAGCATGTTGTAAAAGGAAAAGAGAACTCTCGTACTGTCCCCGTCAATTCGGATGGTGTGAAAGCAATCTCTGACCTTATGCAGTGGCATTCCGAACACTTTGGAGACACAGACCCACAACGTCCCTTGTTCCCATCGCGACAGAAACGAAAAGGCAAACAGGTTGCGATCACAAGACAACGCGCACATCAGGTATTCAAAGAGGTGTGTGAAAAGTCGGGTTTGAACGGTAACCTCGCTACACATTCATTGCGTAAGAGTTATGCTCAACGGCTTTATGCTATCCTGCCAGATATTTTTACTGTCAAGGAAATGCTTGGACATCAAGATGTAAAGACGACGCAGGCTTATCTTGGTGTTGACGTTGAAAAGGTGCGTGAAGCAAGCGAGGCAATGATTATAGGAGACAATCATGAATCAGATACGCGATCTATGGAGTGAGAACTCCAAGACTGAAGTCAGGAACAAGGTTTATCTGTTTGACCATTCCAACCGAACACTTATGGGTGGATTCCCAGTTTATATCGGTGAGGAAGATGAAAACGGTGATCCTATACCTGATAGTCTTACTGAATTGAGCCCAGTAGCAAGCCAAGCACTCATAGACCATAGCCCTGATGGTTTCAACTGGGGGTATGGTGGTAGCGGTTCGGCTCAGTGTGCTTTAGGTATACTGTTAGACGCTACCGGTGATAGTAACATCGCTATGCGGTGGTATCAGCGTTTCAAAGAAGAAGTCATCGCGCATATACCAACCGACAAAAAGATACAGATGTCTCTCACTAAAGTGAAAGAGTGGCTTGAAGATAAACAATCTAAATAATACAGGACAGGGGCGCGGCAACGCGCCCCTGATATATCTTTATGTCTAAAGGATTCCAACGTACACTAACTGATAAAGGCAAAAAGGAACTGGGACATATATTCACTGACGGATATGTTCCTGTGATACAACCAACACCAGTTTGTGCGAACTTACGCGGTTCATCAGAACTTGTATTCTTTGTTGACTGGAATGCATTAACCGCAAAACAGCAAGACGCAGCAATTCACTATATGATGGATAAATTTGGTGAAGGTATTCCTGACCAAATCAGAATGGCGATCTCAGATAAAGGACACTTCCCAATTCGTTCAAAGTATATCATTGAAAGTTACGACATGCGTTATCTTATGTAAAGGAGATATTTATGTATCAAACAGAAGCAGGGGTGTTGAAATTAGCACCACGCTACGAAGTTATCAGTCTGAATAAAGATGATTTCAGTGTTGAGAGAACAAATGATGAGCGTTGGGAACTCGTCAAAGAGATATTCCCTGATGGAAAAGCCGACTCAATGAACATATTGATGGGAGCAGCGTCGAGTATAAAACTAAATAGTATCCGTAAACTTGACAATCAATTGTTCCAAGTTATAGTTATACATCCGCGATTACACGTTTTGAAACACGCGGATCTCCATATCCGTTCTGAAGACGATGTATTATGGCTGCGGAAGGTTATCCAGTCTTCTGTTGATGCGTTTGCGGATTCACAGCGATATAACATCGAGTCGCGAAGGAGATAATCATGCAGTCACATGACTCAAAAACCATTCTATCACATGTGCCAAAGGATGCAAAATCAATTGCGTTTTGTGTAACAGCGTCTGACAACATTCCAAAGTTCATAGACTTAGTGGTTGATAAGATGACCAACAATGATCTTGGATACCAACGTGCTATTCTTGTTTATGAAGATACCATTCCTCGTTCTCAAAGGGAAACTATTTTAATGTCTATAGTGAAGAAAATCAAAAAGCGTCCAAAAGGTAGTCAAAACATCCACGTCCATGCCCAGACAGCAAGTCGAGACGAAATCAGTGAGATAGTCCAAAGATACAGCGAGACCAATCAAGTAATGATTTGGAGCAACGAAGAAGAACAATAAAGCAACTGCTTCAAAAAGCGATACGTTGCCGTAAATATCATAAACCGCATTCCCTTATATTTATCCGTGAGGTTTTATACAGGGGCGTGTCTAAAAATGCGTTAAACGGAAACGTGAGCATTAGTTTTGTTTAGAAAGGATATAAATATGCGAAATAAACGGAAAAAGAGAAGAATCAAGCCACGAGCAGAAGTGAGTCGTTTTTCTGATATTAGCGGTGTTAATATATTAGATGTTCCGTTGGAATATATCTCTATCCGAGAATGGCATCCTGATGACAATGCGGAACAACCCCCTGAAGAAGTGCATGTCATTCTACCTTTTGATAATGTAGTTGAGTTGGGTATCCGATTCAAATCACCAGATACACTCGGTTTTATTATTGAGGAACTTATAGCCTATCGTAAATCTGTATGGCAAGATGCTGATCCTGTCAACCCAGATGTTACTATGGAAGATTTCAAAGAACGGACAATCTTAGATATACTCAAAAATATGGGAGATAAAACATCGGTATGAAGAACAAACGAAAAAAGCGAAACTTCATCAAGCCAGTTGAAGAAACTATCATATTAGATGAAGGATTTACGAATACCGATCCTTATGTTTTATCTGCGATCTTTCCAGAACATAAGCTGGTATTCGTAATTGATAAATCTGTCCCCGTTGAAATAGTCGAAACTGGTCCCAACGCAATCATCAATAGATTGAAAAAGATGAAATACAATGTCCCTGAATATCTTGAAAATATGCAGAGGGATATAGGTGTTTTATGGAGATCACTCAATGTAACTGTCTATGGTCGGTTGACAGCTGAAGGACATCAAATTGAACCTAACAGATTCCGTGAAACACCAGATTTCTGGTTGTATCACGCTACCGATGATGAAATAAGAGCGATAACGAAAGATATTCTTGAAGATGCAAACGAAACGCTACGAGATGTCGCGCTGCGCTTTTTCTTGCACTTCAGACACATGGCAATTGATACTATGGCAGGCATGCAAGCTGAAGGGGATACAGATGGAACAGAAATTGACCCGTCAACAGAGACGTAAAATAGATAGAGAATACCGGAAACGATTTTTGAAAGCTGAGAAAAAAGTTAATAGGACAATTGGGTTAAAAGTAGAGAAAGTCGAAGATAAAAAACAGAATGATTCTGGATCAATCTGCTTTCCATCATTCTATATTGAACCTGGCAATAATGAAACAGATTTTCAGTTCGTTTTACGTGCTTTCTCTGATGTCATCTCAATTGACTATGCTGACACACCACCTACTGTTATGTTCATTGTGATCTTCAAACCACATCCTTATGAAAGCGATGAGATAGTAGAAAAGGTAAGCCGAACAATACTCAGCAAAACGCTTTATGATAATATCATTATGTTCATACACAGAGATGACTTCTTATATAAGGATATAGAAGAACTCTCTGAAGAGGAAATCGAAAAATTATCTGATGAAATAGTATCTACATTCTGCAAAGAAAATTATGATGCTATTTTAGAAAACCTTGAAATCTGCTTCAAACGCATGCGCGGAGATGATACAGATGAATGAAAATAGGCTTACAGCAGCACAACGTATAACAGAGTGGTTCAATAACCCCGATACCCCTGAAGATGCGTGGAAAACATGGAGTCTTCAAGATATTGCTGCGGATGCGGATGTTTCAATACATACTGTATCAGTAAGATTGCCAAAATTGGTTATTGACAAATATCCTGAAATAGAAACCCATCAACGGTTTTTGTTTGCTCGTGAGGCATGGCGTAGACATAACAAAAGGGCACGCACAACAGGTTTGACAAAGGATGACATTGATGACATCCGCGATAGGCGTAGGAATGGGAACACAATCATCCAGATAACAATGGATACAGGTTATTCTTATAGTACTGTAAGAAAATACTGTAAAGGCATAAAAGTTAGTCGGAAGGATCTTCCCAAGTAAAATCCGTTCCTAACACCTCATTTACTTCTTTGATGAATTGTTTAGCATCTTCAATCTCTTCATCAGTATAAGGTGATTTATAGTCCTCAGCGTGCTTCCGATAGAATGAGTCCCACGATATATTTTCAGAAGCTTTTGCAGCTTTTGATATGAGAGTCATGGTTTCTACATTCATCAGCTTGGGGGGCGTGCTTGCAATAGGGCTGTCTCAAGCACGTCCCTACAAGCAAGCTCGCCTTCAATCATTATATCAAATGCGTATGAGTTTTGCAACCAGACGCTGAAATAGATTTAGTTTCGGTTTTATATTTTGTCCCTGAATACCATATCGCTTTTGATATTGTTGAATACCTACACGTCTGTCCTCTGCGAGTTGTTTGAACTCTTTTAGTTGTCGGTTGGCAGCTTTCACCTGTGTTTGAGCAACGATAAGGTTATCGTTCAGTGTTTTTACCTGTTGAGAGTATTGGAGATTTTTATTGATCTCTTTACCGTAATTGTTCTGGCAGAGTTTTAGCTCAGCCTCAACCTTACGGATATGTGCTTTTGCACCTGCCTCATCAAGAGCTTCTAATTCATCATCTGGTAATGGTATTTTGACAAATTCGGGTGTATCCATTATTTTCTTTTTTTACAAGCGAGTTTAAATTTCTCGCGTCCTTTTTTTGTGAGTTGAAATTCATACCATGCCAGTGGTATCCAAACCTCATACTTGCCTTTATCCTTGTCGACGGACAAGCCTCTATTCCTTAGATCGTGTTTATTCCCTCTCCAAACACGCCAAAAATAATAGGTCGGCTTGAATACAACGTGAGCGCGTTCTTTACGAAGAAACCGCAACATACCTTTATGAACAATGAGATGAATATCATCTTCTCTTACAGAAATCATTTAACTAAAATCTGTGTCGCGACGAAAAGCCTATTTACTCAAAGTTATCCTTTCTTGCATCACAGATTTCTCCGTTCATACCATAATAATAGTGTATAAAATCGCTATCATAACCGAGGGGCAACTCTCGGTATATAATCTTCCTCATAGTTGTCAGGGTCTTCACCTTCAAGGAGTGTGTCAATCTTTTCAAGTAAATCTTCAACTTCTTCACGGGGTGTTTCCTCCTCCATCTGTTCAGGGATTCTTTCTCTCACTGAAATACATACTTGATAGTCTGGTGACAACAGATAACCATCATTTCTGCTAACCAAATCCCCATAACTCGATAGTTCTGGCATAGATAATCCAGCGTGTTGAGCAAGAACCAATAGATTGTCAGGTAACCATGACCTTCTTTCTTCTTGCCTACGCATTGCTGCTTCTTGTATCTGTGCTATACTTAATGATGACCACACTTCACCTGATAGAAATGGCGGGGATACACTATACAGAAAAAGATTAGGTTCACCCAAAGTAGTGGGACCAGAGATAATCCGTCCGCTTGGGTGTTGGTATTGTCTACCGTGAATACGTACCCCATAATTTTCTTCCCTGTTGACCAGTGCAAAAAGTTCTGTAAAGTAGTTGTGTAGGAATACAGGGTTATGAAATATAATCTTTCCTGCTTTTAACAGCCTACCTGTTTCCACATCAATAGGCATACTGGAGATATTGAATTCCTGGTGTCCCATTTGTAAAGGGCGTTCTCCTGTCCAGTCTACCATGACGATGTATTGTGTCGTGTATGGGTGAAAATATAGAATCAGTGACTTTTTCAACTGCTTATTGATTTCTTTGAGTAGCACCTTGTTGTGAGCTTGTCGGATTTTCTCAAAGCGATCTGGATCATTCTGTTCCAATTCAATCAGTGATTCAATTGAAGGTGTGTTTGTAAGAAACCGTATAAATCTATCAAGATTATCAATAAACATAATTTTATTCTTCTTCAAAAAGTTGACCTAATCCGAAGTAATGTGCCTCGCGTGAAATCGGCAACCTTCGACTTAGCTGTTCAAACACCTCTTTGAAATCACCGGTGAATAGAGGTGCGAGTATCCGTGTAGTGATACTCAATGCGGGACCGCTATATTGTCCCCGCAGTGAGTGTTCTAAACGGAACGGGTTTTCACCTGCGTGTGCCACAGCGTCAATAAGGATTGAAGCTATACCGAAAGACTGAGCGGCTGTATAAGTTTTTAGTATCTCAAGGGCAAACGGATCATCGTCATCTAAAGCTTGGAAAACAGTGAAAGCAAAACCTAACGCCCCAATACCGAGTGGTGTTAGCACACCAGCTGCTAATGACATATTTAGGAACGGTGTCCAGTTGCCTTGTTTCCCTTGTCTCCATGCTTGTCTCCACCTTCGTGCGAGTAGCTCATGGTTTTGGAAGCCCCACGATCTGTATTTGAAGAATAGACTTACAAACGGATGTCTTTCTGCTAACCAGGGTGGCATTGAATACGCATCGTAGCGTTTGAGGAAATCCTGAGACATATATACAGCTGAGCGTTGTAGTTCCTGTCCGATTATATCTACCCATTTGTTTGAGGCAGGTGATGCACCAACTCTCTGAAATCCACCGACAGGCATACTCCCGTGTAGGATACGTTCTTGTGCTTCGGTGAAGAGTTGTTCAAGGTCAACAGCTTCTGATGCTTCTGTCTTGAATGCGTCAATCACCTTCTTATTGATCTTCACATCATCAAGTGCATATCTGCTTGCTTGTGATGGGTTATCAAGGTAAGCCTGTATCGCACTTTGTGCGTTTACCCATCCGATAGCAACACCAGCTTCACGCGATAACAACTCAGATTGAGTGAAGAACGACAGCGGACTTTGTAAATACCACTGCTCACCTTTTGTTTCTGCCATATACCTATGCCCGTGATCTAAAGCAGACGATAACATTTTTACAAATGCTCTATTACCTGGATTGCTGATAAACTTCAGTCCTTTGACAAAGTCACTCATTCCTGCGGCAGCTATCAAGTTCGGAAGTTCAGACAGATTTTGAAGTGCTGTTCTCGGTCCAAGAGTCAACATAGTCGTTGCCGAGTTCACTTTTGACACAAGTTTGTTAGTCTTATCATTGGTAAGAGAGCGAATGGGTCCGTCAGCAATGGAATTCAGAGTGTTCATAAAGTGTTTCAACCTACCAGCGATTGTAGATGAGTAATCAGCGAAATGTCGTTGCATAGTTTGGTGGCGTGCTTTCACGCTACTACCAACGACACGCCAATTCTCTTGACTATCTTTTTCCAAGAGTCCGATCTTCCGAAGTGTCTCTAACTGGTTAGCGGATAAATCTAACCGATCAATATCCAAGTCTTTGAGATCGCCTGATTTTTTGTCTTTCCATCTGCCCAAAATATCAAAGTCCTGTTTAGGAGAACCAGAACCGAGATCATATAGGTGTTCAAACATTCCAATTTTATCAGCTCCCATAGCAGTATACATAGCGAGTAAAGCAGCTTCTTCCGGCGTATGCGAATACCTTGTCATCTGCATCATACGAGCTTTGAATCGAGGAGACTTACCGATTATACCATGATCCTGTCCAAAGTAGGCAATCAGAGACATCCTACGCGTCGCCTGTTCGATCATCTTGATATGAACCTCAATGTCCTTCACATAATGTCGATCATCTGTCTTACGTTGATGTTCCAAGTGTCCAAAGCGTGAAAGTGTGCCGTCATCATGAGCATTGATATATTGTCTAACACTTGCGTCCTCGTTGTTCCAGTATTGCTTGGCACGTTGTATAACAGCTTCTACCGCGATAAAATCTTCACCGGTAGGTTTGAAGATATATTTTTCACCATCGTGTTGTATACCAACCATCTCATTGATGTCCGAAACATCATTTGTTGCGTCAGCGTAGTTTAGTTCTTCGAGGAGTTTATTGACACGATCTTTACGCGTAAGTAGGTGTTCTTTGGTATAGTGATGTGGCACATAGAAACGTTCAGCCTGTGCAAACACTTCCGCAGTTGTCCAAGTTCGTTGCTTATCCGTTTCCGTCGTTGGACGCATACGCCCTTCTGGCGCATTCCATTTTGACATCTGCACCCAACCGTCACGTTCCAGATCATAATGAAATCCGTCAATAGGTAACGGTGTAATCGGTTCACCATTCGGATATGAGAGTTTCTCATTATTCTTGTGGGCAGCCTTGACAAGGGTGATAATATCTTCATCGCTTTGTCTGATGATCTGTTTCCAAGCTTCCTTTTCCTTATCCGCGTATGCTTTCACCTGTGCCATGAGATCATCATCTTCATAGGC
>JAGFCB010000127.1 GCA_022394775.1 Candidatus Poribacteria bacterium
TGGGGGATAGCGTCCCTCATTCTTATCATCGGTGTTGTGGGTATATACTTTATATTGCAACCCGACCCAGAACCGGAACCCGAAAAGGTGTATAATCTGCCATCAGAGGCAGAACTGAAGAAGGCAAGAGAAGCAAGGAAACCGCCCCCCGGTGCCTCTCCAAATGGACATTGGCACAACGGAGAATGGCACGATGAATCGCATATTGATGAGGATATGTCCCCAGTTGTGCCTTTCACTCCGCCCCTACCAGATGGTCAATCATTACAAGCGAGAGTTGCTGCTTCTGACGATGTGCCAAAGTACGAAGAGCTCAAAACAATGAGTCAAGAGGAGTTAGGGGAACTTATGAAGGCATCCTATACTAAGGCAAAAACGTTTGATGCTGAAGTCAAAAAACGCTGGGATGCATGGGGAAATGCTACCATTGGAAGTGATGATAAGAAAAGATTAAAAGAAGCTTTTTATGAAATTTTACGGGAACAGTTTATCCACGAATCCACTGGTAGAAAAGCTTTTGATGTTTTCTACTGGCGTTCTTTTTTAAATATGCAAGATAACCCATTACCCAACCTTGTCATAACCCCTATACCAGAGCCATTCGATCCATAGAGGAGGTGCCCGATGAAAAAAATTTTGATAGTTACGTTTTTGTCTCTATTCACGTGTCTGTTATTATTTGGCTACTTTAATGCTCTTGAAGGTTCAGGTGAGAATGCGGCAGCATTGGAGAAGGCTTGGAGAGATGCTGAAGAATTAATTAAAGAGGCAAACGACAAGATGGTTCAGTATGAAAAATGGTTCCACGGCTACATTACGGAATATAATACTATCACAGGACAAGGGCTTTCTACAGCACTTAGCATGTGGTCACCTCTGGATGTTAGTAAATGATGGTGGCAATGACAGTTAATGTGGTGATGATTGTCTATATGGTTAGTGTTCCTAACAGTTCGATCAATAAACAGGAGTGATCCTGTTTATTGAGTCTGTGCTTCCTATCGGGTGATATATCGCCTGATAGGAAGCACAAGAAAGGATATAAAATGTTTCATAAATTCAATTGGCTGGTCGACGAAATGGACAAACTGTTCAGAACGCGAAAGGCGTTCTGGTTTGGTGGGATGGCATTAGGCATGACAATATCTATGTTTATGACGGTGCTTTGGGATATACCAGAATACTTGCCTCTACTCACTCTGTCATTCACTTGCAGACATCTGTTATTTTTTGGGTTCAAAATCGTCCCGATCATCATATTCACATGCCTTTATATGCGTGAACGGAGAAGGAATGGGAACATAAGCAAGGGTAAGAGAATATGAAGCGCCCCCCTCAATCACTGTGGATAAAGTGGATAGCGTGGTCTGTTCTGTTCTTTTTCTTTGTAACAATATGTATATTTTGGGCTGGTTACTACAACTATGATAAAGCATGCGATATTCCAGTGTCCCAATTGCTATGCTCATTGATTATCAGGTAAACAGCACGAGGAAACTCATGCAAATCATGGCACGATAAATCAAAAATACTAAAAGCACC
>JAGFCB010000215.1 GCA_022394775.1 Candidatus Poribacteria bacterium
TATAATCTTTCATGTCAGGATAATACATGGGAAACTCCTTCAATGGGTTGCTTTTCATTAAAGGATACCCATTATCCTGACACGACTCAACTTTATTTATGAACCACCCTCAATTAAATTCGAGAGGAGATCTTGGCGAGCAGTAGAAAGAAAACTCCAGAAGCGCGTCTTCTCTACTGTTCGCCAACTCCTTTTTCAAACCGTTTCGGCGAATATCCCACACCTGCTTCGGAATTGAAGACAGCCAGATTAGAAGCGTAGACAGATGCTCCACTATCCTTCTTTACTTCCCTCCTTTTCTGCACAACTTCTATGCTCCGTTTTCCACGAAAAAATACTTGACATCCTTCTCAAAACCTCATACAATGAAACTTCAAGAAATCTATGTTTTATGCGGAGGTTCTCATGCCTACAATCGAAAAAGTTTTTGACTCTCCAGGTCCGCAACCTAACGGAATGCAAGCCACCGAAGACGGACTCTGGATCCTCGACCAGCAGACCAATGAAGCCCATCTCGTCTCTTACGATGGCACTGTGAAAAAGACACTCGCTACCGGTTCAGATAGAGGTAGCGGCATTACGGACACAGGCGACACACTCTGGCTTGCGTCTACCTATAGTTGCGAAATCCTATCAACCGATCCTGAAAGCGGTAAGACACTCGCATCTTTTGAGACTCCCGGTGCAGGACAGACCGGGGCACATGGCTTGGAATGGCGCGACAATAAACTCTGGATAGCAGTGCCACCTTCCGCTACCGTTTATCAGGTAGACGTTGAAAACGGCTTCAAGGTGATACACACGCTCCCGGCCCCCGGCAACCGACCCCACGGTATTGCATGGGTGGGCGACGACCTCTGGTGCGTTGAAACGAATCATCGCGCAATCTTTCATCTTGATCCAGAAGATGGAAGCCATCTCAACAAAATTGAGATACCAGAACCGCACCCGGAACCTCACGGTATGACATACTGGGATGGGTACTTCTGGTATTGTGACGCACACACAACAGCGGTGTGCCGTGTCCCACTATCCTAATGGAAACCATCGGTAGACTCCTGAATATGGGCGAAAACCCTGCAGCTATGAATATGGCGATTGATGAAGCAATCCTGCTCGCGCAGAAGGAACAGCCACACCCGACACTGCGCTTTTACGATTGGTCGTCCCCTGCTTTCAGTTTCGGCTATTTCCAAGATGTTGACTCAGAGGTTGACATAGAGGCGTGCCGAGCGAACGGCATTGAACTCGTGAAACGAATCACCGGCGGGGGAACCGTCGTGCATGGATGGGAATTAACTTATACATTAATTCTACCACGAGGTGCCGGAGAAATAAATACCTCTGACGCTTATGATGGTATTGGAAAATCCCTCGTCAAGGCGTTCCAGAAACTCGGTATCTCTGCGCAGTGCTATACTGCATGTTCCGATGCTGCCCAAACAACCCAGAACATCTGCCTGACGAATCCCGCTGAACACGATGTGATGTCAGAAAACAAGAAACTGGCGGGTGTCTCTGTGAGGCGTAATCGAAACGGGATTATGTTTCAAGGTTATATCTCCTTGGATATGCCGCCTTCTGTTATCCTCGCGCACGTTTCAAAAGATCCTGAGATTCAGAGGATACTACACGAAAAATCAACTGCTATCAATACAGATGGACGTTACATAACCCGAAACATGCTTATCCAAGCAATATCTGAAACATTTAACCTTGGGATTGCGTTCCATTCAGGTACACTCTCATCAGTAGAACGGGCACAGGCAAAAATCTTGGTTGAGACCAAATATGCGACCACAGCGTGGAACTTTGGATGAATCAAAACCCAAAACCCATCAATGCTATTCTGATTCCACAGGGCGCTTTTATCATGGGCACCGATATTGAAGCCTTCTACGGAACTGCCTTAGCCAATTCAGAACACGCCAAACTTGATGAAGCACCGATGCACGTCCGCTTTTTGGAAGCATATCTTATTGAGCAGTATCCAGTGACAAACGCCGAATACGCAGCTTTTGTGCAAGCGACGAATCATCCACCACCAACACACTGGAAAAATGGGAACCTCGCGCCCGAGGATGCGAACCTCCCTGTCGTCCACGTCAGTTGGCACGATAGTAACGCGTACGCACAATGGGCAAGAAAACGACTACCGACAGAGGCAGAATGGGAGAAAGCCTGTAGAGGTCCGGACGGACGCATCTATCCATGGGGCAATATTTTTCTCCTTGATGAACCAGAATCTACAGAAACCTCACAGATTCTGACAGCATCCCTTACACCCGTCGGCACCCGTCCTGCTACAGCAAGCCTTTATGGTGTCGGTGAAGCTGCAGGAAACGTATGGGAGTGGACCGCGGATTGGTATCAGCCATATTCCGATCTGAAACGTCCAAAATCTAAACAGATAATTGATCAAAAACAGAAAGCCTTGCGTGGTGGATCATGGTTGGAAGTGCGCGATGGGACAGCAGAACGCTATTTCCGATGTGCCAACCGATTACACGCACCACCGGACTATAGGGCTGGAAATATCGGATTTCGTTGTGTCCGAGAAGCACCCCCCGGACAAGCCGAGTCAGCACACATTCCTATAGAACCGCTTATTGACTATATTAAGAAGAAGAAACTCACAAACCTAAGGCTCCTTCAAAAACGGACACAACAGAACAGTCTTAAAGATACATTAATTGCCGTCGTTCTCATCGGAGGCGCGGTTTATAGTGTTCTGATAAACCCTGAGCTGATATTAGGTGGTGCGGTCGTTGGAATTATCGGGGCTGGATTTCTGTTTAGTGCATCAGTGAATTTTTGGCGGAGATGGCGTGCCATCAAGCAAGTAAAACAGGTCGAGTCCGAAAATACTAATCTTCATAACCAACACATTTTTCACATTGACGAGAACACAGATTCAGTGTAAACTTTTCACAAACTGAAGCATCTTTCATGGGGGAAAACGATGAATCCGCTATGTTTAGAACACTGTTTGACCGAAACAGAAAAACAGCAATTTGAAGAAAACGGCTTCTTTGCTGTTGAAGATGCCATCCCGCAAGAGATGGTCGAGAAGTTAATTGCCGCTGTTGATCGCGTCGGCGCGAAACACTTGGACAAAGACGAACTCCCACCCGATGCAAATTTTAATCTCCTCGACTTTGTTGGCAGAGATGAGAGTTTTATAGAACTACTGGATTGGCACACAACGTTCCCGAAAGTGTGGGGGATTCTGGGATGGAACATCAAACTCTATCACTCACACCTGATTGTGCTGCCACCGCTGCCACCCGATGAACACGATAAACAGAGACGCCTCGGATGGCATCAAGACAGCGGACGACTTAACATTGAACTTGAAGGTAACCCGCGTCCACGCGTATCACTGAAGGTCGCCTACTTTCTGACGGATACATCGGTACCCGGACGTGGGAACTTCTCAGTACTACCCGGCAGTCATCGGTTCAACCAAGTAGAAATGCCAGAGGATAACACCACTGATCCCGAACACGCAATACCAGTGTTCGCGAAGCCGGGAACCGCTGTCTTTTTTGATCGGAGATTATGGCACGCGGCGGGGCGTAACACCTCCGACATCACGCGCAAGGTGCTTTTCTACGGTTATAGTTACCGCTGGCTGCAACCGCGCGATAATATGACGGTGGAACATGTCATGGAAAACGCTGATCCGATTCGACAGCAGATTTTGGGGAAAAGCACAGGCGGTATGGGATATACCTCGCCCGGTGAAAAAGATGTCCCACTCCGCTCGTGGATTCAGGAAAACCTCGGTTCAGAAGCGGTTGCACACTAACATAGAAGCACGAAGGATGGGCAACGCTGCCCGTCCTTATGTCTGGATCCAACAATACTGTCATTAAAAAGAAGCACCTCTGAAAAAATTGAGAGGTGCTTCTTTTTTTGTGGCAATCTGAAAAGAAAAATTGTATACTTTTTAATTAAAAACACACCACATACAATTTCCGAACACACTCAGAATAGGAGTTGCCAATTTTCGTCATAGCACCCACCGCTAAAGTATGGGGGCTTGTGCTTCGTCGCAGTTTGCATTTCCGAGGAAACGTCTTACGTCTGCTCCACAGAGGGACCTAAGCAGCCCTCTCAACCGAAAACGAAATGCTGTCGTTTCAAGTTGACTCTTTGTTTTTGAGAGTGCGTTTTACGAACCCACGCTTTTACCTGTGGCGTTCATTACACTCAAGCGTCTATCTGTTTCTTTTCCGTATCGTGCTGTAGCTTTACACAAGTCGCACACGGGGATAGCGAAAAGAAGCATAACTTGCAACCTTACACTACATATATTTAGACGTTCTTTTTGAGAAAAAGTTTAAAAAAGGAGCGGGTTTTCCTCCGCCCACTGAAGTAGGGGGTTTCCAACCCGAAGAACTTGATGAAAAGTTTGTTTTATCTGCTGATGTTTCTTGTACTTCCAGCAGTCGCCTTTTCGCAAACAGGCACAATCGAAGGCACCGTCTATAATAACGACACGAAAGAACCACTAACAGGTGTAGCGGTCAAAATTATTCAAACCGATGAACGTCAAAAAACCGATGAAAATGGGAAATTCGCGTTCAGCTCCGTTCCTGAAGGCACCTATACTTTAGTTACTACGACACCTGAAACTGAATTAACACAGCAAACCTTGGTAGTCGTCGCAGCGGGGGAAAGTCAAAAAGTCGAAATCTACGTTGTAACAGAACAGTATCGTCTTGAAGGTGTGGAGGTAACCGGTAAACGCCTACCTAAGACTGTCAGCAAAAAAAGTATCCAAGCGGAAGAAATTACGCGTCTGCCCGGCACCGCTGGCGACGCGCTTCGCGCCCTCCCAGCCATTCCCGGCATCGGTGTCGCAAACGATTTCAGCGGGGCACTCTATATCCGTGGCGGTTCCGATGAGGATAACCTCTACTACTTCGACCGCGTACCTGTCGGTTACCCCTACCACTTTGGTGGGATCGTCTCGTCTTTGAGCTCCGAAATTATTGACGATATCGATGTCTACGCCGGCGGCTACGGTGCCGAGTACGGCGTAGATTCCCAAGCCGTAATTGACATATCTTCAAAAGACAACAGTCCAACAGACTTCGGCGGAAAATTCAATATTAACGCTCTCTACTCAGAGGGATTATTTCAGGGGAAAATCGGCGAAAACGGGTTCTGGTACGCCGCCGGACGTAGAAGTTACATCGACCTTTTCGTCGGCTCTTTCTCGTTTGACACGGGGTCGATCACCGCCTTTCCTCGCTTCTGGGACTACCAATTTAAAGCAGGCTACGATCTCAATGAAAAACACCAATTATTTTTTAACCTTTTCGCCTCTGGAGATCGGTTCGCTCTAAAATTGGAGGGTGATAATGTAGACCAAGATTTTAGAGGCAATACCAGTTTTGAAAGCGGTTTTGAGGGCGCGGGAATTCATCTCCGTTCTTTCCTGACAGAACGCCTCACCTCTTTTTTATCGCTAACCCGATCTGACTTCCTATTTGATGTTAACTTCGGCCCAGAACTTTCTCTCAATATTGACGCACCCAGCTACACCCTCCGCGAAGATATTACTTATGAACTCAACCCAAAACACCGTTTAGAATCCGGGTTAATCCTCGGAATTGAACCCGGACAGGTCACTGGCACTTTCACCCGTATACCTGATGAAGGCGAAGTTGACTATGACATTCGATTCGAGGAAAAAATCGATTTAGACGAATACGTCCGTGGACAACGTATCGAAGGCTATTTGCAAGACAGGTATACATTCCTGCCATTTCTATCCGTTGTTTTTGGACTCCGTTTTGACTATTTCAATCGGACCGATGAACTCTCCATCCAACCGCGTGGCAGTCTGCTCGTGGAACTCCCTAATCAATCTGAACTTCAATTCGCTTACGGGATTTACAATCAGGCTCCGATACCAGCACTGCTCTCACCTACTATCGGTAACCCGTCCTTAAAGTCAAGTCGCGCGAGTCATTATATCCTTGAACTCAAACGCCAGGTTTCACAAGATACAGAAATCAAAATGGCAGCCTATTATAAAGACCTTGAAGGCATAGCGACAAGCGATGAAGAAGCCGCTTATCTCAATCAAGGTGTCGGCTATGCACAAGGCACGGAAATCTTTCTCAGGCATCAGCGTGGAGATCGGTTTTTTGGCTGGATTTCTTACGCGTATGCCCTATCCAAACGCCGCGACCGCATCGACGAACCGTATCGTTTCTACTCGTTTGACCAAACACATGTCGCAACTCTCGCCGCCAGCTACAACCTCACCCCTACATGGGAATTTGGCGCGAAATGGCAATATCGCACAGGGAATCCATATACCCCTGTTGAAGAGGCTAAAATCCAGTTCGATCCAAGAAACGGAGAACCTATCTATATCCCTATTTATGCTGAAACGAATTCTGGCCGTTTACCGCCTTACCACAGATTGGACCTGCGCGTCAGTAAAATCTTCCAATTCAAAAGATGGAAACTCGGTATCTTCCTGGAACTCCTCAATACTTATAACCGAAAGAATCTCCTTGATTACAACTATAGCGACGATTACAAAACACGGGACGATATCAACCAACTGCCTATCCTTCCTTATTTGGGGATTACAGCGGAATTTTAACCGAACCTTACGCGATTTGATGTCTAAGTCTCAGATTAACGCATCACGCCGTGAAGATGCTTCAGGCACACTCAAATATGTTCCAATCAAGCAATTTTTGAGGATGTCACTCAATTTAGGACTTACGCAGCCCCCTTGCTGGGTTTTTGCTGGGGGTGTTTTTGCTTGGGTATTTCTGCGGATTGCTTGGGTGTTTCTGCGGATTTCTTCAGGGTTTCAAACCCCGCCAGCAGTGCGTAATACATAGATTATCATAGAAAAATGCGTAAGTCCTGTCAATTTATACACCACATGTGCCTGATTAAAGCAAAATACCCAGGAGACAAAGCGTTGAAAAAGATACTGATCCTTTTAATTTGCATAGTCCCGTTCAGCACCTTCGCGCAAACCGATGATACCAACCCATCAGATCCAGCAAAGGATGAAACATCACGTCCTGTTGTTAACTTAGACCCAATAACAGTTGAAGGCGAGCGGATCGAAAGAAAACCAAAACACACTTTAGATGACGCATTTATTAGACGTGCCACAGGAAGCGCAGGAGACCCACTACGAGTCCTAAATCATCTTCCAAGTATCGGGGTCCTCAACGACTTCGTCGGCATCCTCTCTGTACGCGGCGGCGGACCTGAAGATAATCTCTACTACTTCGATCGGTTACCGTTAGGATACCCGTACCATCTCCACGGAATCGTCTCAACAGTCAACCCCGAAGTTATTGAAAATATCGACGTGTATCCAGGGGGATACGGCGCAGAGTTCGGTTCTGACGCACAAGCTGTGATTGACATCCACTCCCGCACGAAGACCGATACTCGGTTAGGTGGAGCGGTCAACCTCAATTTCGTGTATTGGCAAGCCTTTCTTGAAGGGAATTTGGGTGAACGCGGATACTGGTACGCTTTTTGGCGACGAAGCAATATGGGTACCCTTTTTGAATTGCTGCCAAGACTGTTCGCAATAGAGAGCGATTTAGTGACCGAGGCACCAAGTTTCTGGAGTTATCAAGGAAAGGGAGTTTACCAATTAAATAATACACACAGGTTGGTTGTCAACACCATTGCAGCGGACGATGCCAGCGAATTGAACTTCACGGCAGAGGAAGTGTCTGAAAGCGACCTGCGTGGTCCTTTAAGTTCAGATAACCCATTCGATTCACAAGGGATTCATCTCTATTCAGAGAAACAAGACACCTTCAAATCAATTGTATCACTCACACGTTCATTTTCTCGCACAGTGCTTAATTTCGGGGACGGCTACTTCTATCGGAATGCCCGAAGTATCTATGCGATGCGAGGCGACCTCGAGTACTGGATAAAACACCCGCAGACGCTATTGGAATCTGGCTTTGCACTTTCAAGCCTCCCAACATCACTCATCAGCGTTGGCACACGTCCCTTTGAAGAAGGCGATCCAGACTATGATTTCAGACTTAAACAAGATGGCGAGAAAATCCCTATCAACAAATCTAAGAGTTTACATCGTCTGGAAGGGTACTTGCAAGCAACACAGGACTTACCCTCACCTCGATATGCCGACCTCTATGCCACCATTGGGATGCGGGCAAATTACTTCAATCTGATAGATAACTTTTCACTTCAGCCGCGCGGGCTCCTCGGTGTGACGCTTGGATCGGATTCAGAAAACACCAAGCAGATATCTTTTTTTCCAATAGATCTCCGTCTCATGTCTGGTAGTTACGTGCAAAACCCTCAGTTTTATCAAGTTGTGCTGGGGAAAGAGAATCCGGAAATTGCCCCGAGCCTTGCAAAGCACTATGTTATCGCGCTGGAAAAAGTTTTAGAATCAAAGCCAAAGGAAAAACGCTTACCCACACGGACAACAATTGAAATCGCTGGCTACTACAAAGACCTTCGCGACATGATTACTTACAATAAATCCGAAAGACGCTATCGCAACCAACGAATAGGACATGTGAAAGGGATTGAGATCTCATTGGATCATGAAATAGGTGATACCTTTCGCAGTTGGCTCTCTTATGCCTATACCATCTCTAAACGTCAAGATTCACCAACGGATGAGGAGCGTTTTTATATGTACAACACACCGAATGTTGTGACGATCGGTATGAATTACGAATCAGAATCGTGGGGATGCAGCGCAAATTGGCAATATAAGAGCGGTGTGCTATATTCGCCGTTAGTAGATAGGGAACCCTATACCAATCCCTTTACGAAAAACAAAACGTGGCTACCTATTTACGGTGAAATGGAGCGTGAAGCAGCCTATCACCGTTTGGATTTACGGATGCACAAGTCATTCAAGTCTGTTTTTAATCTTCATAATTGGAAGTGGGGATTTACTTTAGAACTATGGAACGTTTATAACCGCACGAATATCCTTCAAGTCCGCTATGACGAGAATTATACAAAAGAGGTGCGGATTGCCCAATTACCGCTAATCCCTTTCATTGCAGTGACAGCGGAGTTTTAATAATTCATAATTCAATACAACTCAAATTTATATAGTCCAATTCGCTTCCTTTTTCGTCTTTATAATCACCGACTCTTGACCCAAAGGAGGCAACATTTTTGGACGAGTATCTATCACCCTCACTGAAATTCCAAAAGATCACAATTTTCTTATTTGTCATAGCACTATTGCACACAGTTCTCACCAATCTACACGCCGAGATACACAACAATGAAATTAAAGCATATCGTACCTACGAGAGTGTTGAAATCGATGGCGACCTAACAGAAGAAGATTGGAAACACGCAGAACCAATTGACAAGTTTGTACAAATTGAACCCTATGAAGGCGAAACCAGTTCGGAATCAATGGAAGTTCGGATTCTCTACGATAACGAGAATATCTACTTCGGATTTACCTGTTTCGACTCGGATATATCAAGACTTGTCGCAAACGAGATGCGCCGCGACTCCCGAAGTTTGCACGAGAATGATAATGTGTTCTTGTTACTCGATACGTACAATGACCGACGCAGCGGTTTTTTCTTTCGGATGAACGCCCTTGGCGCGATACAGGATAGAGCCGTAACCAACAGTGGCGACACGTTTAATTCTGATTGGGATGCTGTCGTGGAATGCAAGTCGAAAATTAACGATACCTATTGGACCGCTGAACTTAGCATCCCGTTTAGTCAACTTCGTTTTAAAAAGAGCGATTCAATGGCATGGGGCTTGAATACGGGTCGCGGGTTGGCACGAAATAAAGAAGAGATGATATGGGTCCCCGTTTCAGCCTCCTATGGTGGCAGAGCAAAGTATCGAACCGCCAAATTAGGAAGTGTTGTTGGACTCTCCGGCATCACTCCCTCTCGAAACTTAGAAGTCCTACCCTATATTCTGCCCGGTGTCACCCAAATTAATGAGAATGACACAGGACTTGAAACCGATGGAAAATTCAAGATAGGTGTTGATGCCAAATACGGTATTACATCAAATCTGACCGCAGATGTTACCTTTAACACTGACTTCGCACAGGTCGAAGCCGACGAGGAACAGGTGAACCTTACCCGATTTAGTCTCTTTTTCCCGGAAAAGCGTCCTTTCTTTTTAGAAGGTGCAGGACTTTTCGACTTTGGAATACCGCGTACCAGCTTCCGTCGCCCCCCACCTATGCTCCTTTTCTATAGCCGACGGATCGGACTCGCTGAAGGAAACGCAATTCCGATTATCTTTGGCGGAAAAACGAGTGGCAAGATCGGTTCTTACGGCGTAGGGTTCCTCAACGTCCTAACGGATAAGTTCCATGATGATACCGAAGATGACCCAATTGATATTCCGCACACCAATTTTTCTGTGATGCGCATTACGAAGGACATCGCCGCAGGTTCGCGTATCGGTATGATTGCTGTGAATAAGGACGAAATTGACGACTACAACCGCGCAGGTGGTTTCGATTTTGAATACCGTCCCAATGATAACCTTGATGTACGCGGACTGTGGTCACGAACGTTTGAACCCAATGCATCCGGAGAAAATAACGCCTGGTATCTCGGATCCAACTGGCGGCGCAAGCATTTCCGCATAGAGGGTTCCTACACCAATATTGATGAGGATTTCAACCCCGCTGTCGGATACGTCAGACGTTCCGGCATCCGGCACCTTCGCGGTGAGACGCGCTGGGTACCTATGCCCCAGAAATTCGGGATTCGACAAATTTGGACAGGTCCAGAGGTAGACTATATCCTCAATCACAACAATGAATTAGAAGAATGGGACATCTCTTACACCAACTGGTTTGAACTTAGTTCCGGAGACTCCATCTTTTTTAACGTCGGACGCAGCTTTGAGCGACTGACCGAGATCTTTGACTTTCGGGACGGTATCGAAATTCCAATAGGCAACTACCACTCTAACGCATTCGGTTTCCGTCTCTCCAGTAGCGATAGTCGCGCAATTAGTACAACCGCCGGCGGCGGCATCGAGGATTTCTATAAGGGCACAGTTCGTAGAGCATACCTACAAACCACTCTTAAACCGAATGGGCATCTAAGCTTAAGCGCACAATACCAATTTAATCAGATAGTCAACCTCCCGACAGCGTACTTTACCGACGGGGCACCTCGCTCCGTTTACGTCAACCTCTTCAGAGGTAGATTAGACTATTCTTTCACAACAGGGCTTTTTGCGAAACTCTTTGCTCAATGGAATGCTGATGCGAACGTTGTATCCACCAACTTCCTGATCAACTATATCTACCGTCCAGGAAGCGATTTCTATTTTGTTTTTAATCAGACGTACGATACAAACGGCACCACTAAATCTCGCCTGTTAGATTCAACTGTCGTGGCGAAGATGACCTATTGGTGGAACCCATAATAACGGAAAAAATAAAATCGCTTTAACATGGTCTATTTAATCGTGTAACCTCCCAACACACCATAATGGCTACCCTATGACAAGTAACCCGCTTGTCGTAGGGCAATTCATCGCCTGTCACTTTTCCAAATTGTTTCCAATTTTTCGTGAACCTATCTACCGTATCCAGCCAATAACCAATTGCTGATAGTTAATTGCTAATTACCAAAAACTAAACGGTTCTGCCCCTTTAGCAGTAAAAAATTGACACAATACAGAAAATATGTTATAATTAGGATATATTTACGCTAAAATTGAGGAATTTTACTACATTTCGTGAGTCCTATTAAACATTTTGGCAGTACTTGACGTTAAAAATAAGTACTCGCGCACCGCAAATAGTTAATTATTTTCGCAACGCCTGTTTCGGTTAGGTCTCACACGATAGTCTTAATACCGAAACTATCTCGCTTCCCTTTATAGGAGGAAAAACGAATGAGTAGCACAACTTCCGGCTTGCTCAGTCAAATGCGAGAACGTCGAGCAGAACGTAAAAAACCGAAGCGTTTTGTCGCATTGAAGAAAGTTTCGCTGGATCCGAGCCAGCAAAGCCATATTTCCGAGGCACAGGCAAATCTGCCGAAACATCCAATCACGCAAAAAAATATTAAACAGAGTTCCACAGCGTTTACAGTCGCAATGCTGTTTCATGTCCTCATCGCTATATTCATTGCAACTTACGTTATCGTCGACCGGATTGAACTTGCAGAAGAAACGTTCGATGTGAGTATGGTCGTAGAAGAGTCAAAAACGAAACGCCGACTCATACGTAGGAAAACAACGGAGTTTGACTCAAAAACGCAGCAGCAAAAACCCGTTTTTAAGCAACCTGTAAGGACCAATACTGCCCAATTGCCTTCAAAAGATGGATTTACAATCCCTGAAGGCCCAGGAACAACACTTGACCTTACAACGCCAAACACCAATGAAGGTCCCCCGCTCATAGATGTTAACCGGAGTTTTGTAAAGCCAACAACAACAATCGAACCTGAAACAAAAGCTCCAAGTTTTGAACTCGAACGCAACGCGCCAACACTGATTGATAAACTCGATACCCCTGATGCCAATGCAGCCCCTGGATTGGATAACATTAACTTTACTCCCGAGCCCGGCGTCGTTCCACCGAAAATTATCCTCGCAGAAAAAAAGTATCCAGAGAGAGCCAAAAAAGCTGGAAAGGAAGGCCAGGTTATTTTGCAATTGACCATTGACGAAAAGGGTATCCCTAAAGACATTGTCCCATTGACAAACCTCGGATTTGGACTTGAGGAAGCAGCGATCGAGTTGTTGAAGAGGAGCACTTTTCGACCTGCTACGAAGGGCGGAGAGCCGATAAGTCTTCTGATCGAAATACCTATTGACTTTAAACTTAAAGGTGAATAAGTACACGACTTGCAAGCACCAACAGATGTTACCGCATCGGTGCCCTATACCAGAGTTCACCCAATTTGCAGCAAACCTTTAGCTGCGAAGCTGCGTACTAAACTAACAACAGATTCGCGAGCCGTATCAGCGATCTGGGTCCGTTCAAATGTCAGCTGAGCACTTTCCGCCTCAACGGCTTCCGCCTGCGATGCTGACATATTTTCAAAAAACCGATCATGAACCGCAACGGGTGCATTGTGCAAAGCAAGGGCTAAGGTCGGTGCGTCTAACACCTGTACAATAGTCTGTATCGCTTCATCTTCCAAATTACGCAAGTCTTCAAAGGTAAACAACTTCTCAGAAACACTATTCGCCACCTCTGGTTGTCTCTCGCCCAACGCTTCCAATAGACGATTCTGATCTGCTATATCCATCTGAGATAACAACTGGGCAAGATTCGTTGTACCCGCACCTAAGAAGGTCGTCTTTTGGAGCGTCTCCTTAATCTTAACAACCAGTTCGTCCCAGACCTGTGCTGCGCGTTCAGCATCAACGATCTCGGTCGCCGCCACTTTCTCAGCGATGCTTACCTGTTGATTAAAAGGCAGCATCGCAAAAATTTTTCCCGTGTGCAAGGCGAGCGTACTTCCAGCGGATTCATCTTTCAACTGCCCACACATGACAAAAAAGAGAGCAGCGTCGCTATCATCTATACCTTGGAACGCTGCTAAAACAACTTGTGGGTGTGTCTCATCAAGTAAAACCGTTAACGCTTGTAGCGCAGCCTCATCTAAAAATGGAGGCGTAGTCTGTGCGTCTGCATTAGAAACCGACACCCTGCACCCCTTTCTCGCCCGCGACCACTTCGCCGATCAAGTAAGTCGATTCTCCAGATGCGTTGAGCGACGCTAAGGCAGCCTCAACGGCATCAGGCGCGAGTATCACTACCATCCCGATTCCCATATTAAAAACTCTGTACATCTCTGCTTCTTCAACATTCCCCTTCTCCTGTAAAAATGGGAAAATCCGTGGAATCTCCCATGTCCCTTTCCTAATGTCAGCGACACATCCATCTGGTAAAATTCGCAGCACATTCGCAGGCAACCCACCACCAGTGATATGGGAAATCCCTTTAATTCCACATACCTCGCGAAGTTCCAGAATAGATTTTACATAACTTTTGTGAGTTGCGAGCAGCGCATCTCCGAGTGTCGCAGAGAGTTCCGGCAAGTAAGTATCAACATCATAGCCACATCTGTCAAACACAATGCGACGGACGAGCGAAAAGCCATTGGTATGCAAACCTGTCGAGCCTAAACCGATAAGCTGATCACCGGGTGCGATCTTTTCACCAGTAATCACGTCAGATTTCTCGACTGCACCGACGATAGTCCCGACCAAGTCGTACTCACCCGGCGTATAAATATCCGACAACTCCGCGATTTCACCACCGATTAATGCACAACCGATCTCCCGACAACCTGCTGCGAGACCTGATATGATACCTTCAATTACCGCAGGCTCTACCTTACTGATACCGATATAATCTAAAAAGAAAAGAGGCTCTGCGCCCTGCACAACAATGTCGTTACCACAATGGGCAACAATATCGAAACCGACGGTGTCATGCCGTCCCACTTTAAACGCGACTTTTAGTTTTGTACCGACACTATCCGTGCTGGAAACAAGAACTGGTTCTTGATACGTTGTGAGGGCAAAAAGTCCACCAAAACTTCCAACATCGCTGAGCACTTCAGGGCGGTAGGTGGTCTGGACAAGTTTTTTAAGCCGTGCTATCGCCTCGGATTCCGCTTCAAACGAGACCCCCGCATCGGCGTACGTCAACTGCTTTTTATCGGTTTCCATCTGATTTCTCTTGTTCCTTCAATAATTGCTTACGAAGAGGCGAGACACTCTTCCTCGGTCTTAAGAGGCTGACAACTAACACGACACCACTAATCCCCAATGCCATGAGCACACCAATCTCTTGTGCAACGTCTGCTTTCATATCAGGACGCACCTTCTCAATAACGACCGGGAGAATCCGACTCAAAACCATCCCAAGGATAGCACAAATCAGCAGAGAGATAAGCGTATTTCGTCCTTGTGGCGTTCCTATTGGATTTGGTTTTTTCGACTTGCCACTCTGTCTATACTGCATAAAATTTCCCTCGTAACTTCCAAACCGACACTCAGACATCGGCTTAATCTACGATTAACGGAAGTTGTTCTGAAGACTCTTCCACGAGCGGAATCGGATATTCCCCATCAAAACAGGTGGTGCAAAAATCATCGGGTGCCTTCACTGAATTTAGCAGCCCTTCAATGCTCAGGTAACCCAAACTATCAGCCCGGATATACTTGCGTATCTCCTCAATCGTATGCGAACTCGCAATCAATTCAGCACGTGTCGGTGTATCTACGCCATAGAAGCATGGAAATTTATTTGGAGGGGATGCAATTCGGAGGTGTACAGCCGTCGCACCGCCTTGACGAACGATTTTGATAAGTTTTCTGCTATTTGTTCCTCGCATAATTGAATCATCTACAAGCACAACCCTTTTGCCACGTAACACATCGCGCACTGGATTCAACTTCACCTTTACCATCAATTCTCGAATATCCTGCGTGGGGTTCATAAAAGAGCGACCAACAAAAGTATTTCGAGACAGTCCTAAATCGAATGGAATACCAGACTCTTCAGCGTATCCAAGCGCAGCAATCGTCGCGGAATCAGGCACGGGTATAACGACATCTGCTTTGACCGGATGTTCGCGCGCAAGTTGTCTACCGAACTCTCGGCGCGTATTATTCACACTATGCCCGAACATCATGCTATCCGGCCGCGCCAGATAGATATACTCAAAGATACACTGCGATAACTCTGACTGTTTCTTATGGAAACGCAATGACTCTACACCACGATGCACAGAGCGCGTAAATACCAATTCCCCCGGCTCTACCTCACGTATCGGCTCCGCTTCAACGACATCGAAGGCACACGTCTCAGAGGCTAATACATACGCATCCCCCAATCTACCGAGCCATAACGGGCGGAACCCATGCGCATCGCGGGCACCTATCAGCGTGGTTTTATCCATGCATACAAACGAGTACGCACCCGCTACACCGCGCAGTGCGTCAATGATCCTGTGCTCTAACGCCTGCTTTCGCGAATGTGCTATCAAGTGGAAAATGACTTCCGTGTCCAAACTCGTACTAAAAATAGAACCGGCATTCTCCAAATGATTCCGAACTTGCACCGCATTGACGAGATTACCGTTGTGACCGAGTGCAAGGGGACCCTGCTTGTAGTTTCGTACCAAAGGTTGCGCGTTCTCAAGTGTACTTGCGCCCGCCGTCGAATAGCGGTTGTGTCCAATAGCGATGTGCCCTTTCAACTTCGCTAAAGCCTCAGCACTAAACACAGAGTGAACAAGCCCCATGCCGTGGTGATACGTAAATCTCTCGCCATCTGAAGCGACAATACCGCTACTCTCCTGCCCTCGATGCTGAAGGGCGCGTAACCCCAGATAGGTCAACTCTACCGCTCTTGGATGACCAAAGACACCGAAAACACCACACTCGTCCTTCGGTCTATCATCATATTGCATTTCGATGGGTAAAACCTCCAGCATACGCTCTTAAATTCTCGCAACTATTCATCAAGAAAGCCTTTCGCAAATCTATGCTTGTTCCGCACTTACCTCGGCATCTTCCACCGTTGCTACCCTATACCCTAATATCGCACCGATAGGAACAGCGAGGATATACCAAATCTCAACCGGCAAACCAATGGACACCCACCCACGCATCGGTAATGAAATAATATACGCAAGCGTTTTAAACACAGGAATAAGCAACGCCAAGATCAAGTTGGGTTTGCCAAATATTTCCCACGGAACATTAAGCAGAGAAAGCAAACCAACGACAGCAGGGGGACCCAAAAACGCGCCTGAACAAAGCGGTTTTAACGGAATATCAACACCCAATCTCTGACTCACAAAGCGCATCCCCATGCCCGCACCTATAATTACAATCCCGTATGTGACACTCAACGAAATGAGCAGAAGCAAACCTACCCAGAAGCCGTGATTGACACGGTCCCCAAGCAGCACCTGCCAAATAAAATTCTCAAATACAAACAGACAAATCCAACCGCCTACCAATCCGATAATACCGCCTGCAGCAATTTGCCCAAGGGTTAATGTGATAGTATCTTTTTTCATGAGCTCTCAATTTCTTATTAAATAAATTTATTAATCTTATTGTATCACGTTGCAACATTATTGTCAAAATAATCTTTCTTCAGGCTCGCGCCCCCAGCGGAGTGCTATGTGAACAAACCTGTCCTATAGAAAAAATTAATGCTGTGCCAAAACTGTACACACCCTTTCTTCAAAATTGGTTTGACACAATTTCAATTTTCCATTAAACTGTTGCCACACAGTGGAGTTCCTACATCCAATTTTTTACCGTAAGCGGCGGATACAGTGCCGTTTTCAAAGGAGGCTCTTATGTCGAAAATCCTTGTACTCTCAGGTGAAAACCACCGTTTCAACGCAAGTGCCAGTGTCATTCACGATTTTCTTTCCAACGATGCTGATATTTCAACGACGTTAACCGAAGATAAAGAAATTTTAGCATCATCCGAGTTGAATACCTACGATGCCTGTGTCTTTGGCACCGGCTTCACGCGCACGGAACGTCAAGAAGACGGATCTGTCGCACGTGTGTCCGATTTAACCGCAGATGAAGAAGACGGTTTATTCAAATTTGTAAGTGAAGGTAAAGGGCTAATCGGTATTCACGGCACCGCGTGGTGGATCGGGGGGCGCGCCATAGACCTTATCGGCGGGGCTGCCAATTGGCATCCACCCGGCTCAACCTTTACTGTCCATATCGAGGATAATGAACACCCGATAACCCATGGTGTTGAGGATTTTGATGTAGAAGATGAGATCTATATCTCTGCACACGATCCACACATCCATATCCTTGCATCTGCTGAGTGGTTCGGTAAAGCACATCCTATGGCGTGGGTAAAGCCCTATGGTTCAGGACGTGTCTTTTACACCACTTTAGGTCACGGACCAGGGACTTTCGAGCGCGAAGGCATGCAGAAATTCTTGACGCAAGGCGTAAAATGGGCAGCAGCATCCTAAGATTTTGTCAGGCGAGGCACCTATGCTTCGCCACTAACCCAAATCCGTAATGTACACGCTGAAAATCACAAACATAGAAACCGAAATCGTTCAAGTAAATCACCGCGGCAATTGGATCTTCGTCAAGGTACATGCTGACAATGGCACAATCGGTGTCGGTGAGGCTTCTCACGGTGGGGGCGATGATCGCGTTCAACACATCATCGATTCCCTTAAACCTACACTCGTTGGATCGAATCCGTTCCAATTGGAAGCATTCCGTCAACGGTTCTACCGCGATACCGAAAGCCATACCTATCACACCGCACTCAGTGGCATTGAACAGGCAATGTGGGACCTGATCGGTAAAGCGTTAGAGGTGCCAAGTTATCAATTGTTAGGTGGTAAGTGTCGAGAAAACATTCGTCTCTACGCGAATATAAATCGGGCAACCACGGATCGCAGCCCTTCTGGGTTCGCCAACAATGCTGAACGCGCCGTCGCCGAAGGGTTCACCGCCATAAAATGCGCACCCTTTGACGATGTTTCCGTCGCGAATATCTCGCGTGGCAGCCTGACACCTGCTATCTGTTTAGGTATCGATCGTATCCGAACAATACGCGCCACGATTGGCGGTGATATTGATCTGATGGTTGATTGCCACAGCCGTTTTAATCCGGGGATCATTATCCAAGTCGCAAAAGAGTTAGAAGATTTACATCTCTTCTGGATTGAGGACGCAGTGTCGCTGGACAACTTGGACGCTTTCGCACACATGAGCCGCTCCATCGGTATCCCGATTGCAACCGGCGAACGCCTAAGGACCCTCACAGATTTTGATAGATTATTAACCGAAACACACGTCGATTACATCCTACCAGATGTCAAACATGTCGGCGGAATATCGGGACTCAAAAAAATCGCGACACTCGCCGCTTCACGAAACGTTATGCTAACACCGCACAATCCGAGCGGTCCCGTCGCAACCGCTGCCAGTGTGCAATGCATGGCGAGCGTGCCTAATTTCGCAATCCTTGAATACGCATGGGGAGAAGTAGAATGGCGGGCATCTCTTACTGAACCACCAGAAAAAATCGTCAATGGGGTTATTAAAGTGCCTGACCGAGCGGGGTTAGGTATTACGCTATAGAAGGGACCAGCACAGCTGGCGAGTTTCTAATGCCGTTAACTTTGCTCACTATCCACAAAAACCATAACATATCGGGAGTGATAACAATGATATTTCTCAACATTGGAAACCTGAAAATTACACCCAAATTTATCGCCGTCTGTCTTTTTCTTTGTGTTGTTCACCTTGCTGGATGCCTCGGAAACTTACAGACAACCACATCCCAAACGCAAACAGAGACCGGCGAAGCCACCACATCAAATGCAGAAGTAGAAACCCCTACAGCCCTCGCTGAACTTCAGATTTCAACGCCTAAAATGAACTATGCCGCGAATGAAGCCATTCCGCTTGAACTTAACATTCAGAACGGGAAATTTGATCTCCTCGTGCCCTTTTTCAGCCTTGCAACGAGGGGCGCATTTACGCAAATAACTGTGACAGACGCGAATGGACAAACCATTAAACCAAAGCATCTGATTACACAAGAGAACCCACAGAAATATGTTACAGGGAGCGATGGAAAATCGACCCGATGCATTCAGGGATTTGAACTCAACGCATCCACAAATCAGGAACTGGCACTGAAAGATATTCAGAAATACTACCAACTACAGCCAGGAACATATACCGTGACGCTTACAATTGAATTGGAAGTCTATAAAGAATCTATAACCGAGGAACACCCTGAAATACGCGAACTAAGACAAGATATGGCGCGCCTCCAGAAAGACCAGAACCTTCAAGGTGCCGCAAAACAGGATGCCCTCAGCTACTACCAAGAACAGATTAAGTTTATTCAGGAGAGACAAAAAGATGCGGTGAAGGATATTTATCTGCCTGTCAAATCGTTGCGTGGAAAAGCATCGCTCGTATCGAACAGTATTACTGTAACAGTGGAACCGGAAACGAACGCACCGACCGGGCTACAGCATAAAACGCCATTAGAGATTAATAAACCTGATACTGCATCACCAAAGAAACCGCTTGAACTCAAAGACCTTGTTGCGCGGCGCGCCGACGAATGGGTTGCCCCGAAGTACAAGACTAAAGTGGACGCACAATATCCGAAGAGTGCCAAAGAGGAAGAAAAAGGAGGCAAGGTTACTTTACAGGTAACCATTGATGAAAACGGCATCCCTCAAGACATTGTAGCATTGACGAAGCTCGGTTTTGGACTTGAAGAGGCAGCGATTGAGGCGTTGAAGAAAAGCACTTTTCACCCTGCGATGAAGGGAGGTAAACCCATCAGTACCCAGGTTAAAATACCCTTTAGTTTCGCGATTACGAATGCCAACTGATCATAGGAGACAACCATTGAGGAAAACGCTCAAAAGCCTCGTGATGCCTTATCTACTGCTAACCTTTAGCATGATAGGATGCATATCGAGTTTGCAAACGCAACCTTCGCCAAATGATATAACAGCAGCCACTTCAGGGGTAATGCTCGCTCTCTCAACACCCGAGTCGACTTATACATCTAAAGATACTATACCGATCGAACTCAGCATTCAAAACGGAAAATTTGACCTTCTCGTGCCTTTTGTTAATGTTACGACATCAAGAGCGTTTGCACAGTTAAGGGTTACAGATACTAACGGGAATATTGTCGAACCTGAACGTTCAATCCCTGTTCCAAGTTCTGTAGAAATCTTTATTGAAAAGGATGGGCGATCTGTCGCGTGTATCCAAGGGTTGGCATTGAAAGCCGCGACAACACAGATTGTCCCTCTGGAAAATTTACAGAAATATTATCAGTTGGAGAAAGGGAACTACACAATCACAACTACAATAGCGTTACCGGTTTACCGAGATTTTTTGAAAAAGGAACACCCCGAAGTTATAGAATTAGAAGCAGAGATTAAACGGATTGAGGATGTGACCGATGCACACGTCTCCGCGGCGGACAAGCGTTCCGCAATTAACGATATCCAGGAACAGATTGATCTTCTTGAAAAGAAATACAAGGATATTTACCTGCCCGTCAAATCGCTACTTGGCAAGGCAACGCTCACTTCCAACAGTATCACCGTAATGATAGAATAACAGAGACCTGGAAAACTCCTATAGCATCTATTGTAAGGCATAGTCTTTGGAGAATCCACCATGAAAACTATGAGACTTTATCTTCTATTTAGCACCAGTTTAGTGTTGGCTTTCTCAAATTTGTTTAACATCTCGGCAGAAGCACCGAAGCACGCTAAAATTGTGTTCACCTCCACCCGGAATGGTAATGCTGAAATCTATATAATGAACACTGACGGGAGTGAAGAGATAAGATTAACCCATCACCCCGGAGATGATTTCGACCCCACATGGTCACCAAACGGAAAACAAATCGCTTTCGTCTCAGAACGGGACCATAAAGGACTTTACGATATCTATCTTATGGATCCCGATGGCAAAAATATCCGACGTGCGTTCAATGATTTGAACTACAGAACCGCACCTGCGTGGTCACCCGATGGAAAACAAATCGCTTACCATACATATTCACCCGAACCCGATTGGGCTGTATATACCAATACACTCAGTGGCGGTAAAGCGGAGCGAGTTGCCGAATCGGGAATATATCCCGGTGGGTTTCCGGCTTGGTCACCTGATGGCACCGAAATCGCTTTTGTGAGTGGCAATCCGACAGAATGGCGTATTCGGATTATTAACCTAAAAACGCGTGAACAAGAGACATTCCTTCCAAAGACCCTGGGAAGCCACATCCACTACCCGGCTTGGTCACCTGATGGAAAACAAATCGCCTTCGCATTGCGGAAATGGGGTGCGAAGTCCGGCATCTACATTATTCGGCGTGATGGTAAAAAATGTGAAGAAATCGTCGAAAATGCATTTGGAATACCGGCATGGTCACCTGATGGGAAAGAACTTCTTTATCGAAAAACAGTCGGAGACGCGAAACTACTGTTTAAAATAAACCTCGACTCTCACATCGAAACAGAACTCGCTCGTTTGGGGCCAACCATACGTCACGGACATAATATAGGTTGGGATTGGTTTGACCCAAAAGTTTTACCTGTTGCCCCACAACCGCAGTTGCTTACTTCAATCTGGGGTGAAATGAAAACACAAGACTAAATATTAACACCGACGGAGTTTGTCATGAAACCTTTACACTTCCACTTTTTGTGTTGTATTGCCCTTACATTGTTCTGCCTCAGTGTTTTCCCTGTTTCGGCAGAAGCACCGAGGCGCGCGAAAATTGTGTTTACCTCTGCCCGTAATAGAAATGCTGAAATCTATATAATGAATGCTGACGGCAGCCAACAGATAAGATTAACCCAGCATCCTGGGGAGGATTTCGATCCGACTTGGTCACCAAACGGAGAACACATCGCCTTTGTCTCAGAACGAGATCACGAAGGGCTCTATGACATCTATCTCATGGATCCTGATGGGAAAAATATCCGACGCGCCTTCAATGACTTGCGCTACAGAACCGCGCCCACGTGGTCACCCGACGGAAAACAAATCGCTTACCATACATACTCGACCGTTCCGGATTGGGCAGTCTACACCAAGACACTCGGTGCGCGTGAAGCAGAACGAATCGCCGAATCGGGAATGTACCCTGGCGGTTTCCCGGCTTGGTCGCCGGATGGAACCGAGGTCGCGTTCACGGGTGGTACATGGCCGGCGGAATGGTATATTCGGATTACCAACCTAAAAACGCGCAAGCAAGAAACACTGCTTCCGGAAATTCAAGGAAGGAACATGCGTTATCCTGCATGGTCCCCCGATGGGAAAAAAATTGCCTTTGCCATGTGGGAAGACGGTGGGGAACCCAGTATCTACATTGTCAATCGCGATGGTAAAAATCTTGAGAAGATCGTTGAAAACGCATTTAAAGCACCGACGTGGTCGCCGGATGGGAAAGAACTCCTTTATCGAAAAACAGTTGACGGTCAAAGACTGTTATTGAAAATAGACTTAGATTCTCGCATTGAGACACCACTCGCTCGCTTCGGTCCACTTAATAGTAACGCGCGGAATGCAGGTTGGGACTGGTTTGATCCGAAAGCCTTACCAGTCTCCCCGAAACCACAGTCGCTCACCACGATCTGGGGACAGATGAAAATCGAAAATAAATCTTAACACCGACGGAGTTTGTCATGAAACGTCTATATTTCTGTTTTTTGTGTTGCCTCGCTCTTACGCTATGCTGTCTCAGTGTCTGTCCCGTTTCAGCACAAGCCCCGACACGCCCTAAAATTGTGTTTGCCTCCACCCGAAATGGCAATCATGGCAATGCTGAAATCTATGTAATGAATGCTGACGGCAGCCAACAGATAAGATTGACCCATTACCCCAGAAACGATACCGATCCGACTTGGTCACCAAACGGCAAGCACATCGCTTTTGTCTCAGATCGAGATCATAAAGGACTTCCCGACATCTATCTCATGGATGCCGATGGAAAAAACGTCCGACGCGCGTTTAATGACTTAGAGGTTAGAACCGATCCCGCTTGGTCGCCCGATGGAAAGCAAATCGCCTACCTTACGTATTCACCCGTGCCGGATTGGGCAGTCTACACCAAAACACTCGGTGACGGTGAGGCAGAACGAATTGCTGAATCAGGAAGAGGGTGGAGCGGTTCTCCCGCTTGGTCACCCGACGGAACCGAAATCGCTTTCGTGAGTGGTAAATCCCCCGAATGGCATATTCGGATTATCAACCTAAAAACACGTGAGGAAGATACAATCCTTCCAAAGGTCCAAGGAGACAATATGCTCTATCCCGCGTGGTCCCCTGACGGAAAGCAACTTGCCTTTTCTATATGGAGATGGAATGCTGAACCGGGTATCTACATCATCCAACGCGATGGTAAAGCATGCGAAGAGATTGTTAAAAACGCGTTCGGAACACTCGCATGGTCACCCGATGGTAAAAAACTTCTTTATCCAAAGACAGTTGACGGCTCAGATCTGTTGTTTAAAATAGACCTTGCCTCTCGCACCGAAACACTGCTCACGCGCCTGGGTCCGAGCAAACATCGTAATGGAAATATAGGTTGGGACTGGTTTGATCCCAACACTTTACTTGTTTCCCCACAACCCCAATTGCTCACCACGGCCTGGGGCAAAATGAAAACACAAGACTAAATTTCAACACCCACGGAGCCTGACATGAAACGCCTCTATTTCTACCTTTTGTGTTGCTTTGCCGTTACCCTATTCTGCTTCAGCGTCTGTCCTGTTTCAGCACAAGCACCAACGCGCGCCAAAATTGTGTTCACCGCTACCCGTGATGGCAACGCCGAAATTTACGTGATGAATACCGACGGAAGTGAACAACTCCGATTAACCGATCATCCCGGAGACGATTTCGACCCCACTTGGTCGCCAACAGGCGAACACATCGCCTTTGTCTCAGAACGAGACCACGCAGGACTTTACGACATCTACCTCATGGATCCTAATGGACAAAATATCCGTCCGGCGTTTGATGACTTGGACTATAGGACTGCACCTGCTTGGTCGCCCGATGCAGAAAAAATCGCTTACCACACATACTCGACTATACCCGATTGGGCAGTATACTTCAATACAATAGGTGGTGGAACACCAGAGCGTGTTTCCGAAGCAGGCATACACCCCGGCGGTTTTCCTGACTGGTCCCCTGATGGAACCGAGATCGCCTTCACTGGAGGTACTCGGATAAAATGGCGCATCTGGATTAGGAACCTACAAACCGGAGATAAAAAGTTGCTCCTTCCAAAAATCCCGTTAGGCGATCAGCGGAACCCTGCTTGGTCTCCCGACGGAAGTAAACTTGCCTTTTACTGGTGGAAACGCGAGGAAAATAAACCCTATATCTACACCGTCAATCGCGATGGCAAAAATCTCGACAAGATCGTTGAAAATGTATCTGGAATAGTCGCATGGGCACCCAATGGAAAAGAACTCCTATATAAACAAACAGTTGCGGGGAAAAAACAGTTGTTTAAAATAGACCTTGACACCCGTATTGCGACACCGCTTGCCGAACTGGGTCCAACTACACGTCATGGACAAAATACAGGTTGGGACTGGTTCGATCCCAAAGTTTTACCGGTCGCCCCACAGCCGCAGCTGCTCACCACGGTCTGGGGTCAAATGAAAATTAAAAACTAATCCTGATGTCAAGGGAACCCATCATGAAACGCTCATATTTTTTCTTTTTCTGTTGCGCTGGCTTCACCATCTTTTGCTTAAGTGTTTGTCAGATTTTTGCACAGGTTCCGACACACCCCAAAATAGCGTTTAACTCTAACCGAGACGGCAACGCCGAAATCTATATCATGGATACCGATGGTCGCCAACAGGTCAGATTAACCCAGCACCCTGATGCTGATTTTCAGCCCGTTTGGTCGCCAACAGGTGAGCAGATTCTCTTTGTATCCAATCGGGATGGGGTGCGCGACTTATACCTAATAGATAGCAACGGAAAAAATGTCAAGCGTGTCTTTAAAAAGATAGCCACAAGACAACAACCCGCGTGGTCCCCTGATGGCAAACAGATCGCTTATCTCGGAAATAAGGGTGATGACTGGGCAATCTACCTCGCAACCCTCGACGGAAAAGAAAAGCGTCTATCATGGTGCGGCAGAAGTGGCGGGTTTCCGGCGTGGTCACCTGACGGAACGGAAATAATCTTTGCGGCTACACATGCGATCGGACAAGCCAACTCGCCGTTAGTTACCTACAACCTACAGACCGGAAAAGAGGAGAACTTTCATCCACAACCGCAGCTACGGATGTTCCAACCTTCTTGGGCACCCAATGGCACCATCGCTTTTTCGCATGTTGAGCGATTGGGCGGTCATGGCCCAGTGAGAGGCACACTCTACGCTGTCAACCGCGATGGCAAGGGTCTGAACGAACTTGTCCCTGAGAAGGAACCAATAGCTGAACACGCAACGTGGGCTCCATCCATGGACGCACTTGCTTATCATAAGAAAGTCGGTGAAAATCGACAAATCTTCACAATTGATGTAGCGAGCCGTCAAAGCAAGAAACTGACAAGCCGCGGTATAAATGTTTACCCAGATTGGTTTGATCCAGCATCCGCTTTACCGGTATCCCCTAAACCACAATTGCTCACCACAATCTGGGCGAAAATGAAAATCTCCAATTGAGGTTTCACATAGATTGCGCACCAAATGTCTTCCGAAAGGTCAAAAATTTTACTTGCAAAATAGCAGAAAATGGTATATAATTTTAAGAACAAAATCGTCCATGCATAAAGTTTCGCAACATCGTGGTTCTCAAGGATAACCCAGAATGCTTTTTAACTTCGCAAATGTACTAATCTTCTTGATTGTTGGTTGCTTATTTGTTGTTCTAAACCTTACCGTCTCTCGCCTCCTGCATACCAAGCTGTTCTCAGGCGAAAAGTATATTCCCTATGAATGCGGCGAAGACCCGATCGGTGATACGCGGATCAAGTTTAACACCCGCTTTTACGTCATCGCGCTCATCTTCCTAATCTTTGACGTAGAAACCGTGTTCCTTTTTCCGTGGGCGGTTGTCTTCCGAGACTTCGGTCTCTTTGCGTTTTTGGAGATGCTCGTCTTCATCACCATCCTATTAGTCGGACTCGCCTACGTCTGGGCAAAAGGCGACTTGGAGTGGATCCGCTCCACGCAGCTTGAAGTACAATCTGTCCGAACGGAGGAAAGTTATGATAATTGATGAGAAACTCGACAAAAACGTTATTGTTACTTCAGTCGATGCTGTCGCCAACTGGGCACGCGCTTCAGCACTCTGGCCCATGACATTCGGGCTTGCTTGCTGTGCTATCGAGTTCATGGCAACTGCTGCTTCTAACTACGACTTAGATCGGTTCGGGGCAGGGGTGCCACGCGCGACACCGCGTCAGTCTGACCTCATGGTAATCTCCGGCACAGTCACACTTAAAATGGCAACACGTATCCGACGGCTTTATGAACAGATGCCGGAACCGAAATACGTCATTTCCATGGGCAGCTGCGCAACGAGCGGCGGACCCTACTGGCAACACGGATACCATGTCCTCAAAGGCGTTGATCGGATCATCCCTGTTGACGTTTACGTCCCGGGATGCCCACCGCGACCGGAGGCACTTATCGAAGGGCTGCTCAAACTACAAGAAAAGATTAAAACCCAGACTGTCGCCAAACGTGATCACGTCCCGTTTCTGAAAAGACTCTTTACCAAAACAGAGTGGTACGAGCAAGAAGGAACAGAAACTGAAGTCGAGGCAGATACACCTCCCGTAGAAGGAGAAGGTGATAGCCCCCAAGTCACCGCTTAAAACACCAACCCGTCTAACGGTAGAAGCGATTTGTAGTCGCCAATATTGTAGGAGCGATTTGTAATCGCGATTATGGAGTAGAAATTACGTGAAACCGGAAGAAATCTATGAAGCACTAACCGCTCAGTTTGATGAAGCCATCCTCGGTTTCGATGCCGAACTTGCGGGTGACCCGAGCATCAACGTTGCTCCCGCATCAATCGCTGACGTGTGCCAATATCTCGCCGAAACCGATACATTGGCGTTTGATTCCTTAATGTGTCTCAGCGGGGCGGACTTAAGTGCTAAGGATGAAGAGCTTGCCATCGTCTACCACATCTATGCTATGCAACATCGGCACAGCGTGGTCCTAAAAACGACAGTCCCGAAAACCGACCCGCACCTGCCAAGCGTTTCACATATCTGGAAAACCGCAGACTGGCATGAGCGTGAAGCTTATGACCTCTACGGAATTTTCTTTCACGGACATAACGACCTCCGCCGCATTTTACTTCCTGATGACTGGGAAGGATACCCCCTCCGCAAAGATTACAAGGAACCTGAAATCTATCGCGGTATGCGCGTACCATATTAGGTACAGGGATGTTGATTTTACGTTTTATGTGGTGTTAGTCAAAAACGAAAACGTTACACTTTTGACTTTTTTTCTAAATTAAGCATCGGAATGAAAACACCTCTAAACTTAGGGAGGACGCTGGTTTTCAGCCCCAAAGACTGAACATGCAATGTTACACTGGTGTAACATTTTCCCGTAGAAATACGACACCGTCTTTCGCTGAGAAAACAGGGCTAAGATTTGACATTACACCGCAAAAATGGTATCATATTATATAGTGGAAAAGTCGAAAAATAAAAGAAAACGCGTAACTCCTATGTAAAAGAAACGCAGCTTGGAACGAAGTGGAAAGCGGATTTAAGAGATGACCCTGAAAGTTTAGATCCCGTTGTTTAACCGCAAGGTAAGTTAGAAAATGGAAAGCACACAACAGACTGAAAGTAAAATTATAGAATTAAAACCGTTCGCCGATGAAATGGTCGTGAATATGGGACCTCAGCATCCAAGCACACACGGTGTGTTGCGCTTAGAATTGAAATTGGATGGTGAAGTTGTCCGTGAAGCAATTCCACACATCGGTTACCTCCATCGCTGTTTTGAAAAACACTCTGAAAACCTCTCTTATCCCCAAATCATCCCGTTCACCGATCGGATGGATTACGTAGCGGCGATGAACCAGAATTGGGGATTTTGTCTTGCTGTTGAGAAGTTGTTAGCAGCTGATGAAAGCAAAGAATTTGAGGTGCCTGAACGAGCGGAATATCTGCGGGTGCTTATCTGTGAACTAAACCGTATCGCCAGCCATCTCCTCTCCTTTGGAACCTATGGGATGGACATCGGGGCATTCACCCCGTTCCTCTACGCCTTCCGCGACCGAGAGCGGCTCCTCCTCCTTTTCGAGAAAGTTTGCGGCGCACGCCTCACCTATAACTATATCCGTATCGGCGGCGTATCCGAAATTATTCCTCTGGAACCCGGTTCCATCGCAGAACAGAACTTTTTAGACGAGATCGAAGAATTCCTTGACTATTTTGAACCGCTGATTGACGTGTATAACGAACTTCTCACAAAAAACAGTATCTTCGCGGAACGCACGATGCGGGTCGCTATTATGTCAGCGGAGATGGCACTCAGTTACGGAGCGACCGGCCCTAACCTCCGCGGTTCTGGCGTGGATTGGGATCTTCGGCGAGATGAACCCTACTCTATTTACGACAGATTTGACTTCGATGTACCTGTCGCCGTAGATGTTCCAGAGTTGGGCGCGGTTGTCGGGGACTGCTGGTGTCGATACAAAATCCGTATGGATGAAATGAAACAGTCTGTTCGGATCGTCCGACAGATTTTAGCGGAAGGGCTTCCGGGGGGTCCCGTGATGGCAGATTTGAAAGCCGTCCGCCCGCCAAAAGGTGAGATCTATTTCCGCAGCGAAGCACCGCGCGGTGAACTCGGATTCTATATCGTCAGCGATGGCACGCCGAAGCCAGTGCGTCTCAAAGGACGTTCACCCTGCTTCAGTGCATTGAGTGCACTTCAAGAACTCAGCAGAGGCTTGATGGTAGCTGACATTATCGCGATTATTGGCAGCATTGACATCGTGATGGGAGAAGTCGATCGGTAAAACACTTCGTATCGGAGTTGGCTGAACCGGATAAGGAGATTAGATGTCGGATTTTAGGGCGATGTTTGTAGGTTTCCCAGATTTCAATGTATCTGAGAATTTCTTTCCCGATATAAACTTACAAGAGAAACTCAATTGGGCAGAGGAATTCATACAGAATGTTTTAATTCCGAGATTGCCAGAAGCAGTCGCCGCACACTTTCCTGTAGAATTAGGTACAGTGCTTGTCATGTTCGCATGCGCAGGTATTTTCGTTGGTGTTGTCCCGTTACTTCCGCTATTTCTGGTGCTCGCAGAACGAAAAGTCGCCGCCCGTTTTCAGAATCGAACAGGTCCCATGCGTGTTGGACCGTGGGGAACACTCCAAACCTTAGCCGACGGCATAAAACTTATTTTCAAAGAAGACTTTATCCCACCACAAGGTGATAAACTCCTCTTCCTACTTGCCCCTTATATCATTTTCGCTTGTTCTTTCGCTGTTTTCGCCGCCATCCCATTCGGTCAAAACATCTTGGTGAGTCCTTTTAATATCGGAATCTTCTATATCATGGCGATCTCCTCTGTGATTGTCATGGGTGTGATTATGGCAGGTTGGTCTTCAAACAGCAAATGGTCATTGTTGGGGTCTTTACGCTCCGCCGCGCAAATCGTTAGTTATGAAATCCCACTCGGTCTCTCTATCCTGACTGTCGTTATGCTCGTAGAAAGTTTGAATATGCAAGAGATTGTAGCCAGTCAGTCCAACGGTGTCTTCAGTTGGCTTATTTTCCGGTCTCCCTTCACTTTTATCGCATTCTTTATCTTCTTTATATCTTCTATTGCCGAGGTGAACCGGACCCCCTTTGACTTGCCCGAAGCCGAATCCGAAATTGTTGCCGGTTTTCATACCGAATACAGCGGAATGCGGTTCGCCCTCTTCTTCATCGCTGAATATGCAAATATGTTTGCGGTAAGCGCAATCGCTGTAACACTTTTCCTCGGTGGCTGGGAAGGTGCCTTGCCGGGCTACGATATTCTTGGTGGCCTCCCAGGATTCGTTATCAAAACCCTTGCACTCGTCTTTTTGATGATGTGGCTGCGATGGACACTGCCGCGCCTACGGGTAGATCAACTGATGAATCTCTGCTGGAAATACTTCATCCCGATCGCCTTCTTCAACATCTTAGGCACTGGCATCTGGGGCCTTATCTTCCCAGAAGATACGCTGGTTAGCACCATCATCAGTTGTGCAATTATCTATATTGGACTTATCGTCGCGTATACGATTGCTGGACGGACACTCGCACAAAAGCCTGAACCACAGCCGAGTTAGGATTTTTAATTAATGAACAACTAAGTGGCTTTTTTTATATAGAAAAGTACGTAGCCCGTAACGCAGTGGAGGGCGGGTCTACGGGAAAGAATATCAATACCTAAATCGACCTCACCGAACCGCAAGGAAAATTAAAAGATGGAAAAATACATACGAAACATCTATAGAGGCGTTTATACCGTCCTTGTCGGAATGCGGGTGACAATCAAGCAGTTCTTTGAACCGAATGTCACACATCAATATCCGTACGAACACGACTACGAAAAGAAGCAGAACGTCCGAGAGATTCCGAAGGGGTATCGCGGGCAGCTCTATAACCGCACTGAAGACTGTATCGGATGCAAAAAGTGCGAAATGATCTGTCCAGTCGATTGTATTACTATTGATGCTACCAAACTCCCGAAAGGCGAACAACTCTGGGATAGCATGAACGTCGTCCACCTCAAAGACGGACGGGAAATTATCGGCATCATTGAAGGTGATGAGAAAAAAATAAAATCGGAAGATTCAATAATCCTCACGAATATCACCTCGCGCCAAGGTCCCCAAGAAGCTATAGATCGCCTTGAACCATCGGCAGATGAGAGCCGAACACAGACGCTTTCGGGCGACGGAATATCGCGGATTGTTACACGAAACCCTGTTGTTTTTTACCTTGACAAGTTCGATATCGACATGTCTCTCTGTATGTATTGTGGACTCTGTACCGAAGTCTGCCCGACAGAATGCCTTACGATGAAAGACTCTCTTGAAGGAATTGAGTACTCCAAATTTGACCGATCAGACCTCATCTTCAGTTTTGATAAGCAGGAGATGTACGACAGCGTTAAGACAGAAGCAGTAGATGCAGCGGATTAGTCCGTAACCTTCCGCATGTCAAAAAATTAACTAAAAGCGGCAGCACTGCAACAACGGCGGCAGTGCGGATTTAAGAATAACACCTACATGCCAAGTGTCCTTGATAACTCGCTTGCGCCAACTTAAAAAAATGGAATTTACGCTTAAAAACTTTATTTTTTATGGCTTTGCCCTTATGACAGTCGCTTCTGCGCTTCTTGTCGTTACCGTGCGGAATATCGTCCACGCGGCGTTTTCGCTGATGGTGACGCTCTTCGGTGTCGCTGGACTTTACGTCTTTTTACAGGCTGACTTCCTCGCCGCAACACAGGTGATCGTCTACGTTGGTGGCATCCTCGTCCTTATCTTATTCGGTGTCATGATGACGAGTGGACGCTTAGAGATGCGAATTCATGTCGAGCGCGGGCAACTTTTACTCGGAGGTATTGTCTCCCTGGCACTCCTGACGCTGCTCTTGACTGTTATTGCCAATACACCCGCATGGAAAAACCTCACTGACGACGGCACAGAACTTCCACCGACAACCGAGCGTATCGGCGAACTGATCCTGAATGGGCCATTTCTCCTGCCGTTTGAAGTCGTCTCCGTGTTGCTGTTAGTAGCACTGATCGGAGCCGCCCTGATTTCCCGAAAGGAGGTTAGGGAGTAAAAAATGACCTTACAACACTATCTCGTTATCAGTGCGATTCTGTTCACGCTCGGTATTTTCGCTGTCTTGACGAGTCGGAACGCCATTAGCATTTTGATGGGTATTGAACTTATTCTTAATTCGTGTAATTTGAACTTCGCTGCGTTTTCGCGCTTTATGACACCACCAGAGGATATTAGTGGACAAATCATCGCTATTTTTGGGATTGTGCTTGCCGCAGCAGAAGCCGCTGTTTTTTTAGCGATTATCCTCGCTATCTACCGAGAATTCGGTAGCATACGTCCAGACGAAGTTGATACGCTGAAAGGTTAAAATGGTTGTCACACCATCTTCCCTCGTAGGTGCAGTTGCCTACCGCTTCTGAAACGAATGCTTGGCAGGCGAGAAATTAACACAAAACTGTAGTCCGTAATGAAATGGTTCTCACTACGAAGCAGGATCCTGCACGCGAATGCTTGAAACAACGGATCCGGGTGATTAACCGCAAGGAAAATTTAAAACATGGTTGTACCGTTAATAAGTCTCATTTTACTCTGTCCTCTTGCCGCCTTTGCAGTTTTCGGGCTTTCAGGCTTGGTAAATCGGCGTTTCCCCCGACAGGACTATCTATCCACTGTGGCAATGCTCGCCGCACTCGTCTGTTCGTTCTTGCTCCTGCGAGAGGTGGTCCCCAGTCCAGAATCTCACACAGTTAAATGGATTTCACTCGGTGGTGTTACGTTCAGTATGGGCTTCTACTTGGACAGCGTGACCGTAATCATGCTGATTGTTGTCACACTCGTCAGTAGCCTCGTCCATATCTTCTCTATGGGCTACATGCACGGTGATCCGAGGTATCCACGGTTCTTTGCTTACCTATCGCTCTTTTCCTTCTCAATGCTATTTCTGGTCGTGTCGGATAACCTACTCGGCATCTATATCGGTTGGGAACTCGTTGGACTCTGCTCCTATCTACTCATCGGCTTCTGGTTTGAAAAAGACTCCGCTGCGAATGCGTGTAAAAAGGCTTTTCTGACAACGCGTGTCGGTGATGTCGGTATGTTCATCGGCATGATGATGCTCTTCACCAAATTTCAGACGCTCTCGCTCTACGGAGAAGGCGGTATTTTTGCCCTTGCTGCTAACCTGAACACTGGTGATATGGTATGGCTCTCTATTGCTGGGATTCTCATCTTTTGTGGTGCTATCGGCAAATCCGCACAGATGCCGCTCCATACATGGCTCCCTGATGCGATGGAAGGTCCCACACCCGTCAGTGCCCTCATTCACGCTGCAACGATGGTCGCCGCTGGTGTCTATCTCACGGCTCGGATGTTCCCAATTCTGACAGAGACCTCATCGCTCGTAATCGCCTACGTCGGCGGTATTACCGCTCTCGTCGCCGCGACAATCGCTATCGTTCGGTTTGACATTAAGCGCGTCTTAGCATACTCTACAATCAGTCAATTGGGATATATGATGCTCGCGATTGGCGCAGGTAGCTATGTCGCGGGACTCTTTCACCTCACGACGCACGCCTTTTTCAAAGCACTGCTTTTCCTCGGTTCTGGAAGCGTTATTCACGCCTTCCACGCCATGCACGCACACGGACATGATGATGAACACGATCACGCGCACGAACACAGTGATCACGATGCGCACGGACATGAGCACGGTGAAGATCCTGATTCAAGACATATCCTCGGTTCTGAGATTCCAGCAGACCAAGATATGCGGAACATGGGCGGACTCCGCCACAAAATGCCGATCACTTTCATCACAATGCTTATCGCAACGTTGTCTATCTCCGGTGTGCCGTTTATCTTCTCTGGGTTCTGGAGCAAAGATGCTATCTTAGGCGGCGTATTAGGGCGAGCGATGGAATGGAACTCTGTCCACCACTACATCTTGTTCATAATGGCACTTTCCGCCGCTGGAATTACAGCGTTCTACATGTTCCGTCTGGTCTTCATGACCTTTTTCGGTGAACCGCGCAATCAAGAGATGTACGACATGGCACACGAGTCTCCGAAGTCAATGACCGTGCCCCTTCTAATTCTGGCTGTGCTGAGTCTGCCTGTCGTCAATATACTCTGGTTTAACGAATCCTACGTTAAACCGCCACCGCAACCACATCTGCATGCCCCGCAACACGCTTATGTTTCCCCGGACAGCAATACAGATAAAAAAGGTTACACAGTATCACTCTTTGGCGTTTCTGAAGCAGTCGCTGCGGAAGAAGAGGGCGGACACGACACACACGGCGCACACGGAGATGATGGACATCACGGACACGGCCCCGCACATACGATCGCAATGGTGTTATCTATCTGCGTTGCTGGGTTAGGTATATTTCTTTCATGGCTGTTCTACCATAGACGTACCTTGTCTGCTGAATCGGTCGCAACAACTTTCCGACCGATCCATAACCTGTTCTGGCGCAAATACTATTTTGACGAATTTTACGACGGTGTACTGGTTGCACTGACGGTGTGGAAAGCACGGCTTTTTGCGCAATTTGATGGAAGTGTCGTCGATGGCATCGTCAACGGTGTTGGCGTTGTAACGCGAGACATCCTCGCCGCCTTCACGGGAGCCTTTGATAACCGCGTCGTTGATGGTCTCGTTAACCGCGTTGCACAAGTCACGTGGGCAGTCGGTGGCAAAATCCGCCGTATTCAGACAGGCGCGATTCAGACGTATCTTTTTGTTGTACTGGCAGGGATTGTGTTGTTAATCTTAATTTTCCGGGCTCTTTAAAATTGGTATCGTACAAACCCGTAGCCCGTAACGAAGTGGAGGGCGGATACGAGGAAGGCACATCAATCACAAAACCTACTTCATTACTCCGCAAGGTATAATTAAAAAATGTTATTGTCGCTAATGATTTTTATCCCGTTACTCGGGATGGTTGCTGTCTTACTTCTGCCGCGTGAGTCGGAGGAACTCATTAAACGTGTTGCGCTCCTCTTTACGCTCATTCCACTCGCGCTCGCAGTATACTTATTTATATCCTACGACCGATCAAATGGCGGAACGCAGTACGCCGTCAACGCCCCTTGGATTCCGGCTTTTAATATCCAATATCACATCGGTATTGACGGTCTCAGCGTGACGCTCCTGCTTCTCACAGCCCTCTTAGGTCCGATCTGTGTTATTGCCTCTTGGCGCAACATAGAAAAGGGCATCAAGGCATATATGGCTCTGTTCTTGCTGCTTGAGACAGGGATGATCGGCTTTTTCGCTGCGTTAGACCTGTTCCTGTTCTATGTCTTCTTTGAGCTGACACTGCTGCCAATGTATTTCCTAATCGGTGTTTGGGGTGGACCCCGACGCGAATACGCTGCGATTAAGTTCTTCCTGTATACACTCTTCGGTAGTGTGTTGATGCTGGTCGCAATGATAGCTGTCTATCTCAACAGTGGAGATCCGGGTGCACGAACCTTTGATATTCCAACACTCATTACCTTAGCAGCGACAGCAGGACACGCCCTTAATGATCTTAACTTCCAGATATGGGTATTCCTCGGTTTCTTTATCGGGTTTGCCGTTAAAGTCCCGATCTTCCCCTTCCACACCTGGCTCCCGGATGCACACGTCGAAGCACCGACGGCTATTAGTGTTATCCTGGCAGGTATCCTCCTAAAGATGGGAACTTACGGACTGGTCCGGATAAACATGGCAATGTTCCCACAGGGGTTAGACCACTTTACCAACGGAGTAGGTTTCTGGGGCAATAGTCTCGCGCTGCTTGGATTCATTAACATCGTCTACGGTTCCTTCTGTGCGTTGGCACAAACCGACTTTAAGAAGTTAGTGGCGTATTCCAGTATCGGACACATGGGCTTCGTTATTTTGGGGCTTGCGGCTCGAAATGACAGCGGTATCACCGGGGCAATCCTCCAGATGTTTAACCACGGTGTCATTAGTGCGATGCTCTTCCTACTCGTTGGTGTTCTCTACGACAGAGCACACCACCGTGAAATCAACGGCTTCGGCGGTCTTGGAACCAGAATGCCCATCTATACCGGCATCACAACGCTCGCGTTCATGGCTTCGCTCGGACTCCCCGGCTTGAGTGGATTCGTCGGTGAGGCACTCTCCCTACTCGGTGCCTACGATAAATTTAAACTGTTGACCATCTTGTCTACAATCGGCATTGTCGTCGGTGCCGCATACTTCCTCTGGACGCTGCAAAGGGTCTTCTTAGGGACACTTAACCCGAAATACGAAGCACTCCCAGAAATCAACGGACGTGAAATCCTAACTTTGGTGCCACTCGGCATCTTAACCATCGTCCTCGGTGTCTGGCCCAACTTCGCCATTGATATGTTCAGAGAATCGGTTACCAACCTCATAGACGTTATACAGGCGATATAGGAGGTTTGAGGAAAGTATGCAACCCTTAAGCAATATCAAAAGCCTCCTCTATTTCAGCCCAGAAATTCTACTCGTAATTTTTGCCGTCGCTGTTGTTCTCCTTGATCTCATCGTGAAGGATAGAGAAAGTGTCGCAGTGGCATATATCTCTCTCGTAGGGTGTCTTTGCACATTTGCCGCTGTCCTTTTCACCCACTTTTCTTTCGGCGATGAAGGACCCGTATCCCTCTTTCTGGGAATGGTCCGGCTCGACGTGTTTTCCAGTTTTTTCAAGGTTTTACTCCTGCTCGCAACTGCCGCTACAATCCTCTTTTCACTCCGATCTGAGGAACTCGACGCACGCTTAAAAGGCGAATACTACGCACTCCTGTTAGCCATCACCCTCGGTATGTTCCTGATGGCATCCTCAACGAATCTGTTGATGATATTTATCTCGTTGGAAACCGTAAGCCTAACTTCCTATATCCTCGCGGGGTTCTTGACGCATAGCCCGCGTTCCAGTGAAGCCGCGTTCAAATACATCACTTATGGCGCAGTCGCATCTGGAACAATGCTCTTCGGGCTATCCCTCCTGTTCGGAATGACAGGCACAGGGGATCTGGCGCAAATCGGCGGACGCCTTACGGAACTTCTCGCATCAGGCGAAGTAGCACCGCTTGCCGTACTAATCGCGATAACTTTCGTCCTCGCAGGTGTCGGCTATAAGATAGCATCCGTCCCATTTCACATGTGGTCTCCCGATGTTTATGAAGGCGCGCCTATCCCGATAACTGCCTTTCTGTCAGTTGCCTCAAAATCCGCAGGGTTCGCCCTATTCATTAGATTCTTCTATGCCGGATTCGGGAACACTGAATTAATGCAAGCAGTTGACTGGCCCTTCATGTTAGCGATAGTCTCCGCCTTAACGATGACCGTAGGAAATCTTGCTGCACTTCCTCAACAAAACGTGAAACGTTTATTGGCATATTCAAGCATTGCTCATGGTGGGTATCTGTTGATGGGCGGTGTCTTGCTCACCTCTCAAGGTGTCGGCGCGATTCTCTTCTATCTTGTTGTATATCTCTTCATGAACTTGGGGGCATTTTATGTTGTTGTCCTCATCGCAAATGAGGTGGGTAGTGAAATGGTTGACGGTTACCGCGGACTCTCCTCACGCGCACCCTTAGTTGCTTGGGCAATGGTCATTTTTCTCGTTTCTCTCGCCGGAATCCCGCCGTTCGCCGGTTTCTTCGGGAAATGGATTCTGTTCACCGCCGTCCTTGAGCAAGGATATTACTGGCTCGCATTAGTCGGTTTACTAAATAGTGTGGTCTCTCTCTATTACTATGCGCGCATCGTCAAAGCGATGTTCTTTGAAGACGCTGGTGAGGAAACCGAAAGCGTCCCCTTTTCTACGGGCACCTTTGCACTCTTGAGTGTATTTGTAATCCCTACAATCTTCATCGGATTCATCAATATTTTCTATACCTTCTCCAATATCTCAGCCTCGGTGATGCCAATACAGTAAATTTCCATGGCTATGTTTACCTTGCGCAAAGTTTGTTTTCAAGGTATAATGTTCGGAGGGTAGTTATCCTTTTTAATTCGTAAAAATGAAAAGTCAATTTGGCACGTCGGAGCTGTTGCAGCAATTCTACTTACATTTCTAAATGTCTTGATTAATAGAATAGCATATCGAAAGATTAATGAACTGGAGGAATAGCGATGAACTGGATGGAATGGGTTATCGCTGGCGTGTTCATTATTTTTCTTGCCGGTTTGGGTACAATTGTACGCACTGCCATAAGACACGCCAACAAAAGTTAAATCTACTTACCTCTGGAAAAATTGACAAACGCGATTTCCTAAGGTATACTTAAAATGTAACGCACCTACAAGTACGTGTTGATGCCCGGTCGTCTAATGGTAGGACGCATGGCTCTGGACCATGTAGTGAAGGTTCGAGTCCTTCCCGGGCAGTTATTTTGCCACTAAATCGTATTTATAACCAGAGAGATAACATGGAACGGGTTGAATCCGCACCTGATGATTACATCGTAAGCCAAGAACCAGATATTCGGAAGGTTTTAGAGGAACTCCACGCCCTGATTAAGACTGCGTTACCAGATCAGGATTCCTGTATGTGGGAAGGCATCTTCTGGGGTGGTAGCGAACAGCAAATCATCGGCTACGGCAACTATTCTTACCAGCGCTCCGATAAAAAGCAAGTCGAATGGTTTCTCGTTGGGTTAGCACGGCAGAAAAATTACTTCAGTCTGTATGTTAATGCAGTCGAAGGCAAAACTTATCTCGCTGAGATTTATGGATCCCGACTCGGTAAAGTCAAGACCGGAAAAAGTAGTATCACTTTTCGCAATCTGTCAGATGTGAATCTTGATGTATTAAGTGAGATGATCGAACACGCCGGAAGAATAACAGATGAAACCGAATCGTGAACATCAGATGGCAAAACTGCCTCTGTAAAAATTCCCAATATATGAGCCGCTATCGTCTAGGGGTTAGGACGGATGGTTCTCAGCCATCAAACCGGGGTTCGAATCCCCGTAGCGGTATCTCTTCACAAGTAAGGGCGGGCGTGCATACTACCCGCCTATTGCTTTAGGTGCGCTAATGCCTTCTGAGTTAAAAGTCTACACATTGGAGATATACACGCATGCACGATACACCCAAACACACCAACCGCCTTATCCATGAAACAAGCCCTTACCTACTCCAGCATGCACATAATCCCGTTGACTGGTACCCATGGGGCGAAGAAGCGATCGCGCGCGCCAAACAGGAACAGAAGCCTATCCTGCTCAGTATCGGCTACTCTGCATGCCACTGGTGCCACGTCATGGAACGCGAATCCTTTGAAAACGAGGAAATCGCCGCGATCATGAACCAACTTTTCATCAACATCAAGGTCGATAGAGAAGAACGTCCCGATTTAGATGAAATCTACATGAACGCTGTCCAAGTCATGACGCGTCAAGGCGGCTGGCCCATGACCGTCTTCCTCACACCAGATCTCAAACCCTTTTACGGTGGCACCTATTATCCACCTACTGACAGATATGGCAGACCCGGATTTCCGAAAGTCATGGAAGCCGTAGCAGAGGCATTCAACGATAAGAAGGTCCAGATCCTGCAACAGGCAGATCAACTCACAGCACAACTCAATCAGATAAGCAATGTTGTTGACCCACACCACCATGAACTCACGGAAGAACTGATGCGTAATGCGTTCCAACAATACCGTTCGCAATTCGATTCGCAACACGGCGGATTCGGTAATGCCCCCAAATTCCCGCCCAGTATGGGACTCCCCTTTCTCCTACGCTACTGGCACCACAGCGGCAACGCCAATGCCTTAGAAATGGTCGAACTCACCTTAGAGAAAATGGCGCGCGGCGGTATGTACGACCAACTCGGCGGGGGTTTCCACCGATACTCTACCGATGCGCACTGGCTCGTCCCACACTTCGAGAAAATGTTGTATGACAACGCGCAACTCGTCGTCGCCTATTTCGAGGCGTACCAAGCCACGCAAAAACCGTTCTATCGCCACATCGCTACCGAGACCCTCGATTATGTGCTCCGTGAAATGTACGACGCAGAAAACGGCGGTTTCTATTCCACACAGGACGCAGATAGCGAAGGTGTAGAAGGCAAATTCTTTGTTTGGGAACCCAACGATGTCGAAGATGTCATCGGTGAAGAGAACGCCAAAATTTTCTGTGAGTATTACGACATCACGCCACAAGGCAACTTCGAGGGTGAAAACATCCTTCAAGTCCAAGTATCATCAGATATCTTTGCTCGAAAGTTACAGATGGATGTTGGAGATTTGGAAGCACTTCTCGCCGATAGCAAACAGAAACTCTTTGAAGCGAGAGAAACGCGGATTAAACCCGGACTTGACGACAAAATCCTGACGAGTTGGAACGGTATCATGATCCGCGGCATGGCGATGGGATACCAACTCACGGGAAAACCTGAATACCTTGAGGCATGTGAGAAATCTGCCGAATTCGTCTTAACGACGCTATCTCAAGACAACGGTCTGCTCTTACGCACCTACCGTGCGGGCAAAAGCCACCTCAACGCCTATCTTGAGGACTACGCCTATTTCATCGCCGGGCTAATCGCACTCTACGAAGCCAGTTTTGAACCGCGCTGGCTCACCGAAGCCGAGCGTCTCGCACATATCATGATTGACCAGTTCGGCGACCACGCAGGCGACGGATTTTTCTTTACGGGTAAAGCACACGAAGTGCTTATCGTCCAATCCAAATCCGCTTACGACGGTGCTACACCCTCTGGCGCATCTATGGCGATTCATAGTCTCTTACGACTCGCCAAACACCTCGACAACCCCGAATTCCACGATAAAGCCGTTGAAACTTTGACGCTTTACTTCCATCAGATGGAAGGGATGCCAACAGGATCAGGGCAGCTGCTCTGTGAGTTAGCATTCTTGCTATCAACACCGAAAGAGATTGCCATCGTCGGTGAAAAAGGCGATGCAAAAACGGACGCAATGTTAGCAGCACTGCACGGCACGTATCAACCCAACAAAATCGTCGCCTCAAGCGAATCAGCAGAAGAACAGACATTACCACTGCTCGCAGGCAAACCCCAAGTTGATAACACCGCAACAGCGTACGTCTGCGAAAACTACGCATGCCAAGCCCCCACAACGGATGTCGAAGCGTTCGTAGAACTACTACAATAACGTACTCACCTAACGAAACACGGGAAAAAAGCAATGGCACACACAAACGAAACAACAATTGACCTCGACTGGCACCCACTCTCAGAAGAAGAAATCCGCCATTTTGACGACAACGGCTATCTCATTGTCCGAAATGTACTGGATTCAGACACCATCGACGAACTCATTGAGGCAAGCGATCGACTCATGGCGAGCGATCGGCGCGAGAATCGTCAACAAAATTTCGACAACTTATACGACAGTTTCCGAAATTCTATCTCCATTGACGACACCTTCATCCCGCTACTCACGCAAAAGACCATCCTCCCCGTTGTCGTCCAACTGCTCGGTGCGCACTTGCAACTGATGACTTCACACCTAATATACAAACACCCGGATCCGCCCGGTACACTCAATACCATTCGCAGACCGGGTTGGCATCGCGACTACGCCATGGCAACGACAACACACGGCAATAAGGTGCCACGCATCTTACTAAAATGTGCTTACTATTTCACCGATCTGAGTGAACCCAATTCCGGCGTAACGCTTGTTGCACCCGGTAGCAACCACCTCCTCGAACGGGTTCCCATACCAAAGGGACAAGCGGATCCGGAAGACGCAGTCGAATCGAGTTTACAACCCGGCGATTGCCTGCTGTTTGAAAACCGTACCTTTCATGCGGGTGCTGCAAACTTAACTGATCAGATTCGTAAAGGTATAATGATGGGCTACGGCTACCGATGGTTGATGCCGATGGATTATCGGACGCAGGAACAGACGTTGTTAGATAAACTCACGCCACTTGAGCAGTATTTGGTGGGTGAACCCTTCACGAAAACGAAAGAATTTATTCCCAGTGGCAGTGAAAGCCCGCTTGCATCGTGGTGTGAGCAGCACGGCGCGCCAGCCGTAAGACCAACTTCTTAGCCTGTTTACGTCAACGTGACGACATCCTGTTTGACAATTTCTTTCGTGTGATAGTGGTCTGCCCGAGAAATCAGTTCCAACGTCTCCGGCGAGAGCCGTCCCCTGACCTCTTCAGACACGCGACTCTCACCGCGGTGTTGCGGTCTATAGCGTAAGGTTAGGATGCAACGATACCGATCTTCCGGTTTCCAAGGCAGCGCGCCGTGCGTCAGGAGTTCAGAGATAATCACCACATCCCCTGCTTTAGGTGTGATATTAAGGACCCCCGGCGGAAGGTCATCGGCATCTTCAATCTTCCCGTTGTTGAAGAGATGTTCCGGTCGATCGAACAGCGTCTTATGGGTACCGGGAACGACAAGCAACCCACCATCTCCGGGATGCACATCATACAGGTACGGAAAAACGACAAAATCATCACAAAAGATGCGACCGTTTCGCACCTCATAACGATTGCAGTGCCATCCAAAATCCTCTCGTGCACAATGCAAGCGGAGTCCTTCCGCTGACTCCGACACACCCGCCCGATCCGCAATCATCGTTCCGCGAAAGAGTTGCGGTCTATCCCGCGTCAACTCTTTGATGATGGGCCAAGTAGATCGGTGCATCGTGAGTGCTTCTAAAGGTTTCGCAAAGGCAAAGCCGTTTGGGAGGTTTTTGTTGCTGGAGTCAAATCCGGGTGGGAGGTCCTGGGTAGGTGTATTAATGTATTCATTCGCGGCTTCTTGCGCTGCTTTCAGTTCTTCGTCAGTCAGGACATTTTTTAGGTGGAGGTATCCGGTGACATCAAATAGATACCGCTGTTCAGGGGTCATCATAGTATTTTACTCCTTCAGGACTTGCACATTCAAATGTAGGTTGGGTTGAACGTCGAGTGAAACCTAACGCTAAATCGATGCTTCCCACACGGGCCAATCATTCTCCTGTAGCTGCTTAAATAACTCATCAAACGCCTCGCTACCGTCATCCTCCCATTCGTCCAAACGCACACCCGGCGCATAAGATTCATCCACGCCCTGTTTCATGAGACGTTCCGCCTGCTGTAAGTTTCGGTAGTAGTGTTTTACACCACCGGGTAAAGTAACAACAGAGATATGTCGCTCCCATTTCGGCTCAGGCGTTTCAGAATAGCGTTTCACAGCATCCTCATCTAACACAACCCCGAGACCAGCACCCTCTGGTACCTGCATAAACCCGCGCTGAACTTTGTGTGGCATAACAATTAAGTCATCCTCATAAGCGTGGCTGGCGGTAACTCCGGGCAGCGTTGCAGTCGGCATCACGGCTCCGAGATGACACGCGAATGCTGCCGTAATACCCGTCCCAACATACTGTAGCAAAATCGGTGTGTTCGCCGCAGCAAAAGCCCAACCGGATGCCAACGCACTTTTGATCGTTTCGTGGCTACACAACGCACCATCAAAATCGCCCTGCCGAAGTCCAATCCAAGGACCTGACGGTTGACGCGACGCACCTTCGCGAATAACACCGACACCATGCAAATAAAACGGAATCCGAATCTCCTGATGCAATCGCCGCCATCCCTCTACATCATACGCAAAAATCGGCTCCTCAAGACCTTTGACAACCGGAATCTTCTCCAATTCCCGCAAGATAGGTAGTGCCTTCTCAACATTGATCAGTGAACCGTTGAAGTCAAACTCCACACGAAAATCAGGGGGCGCGACCGCTTGAATTGCCTCTGACTGTTCAACGACATCATAGAAAGCGCGTGCCTTGCACTTGAGACCGCGATATCCCCGTTCAGCCGCGACTTGAATCTCAGCAGCGGTGTCTTCGGGCGACATGCCCGGCATCCACCACCCCATCGCAACCCACTGCCGAACCTGTTGACCCATCAGCTTCCACGCTGGCAATCCAAGGTGTTGACCCATCAGGTCGTAGCACGCCATGTCGAGGTTAAAACGCCCATCGCCCATCACATGGTCAAATGGATTCGTACCGAGGTAGATGTCCAACACGTCTTGCTCAAAAGGCGGTCCCGGGTTCTCTCCCAAACCGATGAGACCGGTATCGGTATAAAATTTGTAGATCGTGACCAACTCGGTCATCGCAAAGTGGTAATATCTTTTACGAATCCGCGCTTCATAAGGCACACGCAACGGAATCGCTTCAATCTCAGTAATTTTCATAGAAAATTAGGCAAGGGTCGGACGAACTGCCTATCTCCTTGTATCCTTAGTTATCATCGTTGCTTTAGATTACGCGTACTATTTCTCGTATTTCCAAGCATTCTATCAAACCCTCTGAAAAGAGTCAAACCTAAAGTGCTGAAATCGATTGTTGGAGGGAACTCTGTATTCACACGCATATTCACCCGATACAACGTGTTAAAGTGTATTGCCACACATACAATCCGCCACTTGAAAAGATTTGATTTTTAAGCCAAGGTGTAGTACAATTGAAACGAACAATTGATGTCCCAAGGAAAGCAACAGCTCGAAAAATTTGGAATGGAAGTGTTTGACAATCTTGAATCTTTCAAAGCAATTTCTGAGCAAACTTGAAGGGGTGTTTCCTATGACAGAAACGATCGAAACGGAGGTATAGCAAAATGGCATTTAGTGATTTCAAAGCGATCTCTGACGTTCAAGAAAAATTCAGAATCAAATACACAGCAAATGATTTTTTCAAGGTTGAGGCAGCAAGTCCTCCATCACAATTTTTGCAAGAATTCCAGTTTACCATGGAAAATATCAACGTTTTCTCCTCTGAGGCATCGCGTTGTGAAGCAATTATCTTTCCGGTTTTAAGGGAAGCATACAAAGCGTATGCTGATACCTACGCGCTCTGGATAAGGCAACAGATCGCCTACGATGAGACCCTGAACGGTACGCCGGATTACCTCGTCGCTACAAAATCTGAATTAGGCATGACTGTTGTCGGAACACCCTTGATAATGTTGGTTGAAGCAAAGAAAAACGACTTTGAGCAAGGGTGGGGGCAATGCTTAGCGGAATTAGTGGCTGCGCAAAAAATCAACGCAGATCCAGATGTGCCCGTCTATGGTATTGTGAGTGATGGTGAACGATGGCAATTTGGGAAACTTGTTGGCGATAGTTTCACCCAAAACAGAACGAATTTTAGCATAGATGATTTGCCAGGCCTCTTTGGGGCCATTAAGGCAGTCTTCAAAGCGGTAAGCAGAACATAATAAACCAACCGAATAGAGAAGCCTCTCGTCCCTTGTGATTTACGGCACCAGCTGCACTTTAATTGAATCCGAACCTTTCTGAACCATCTCAAACCCAGTAAGATAGTCATCCAACGGCAGTTGATGCGTTACAATATGACTCACATCAATTAAACCTCGGTGGATATAATCAATCGCCAGCGGATACGTGTATGGTCCCAAATGCGAACCGTGGATGTTTAATTCTTTTGTGTCTCCAATGATTGTCCAGTCCACAGTCACCGGCTCCCGCATCACGCTAAACTCAACAAACGTGCCTGCCTTCCGAATCATGTGCAGTCCCTGCTCAACCGCCTTTGGGTGTCCCGTCGCCTCGATATAGACATCGCACCCGTAACCTTCCGTCAAATCTAATACCTCTTGGACAGCATCCGTTTCTGATGGGTTGATCCCGATATCCGCGCCCAACTTCTTGGCAACCTCTAACCGTTTCGGCATCAGATCAATAGCGATAAGCAGACCCGGATTTTTCAACTTCGCCGCACCGATCATACCGAGCCCAAGCGTGCCAGCACCCGCAACCACGACAACATCACCGAACTCAATATTACCGCGCTGCACGGCGTGAATAGAGCATGCAAGCGGTTCAATCACCGCTGCATCCGCTATCGGAATCTCAGAAGGCACCTTGTAAACGAGCGAACGTGCCGGAAACTTCATATAGTCCGCCATACCGCCGTTGACAATCGGTTGGAACCCATAGATGTTATGGACTTGGCAGAGCCAATACTTCCCCGTCCGGCAATACCGACACTCCCAACACGGAACGATCTGTTCCGCAATAGCACGGTCACCGATTTCGAGTTTATACTTCTCGGCAGCCCCGGATCCAAGTTCTACAACCTCGCCGATGAATTCGTGTCCAGCGATCACGGGTGCCTCCACGTATGGCTGACGGTGCTCGTCGCCCCAGAAAAGCGGCGCGCCTGTGTAGCATTTGATGTCGCTCGCGCAAACACCGCAGGCATCCACCTTAATAACGACTTCACCCGGTCCCACCTCCGGCATCGGCACCTCTTCAAGGCGGTAATCAAAAGGTTCGCGACACATAATCGCGCGCATCGTTTTCGACATTTTTTAACTATGGACCTCGCTACAATTGACCCAACGAGCCAATCACCGTTTTCTGATTAAATATACATCTCTACTATTATGACAATTCTGGAATTATTTTCGCAATGAACGCAGAGGTCGTTATGAGGTGTGCAAGATGTGATAGGCAGCGATACCGAGCGAGACATGAACGTTCAGCGATGCACCCGCGCCGTACATCGGAAGGAAAACCACCATATCGCAGGCAGCAAGCGTCCGTTTCGTTACACCGTGATCTTCGTGCCCTACGATGAGGCAGATTTTATCAGGATAGTCTACGGCATCGTAACGGACCGACTGCGCGGTAACTTCTAAAGCACAACTCGTGTAACCATCCGCTTTAAGCGATACGATCGCGTCTGCGGCTTGCTCTACATACCGCCACTTTACCCGTCGGTGTTTTCCTCGCGAGACTTTGCGTACCAATGGATGGGGCGGTTGCGCACTGATACCTGTTAAGATCAGCTCTTTCACACTGCACGCGTCCGCTATCCGAAACGCCGAACCGACATTGATGGGGTCTTGTACGTCTTGTAGGATAAAAACCAGTTCTTTTTTCGGTAGTTCTGACTGTTTCAGAAAATCTTTAAGCGGTTTGCCGCGTAATTGCTTCATATTCTACGAAAACATCGGGGTTACACACCCACTCAGAAAAAATGGATTACGCCGCTTTGCGCTGTATCAAACGCCGTCTCGCACTCGTTCGCGCAAGCCCAACATCTAATGTGATATGACGATACTCAGTCATACCCAGGTTGATCGCATGCGCCGTTTCGAGGTTAAATCCCCACTCAATCCACTCCGATATATCTGCCTCTGGAACATCACCCGCAACAACGACCTTCATGATACTGATACCTTTCCCGATATTGTATGCGCGTTGGAGGTATTCAAGATGCTGGTCAAGGGGACCCCCTTCTAACATCCTACCCTCTTTGTTCGCCGTCGCCAGGATAACTTCAAGTTCTGGGTGATCAATCACCGCATCCATCACAGGACCTGTGTGAATATGCGTGGAGCAACCGATAACTCGGATTTTACCAGCAGCTTTCGCTTCCCGGAACGCGTCTAACGCCCCTTCGCGTGATACCAAGTCCTCTGGGGTGGAGATGCCGTGCAACAGCAAAACATCCAAGTAATCCGTTTGCAGCTCATGAAGTGAACGCGCGATGCTCGCCTTGGCTCCCTCGTAATCTTTCGCGCCGGTCTTCGTCTGAATGACGACTTCATCTCTGCGAATCTGTCGGACTGCTTCCCCAAGATGCGGTTGCGTCCCGTATCCTTCGGCGGTATCCCAGAAGGTAACGCCTTCATCAAGTGCTTTCAACATCAATTTACTACCCGCTTCGATGGTATCGCAGGTACTCTTAATTCGTCCGGCACCGAAACAGAGCCGTGAGATCTCTAAACCCGTTTTTCCGTACGTTAAATATTCCATTGTGTCCTCCACATCCAATCGTTGGCTTCTTCAGTAGATGTTTGTATGACGATAATTTTGTAAACTGGTTCAGATACGCTTTGATATACTTTAACCGAAATCCGCCCCAAAATGCAACCTTTTTTCTCCGATGCCTTTTTTCTTGGTAATAAACCGTTTTTCAAGTATCATAGAAGATAAGTCCTAAACCCATTGAGAAACCTTCATAGTAAGCCTTTATTTTCAACGCACAGGAAAAAATGAAATTCAGCGGACATACACTTTTCAATAACACACCTGTCGAAATCACCATCGCCGATAATCGCGTTCAGTCGATTCGCGAAGTAACCGCCGCGGATACCAACATACTAATCGCGCCTGCTCCGATAGACATCCAAGTGAACGGTTTCGCAGGATTTGATCTCAATGTTGCCACCGTTACACCGGAGGATGTCCGTGCGATGGTGCGTGCCCTCTGGCGTGTCGGTACCGGTTTCTTGTGTCCAACGGTCGTGACGGGTTCTTTTGGCGGGATATGTAACGCCTTCCGTGCCATCGTAGAAGCGTGTAAAACAGACGCATTGGTTGCCCACGCTGTGCTTGGAATCCATCTTGAAGGTCCCTATATCTCTGCTGAAGACGGACCGCGCGGCGCGCACCCATTGGAACACGTCAGAGACCCAGATTGGGACGAATTTCAGCAGTGGCAAGACATCACCGAAGGTAAAATCGCCATCGTAACCCTCGCACCAGAGAAAAAAGGGGCTATCCCATTTATTGAGAAATTAGTTGCGAATGGGATTGTCGTCGCCTTAGGGCATACAAATGCTTCAGCAGACGATATTCAAGCCGCAATTGACGCGGGCGCGAAACTCTCTACACACCTCGGCAACGGTGCACACGCTCGAATCCAACGGCACCCAAATTATATCTGGGAGCAACTCGGTGCCGATGAACTCTGGGCAAGCCTCATCGTCGATGGACATCATCTACCCCCTTCTGTCGCCAAGTCAATGATACGCGCCAAGACGCTTGATCGCTGTATCCTTGTCAGTGACGCCGTCGCGTTAGCAGGCATGGAACCGGGAACCTATCAGTTTGCGGGAAAATCGGTGGAGTTGACCGAAGAACGGTGTGTTCGGTTAGTTGGCACCGAATATCTCGCCGGTTCTGCTATTGAATTGGCACGCGGCATCGAAAACAGTGTCCGATTTGCTGGAATTTCACTTAAAGAAGCCGTATCACTCGCTACACGACAACCGATGCATCTGCTCGACGCAAAAGCACAAGTAGAATCCGAAACAAACCTAATCCTCTTTGAGTGGAACGCAGGAAAATATAAAATCAATCTGATAGCCACAATTGTCGGCAGCGAGTTAGTGTATCACACGGAAACACCACAGTGAGGAAACCAAAATGCTAACCCATTCAGAAATCGACGCGTTTGTTGAAAATGGATATATCATTCGCAAGGGGGCACTCTCTGAAACTACCATCCAATCCTATCAATGCGCTATCGATCGGATACTCCATAAGTGTCGTGTTGAAGGCTTACACGCTGATCACCTACGCTACATAGATGGCGAACGCGACGACAGCTGGGGTGTCAATAACATCTTCCACCCAAGCATTCGTGAACAAGCACTTGTGGACGCGCTCGCACACCCACAAATATTGGATGTCATCGAAGCATTGATCGGCAAAAGATTAAAGTATCACCTCTGTACCCTTCTCGTCAGTTCTGAACGGAAACCTTATCATATCAATTGGCACCGAGATTCAGCACCGGACGGAGAAGTCCCACTTGAAACTTTGATGGGTCGCCTCAGGAACCACGTGCAACTCAACGGTGCCCTCTATGACGACGCGACCCTTTACATCGTACCGGGCAGCCATCGACGTGAACTCACGGACGCTGAACGTAGAGTTATACAGCAGACACCCAAGGCAGCGATGCCGAATCAACTTGTCGTCAAGTTGAAAGCCGGTGACATCGTTTTTTATAATTCAAGTATACTCCACAAAGGCTACAACCCTGACGGATCAAAACGGCAGACGCTGCACTATGCAGTCCTCGTCGCACCACCAGAAAACGAACCCCCAAATCCAGAAAGTCCAACAAGTCAGGAGTGGCTCAACGAACCCACTTTCCTGAACAGTCTCCCCGAACGTCTCAAACCGCTTTTCAACAACTGGCTAAAATACGGATAACTGACCACTAATGCCTAATCCTTGTGACAGATCATCGCTGTGATCCAGCATAGCCGTTTGAGGAAGGGGCAGCATTTAAGGAAAAATGTATCAATCACTTTGAGGAAACGGAGGGACGCTCTATAAAATGTTGGGATAGCGATGCATTTCTGCCAGAACAGCGCGCTCACCGCAGAGAGATGAAACTCTCGATGTTCCGACTTCTCAAATTCAGCACCGACGGTCTCAATATCTTGGACTGAAAAATAACGCAATTTTCCCGAATACTTCAGAAACACTTTACGATACAGCCATACCATCGGGTGATAACGCATGTTTTCCATGAAGATCGCCTTACCCCCCGGTTTGAGGACGCGGTAACACTCTTTCGCAGTTTGCGCATGCTCCGTAAATACCAATACGGATTTGGAGATAACAAAGTCGAAAGTATTATCAGGAAAGGCGAGGTGCATCGCATCCATCAGCGCAAAATCAACAGATTCGACGACATTGTGTTCTGATGCCCGCATCTCCGCTTCAGCGAGTCGAAAAGCGAGTAGATCGATCCCAACAACAGATGCACCCCGTTTGGCTAACAGCGTCGCAGTGCCACCTGTTCCAGCACCTAATTCCAGCACCTTTTTTCCTTCCAAAGCCCCCATTTTCGGGAGAATATACTCGAAAACGGGAACGTAGAAGTCTTCCCACCAGAGCAAAAGATCTGTTTCAACACTATCGGAACGACGGGTAGGTCGCTGTCCTTTAAGTGGCAACATATTTTTCGATTTCACCATAAAAAGCGTGCAGCTTGAAACGTAGTGGAAAGCGGATCTACGGACACGCACTTTCGATTCTCAACCCAACGCAACGAACCACAAGGAAAATTAAGAAATTTTCCCCATCTTTCGTAGCGCATTGATACAACGTTCAGCACACTCAATCGGCGGGTAGGGATAACTCTCCTGCTCAACAATGTACCACTCGGTACCACCAACAGTTTCACAAGCCTCGAACACATCGTCCCAAGGAATCTCACCTTCACCAATGAGTGCCTCATCATTCGTGCTGGAGTATTCTTTGATGTGTACCAGTTTCGACCTACCTGGATAGCGTTCAATAAACGATACTGGATCAGACCCCGCACGAAGTGTGTGCCCAATATCAATCTGCATCACAACATCGTCGCGGGTGTTACTGCCGAACGTATCCCACGGAACTTTACCCTCCATTGATTCAAATTCAACGGTGTGATTGTGATAGCCAGAAAACATCCCTTGATCGGCAATTTTTTCGGCGATGTCGTTGAAGATTTTCGCCGTATTGAGCCACGCCTGCTGCGAATTGCGATATTCTTCGGATAACCCCGGCACAATAAGGTACGGGTTACCGAGCGTCTGGTTAAACGCAACCGTTTTAGCAAGTTCATCACCGAGGAGTGTGTTCAATCCCGTATGCGTCCCGGCAACTTTCAATCCAAGATCATCACACATCTCTCGTAACTCTTCGGCACTCCGGTCATAGTAACCAGCAAACTCAACGCCTTCATAACCCATCTGTGCGACGGCTTGTAAGGTCAAAGATAAATCGCCAGCACAATCGTCTCTAACGGAATACAACTGTAATGCAATCGGAACTCTATTACTCATTAAGTATCGTTTCTCCACTGTTATAGGGCAGTTCTCTACGCACCCATATTGATCAAGACTTATGCAAATTCAGCACGCTTTAAACCCCCTAAAGAATCAGAATCAACGGTATGAAGCCCGTATGGGCTTCCCCGGGTATGAATGCCTTATGGGCATTCCCCGCCCCTTATCAGGCGGACTTTAAGAGCAAATGCATAAGTCCTCTTGATAATCTAAGACATCGGTAAGTTGACGACCTGACCACTATCCGATGATACCAAGCCTGCTTCCAGGATTTCTTGGGCATCCCGACTCACTTTAGGACTACACAAGCCTTCAATAGGCGCGCC
>JAGFCB010000007.1 GCA_022394775.1 Candidatus Poribacteria bacterium
ATACGGCTGAGTTTACCTTCCCAATTCCTGCCACCACTTGCTTCGTCCCCGAAAAGTAAGGGATAAAGCTCCCAATTGCTGAAATCTCCCTGCGTGCCGTTGCTAACGTGGACGAGTTCGCCGTCAATATAGCAGTAGACATTACCATCAAAATAGCTGATGATGACGTGCATCGGTTTTCCTGATTCAATCTTAGGAAAAGAAAACTCGCCACCCAATGCATTTGCACCGGTCTGCGGTGTACGGATCCTCATAGCCAAACGATCTCCGTCCTGCCCAAAGGTAAAGTTGCGATGCGTAATGTCGTTTGAGAACGAGATAATCCGTGCGGGACCGTCCTGATTCAGATTATCCGTTGTAACGAGACACTCAAGTGTTAATTGATTGCTTTCCTGACATGCTGCGAGCAGTGTATCATTGACATTCTCGGCAAGGAACGCGCCGCCAGTCAGGTCCATCTGTCCATCTTCACCGATTTTCGCGTCGCCGCGGGGTTCAACCTTTCCGCTGTTTTCAAGCGTGCTATGCCAGAGAAACACAAGTCCATCGCGTGAACCGGGGAATGCTGTGTGCGTCCCGATGTCAGCAGGTGCTTCCGGCGACACATGAATTGCGAGGGATGTCGTTGCTGTGTCACCCGCCTCGTCCATCACCGTGAGTGTCGCAACGTATTGACCGAGGCTTTCGTAGACATGCATTGGGCTCGATTCGGTGGACGTTGCACCGTCTCCGAAAGTCCAGTGGTGTGCCAGATCCCCTGCGGCTGAGAAATTCACTGTGAGTGGTGCACTGCCTTGCAGCACATCGGCGGATGCCTTCGCTTCCGGCCGGAGTTTCTCACCCGGTGCGTATGGCGTAAAGCGATAGGCAGAACCGCTATGCGGTGCAGCGAATGTATATTCCCCGGGTTGTGCTGTGCCAACAGGGACGATTTTCATGTTCCAAGTATCCACGCGGTCAACTTTATAGGGTTGCTCTCCGGGTAAATCCAGTGTTATGGCCTGCGGTGCGGTTGTGTACGTAAGGTAGTATTCCCCGTGTTTTGCGAGAATATACCGTCCCTTGCCATCACCGATCGGTTCAAGTGTATCAAACGATGGGGCATCCGCCATGAAGTTTTTGAGGAACGCAATCCGTGGTGGACTCTCACCGCGCAGCACGCCACCTTTTGCCCACCAGAGGAGATCTTTTGGATGGTTGTATGTCTCTCCGTGTCCGACGTAGCATCCAGACACAGTGCCTGCCCAGAAGTTTTGCACCATCTGTTCTGCAGTGATATTTCCCCATCCCTGCGGAATATCGCCCTCATAACGGCACTCGTCATAGATAACAGGTTTTCCGTATTGCGTGCGATAGTTGATGCCACCCGCCATGTTAGCGGTCTGGATGCTGGTATGCGTTACCCACGGCTTATCGTGGTCATACCACCGTCTGCAGTTATGGATTCCACGCAGACGCTGATACGGATCATGGTCACGGATGACCTGAAAAAAACGATCCCAATCGGATTCCTGTTTTGCAGGCATGATGTCAAATTCATTTGCGAGGGACCACCAGACATTTCGGAACGCTGCCAACCGCGCGACGGCGTAGCGGATATATCGATCATCGCTCTCAGCATCCATGTTTTCAAAGTCCCACCGGTCATAAGTATGAAATAAGATGATGTCCGCTTCAATACCGAGGTCCAAGAGGTCTTGAACGCGCTGCTCGAAATGCTGCCAGAATTGGGGATTGAATCTTGTGAAATCCCAATCCTTTAGGGGCTTCCCTTCATACGGATAGTAGGCGGGTTCGTTTTTGTTGTAGACGTAATCTTTTGGAAAGATGCACATCCGCATCTTGTTGAAGGGTGCCTCGGCGAGGGTTTGGAGTGTCTGTTCCTCCATCGCATCGCCTTGATGTGCCCATGCATAGCAGGTCGTTCCGAACTGATGATAGGGTGTGCCGTCAGCGTATTGTAAATAGAAGTCTTTATGGACACGGACGGGTCCGTGGTTTCCGTCAGACGGTTCAACGCATGTAAATTGTCCCGTTTTCCCGTCGAGTTGGGAGTGGTTACTTTTTGTTGTGTACGTCCATTCACCAACTTCATCGGGCATGAATCGGATTTTGTAAATTCCGTTTTCATCATAGAAGCCTTGTGGTTCAAAAGTCCGATCATTTTGTTTAAATTCTGCTGTTAATTCAACCTCAGTGAACGGATTTCCTGTGTCTGGTCCATTCAAGGTTAATTCAAATATCCGCCAGCGTTCAATCATATTCACCTCTGAATTTTTTTGTGCATTCACGGTAGCTGCTATACTTAGGAAAAAGGCAGCCGTAAAAATTATTATTGGTAAGATGTATCTTGCCATTGCAACCTTAACGCGTCTCCTCCAGAAGTTCATCTAACATGCGACTCTCCTCCCGGAGTTCATCCAGAAGTTCATCAAGTTCATCATATTCAGCAACAGACTCAGCTGCCCTTGCTTCAGCGGCTTCTAATTCCGCCAATAGTTTGGCAGCCCCTTCTGAATACGGGGCAAGATTCTGGAGTGCTGTCTTCCGTTGCAACGCGGCATTTCTAAAAGCCTCGGTTACTGCTCTTAAACCCTCGGATGCTGACCTTAAAGCCTCGGTTGCTGACTTTTGAGCTTCAGGGTCTATAGGTGGAGTCAGTGCTGATTGAAAATCCTCTTGTACGGATTGAAAATCTTTTAGTGCTGATTTCACATCTTCTTGTGCTAAATCGAAAACTGATTGTGCCTTCTCAAACGCCTCACGGGCCGCAACCTCCTCAGCTGAAGGCGTGTCCTGCTGTATGGGGCCTTCGCCGCTTTGCTCCCCAGTGACTTCTTGCGTGGAGAAAGGTAGAGGTTCGTCCGGAAGGGCAGACGTTGAGGGTCCGTGCATGTTTTCAGCTCCAACTTCTACCTCTGTTCCTTGGGAGGTCTGCGTCGGACTTATAGGAGTTCCAGAGTCGACCGGCGGAGCATTCTGAGGCGGGAGCGTTGTCTTGTACACCTTTTTGGGTTCGGTCTTAAGTATTTTCTGTGCGGGACGATGATGCCCGAAATACCAAACAGCAGTTCCTGCTATTAAGAAAAGGGCAATATAGACTGGCGTACGAAAATTCTTCATTATCAACCTCCAAAATAAAAAATCCCTATCTTTAGCCAAGAAAGCTCACTTATATTTCAATCGGTAATTCTGTAAACAGGAATTATGTAGGCGCGTCTTCTTTACGATTATCTCCGCGGCGGTTTAATCATTAGGTCTTCAACAATATGGACAAACTCACTATCCGACAACTTCGGATCCAGATAAGACCGAAAACCGGGCTGCATCTCCCATTCATAGCCATTCGACAACCGACCTTTGCCGTCTGTAATTTCAGCGAAGTAGTTGCTCAGACCGCGTACACCGTATAAGACCGCAAGTTGGTCCCAACTGGAACGCCCCTTGTACTGCTTGTTGAATCGGCGATAATATGCCTCCCGTACAGGATTTTCAGCAGACGTTTCTGCAAGTCTCACTCCGGTTTGGACAGATTCTCCATAATGGCTGATAACAAGCGAGGTGGGCCAGTTGTGAATAACATATTCCGACTGATCAATAAGATCGTGGCGAACTGTGTTGTATGGGTCGTCAATAAGCAGTGCCATTACTACGAGTTCACTGACTTTTTGAGAAATGAGGTCAGGATCGGTTTTCAAGAGATCGTAGAGGTTGTTGAGGAATCCAACGCTGATAATTGTCACTGAGTTATCGGGCTGTTCACGAAGCACTTGGAGATAAAGCTCCAGAGAACTCGGTGTTGGAACAGTCGGGAGATCGTGTGGAAAATTAGCGAGGTAGTCCAGGTAGCTGGATTCATCAGGATCAGCGAGATCACCTTTATAGATACCGATGGGAATATCACCCCGGTTGTACCACGTATTTATCGCGCCGATGGCATTGGCAGCCCTTGGATGCACTTCGTTGAAACTAATCGCGAGGATTTCTGCCTCTCCGCTGTCTGCCAAGGCGTGCAGTGTAGCGAGTGCGCCGACATCATCTACGTCGGTAGACATATCTGTTTCAAATATTATCTTTTTGGGGTGCGTTTCTTCGGCATCTTGTGCTAAGGAGTTGGTTGGTGTCATCATCATAGTAAAAAGCGTCAATATTGTCGCAAAATATGCAACTGTTAAGTTTCGCCGTAAAGAAAAGAAAATTGGATACTGCATTTATGGTAGATTTTAGAATTACTTGGGCATTCTCAATGCAAAGTCAACGATCTAAAGAATCAACGGTATGAATGCCTTATGGGCATTCACCGCCCCTTATCAGGGACTTTGAAAACTTCGAGAGGGTCAGGGTTATTGATATTTGAAAGATGAAATTGTCTTTCACCGCTAAGTATATTTGAAAAAGTGTTGAATGTCAAGGGATTCGTTATCAGTTATTGGTTATTAGTTATCGGGAAGCGCGGTCTTCAACTACAGCATTACCTTCAGTTTTGAACAAAACTGTCCAAAAATTGAACACTAAATAAACACTTTGTCAGGTAGATTTACGAGAAAAACTACCTTTAAACACGATTTCACATCTGAATTGATTTGGCATGAAAATTGCGTATTGTTACACTACAAAAACAGGGAAAGCCTTCCTCCTTGGGGAAATATGGAGCGATGCAAAAGGCTTTCCCATATCTCAATTGCTTGCATCGCTCCATCTATCAGTCTGTACTGTGTGCAAAGGAGAAAGAATCATGAACAGGTGGAGATGCTTACTCTTGATATTCGTGTGTTTATCACAGATGAGTTGCGGAGCACTTCTAACGGAACAGGTGTATGTTTTGATTGATCGCGATGTAGAAGAAAAGGCAACTTTCCACGGAGCTATTTATTCGCTTCCAGAAAGAGCGAACGTACGGAAAGTTGTGCTGCTGGGTTCTGGGAAAATCCGAAACATTGAAGTTCATGTACGTGATAAGAGAAATCAATGGAAACCTGCCAAGAAGGTCCCGGGCGGCATCGAATTCCCGTTTGAAATTCCACTTATCGCTAAAACAGATGCTATCAAAATTATAAAACACTCAATGACTGGTGCTGGTCGCATTGAGACGATTCAATTTTATACAGTTGCGGATAAAGGAGATTAAAAATGATATACCGACAGACCCTTATATGTATTTTCTTAATGACCTTAATTCTGCTGAGTTCCGACGCATTGCCACCCCCTTCACCAGCAGACGGCGGTATGCTGCGGATAGATACAACCCACGATTTTGTTGCTACTACCGAGGTGTGGTTTCCCGATGAAGAGTTTGAGGGATTGACTGCTGAAGCATGGATCTATTTTGAAGAACTACCCGAACACGGCACTTTCTGGTCAATTATTGGGCAGGAGGGACGATTCAATTTGGTTATTCACGGCAATAATCGTTCATTAGGTGCGTGGGGATATGCCGTAGGCGCAGCGAGGTCATTGACCAGTGGAGGTTTCGATTTACCTAAAAAGAAATGGATACACGTCACAGCGATTTACGATGCCTCAGTAGGGATGGGTGTTAACGGTAAGGGCGGTAACTGGTGCTGTCCGAGAGGACATCTCATTAAATCAGGCAAACCACTTCATATTGGTGGAATCGTCCGACAAGATCTGGGGCGGAGTCATTTCGGTGGCGAGAATGTAAAATTTCAAGGCTACATCGATGAAGTTCGGATTTCTAATGTCGTGCGATATAAGAGACCGGAATGGAAAGTTCCAGAGGGGAAATTCAAAGTCGATAAACATACCATTTCGCTCTGGCATTTCGATGAAGCACCCGGAGCAAAACGTTTCAAAGATACGTCTGGGAACGGGCACGACCTTTGGAGAAGTGGTGCTTTGGCAGTCAAAGCACAAGAGAAACTCACAACAACATGGGGACAACTGAAGCGGTGAAGATAAGTATTCCGCCTTTCGTACCAGCAAAGTTGACTCCGATTGATTTGGACTGCGACAGCTGCACCTCTTCGGGCATTCTTTAGACGGTTTCGCCCCTTTTTGTGCAATTTAACTGTTGTAATACAAGGATTACGGGCATATTTAACATATTTGGTATTGGCATAAAAATTGCTCAGTATATTGAACGCTGAGTGAACCTTGCGAGAGGTTTCCTTCTTGGAGAAATACGGAGGGATGTAACGGATTTCCCAGATCTCAATGGCTACATTGCTCCGTTTATCAACTGAAACACTCTGTTTGAGGAGAAAAACCATGAAGAGATGGAAATGCCCACTTTTTATACTCGTATGTCTATCACAGATCAGTTGTGCAGCACTCTTAACGGAACAAGAATATACCTTGATCGATCGCCCCGTAGACGGAATGGTGACGTTCCACGGCGAAATTTATTGGCTTCCAGAGCGCGTGGCTATTCGGAAAATAGCACTTCTCGGCTCTGGACAATTGCAAAACCTCGAAATTCACGTTCGCGATGAGAAAAGAGAGTGGGAACTCGTCAAGAAAGTCCCAGGCGGTCGGCTGCCGTTTGAGGTTCCACTGACTGCGGAGACAGACGCTGTTAAAATTATAAAACTCTCAAGAATAACTGACAGTCGCATTGACACGATCCAGTTTTACACGTTTGCGGATATAGGCGATTAAATTTTTCTATAACGCCCTATCTCCATATTTACACCATCTCCCTAAAGAGGAGTCTCCTAAAATGAAACAAAAACTTACCTATATTGCCAGAATAATACTATTCGGATGTTTTCTGCTTGCAATAGACATTTGTGGACAAGCATCTGATGCTACACATATCGCTTTTGCTTCTCGGCGAACGGGGAATAGTGATATCTATATCATGGATATAAAAAGCAAAAATATCCAGAACCTAACAGACCAGCCTGCTTGGGATTTTTCTCCAACTTTTTCACCAAACGGTCGCTGGATGGCTTATGTTGCTGACCGAGATATTTATCTGATGAATTCGACGACAAAAGAACGGCGTTGGCTAACAGAAGGCAACGCACCTGAATGGTGCCCAGACGGTGAATCCATTGTCTTTGTTTCCAGGCGATCAGGTAAATCTAATATCTACAAAACGGATATCAACGGCGGAAAGATTCAAAAACTCACAAACGAAGCAGCTAACGGCAGTCCGACTTGGTCGCCCGATGGTGAGTGGATCGCTTTCAGTTCCAATCGGGGTGGCGGTCTATTTTTGTCGATCTACGTGATGACTACCGAAGGGAGAAAGCAAAGGAGACTGGCACAGGGGAGAAATCCTGTATGGTCGCCGGATGGAAAACAGATTGCCTATATTTTAGATATTGCGGGGAGTGGTGTTTATGTGATGAGTGCGGATGGACAAAATAGCCAGCGGGTGACACCGGAGAATATCTGGAGCGAGCACCCTGCGTGGTCGCCGGATGGAAAACAGATTGCTTATGAGGCAGAAATTGAAAATCCGTGGGGTAACCCGAATCGAGATTCAAATATTTATCTCATCAGTTCTGCGGGTGGCACTCCACGCCGATTAACGGATCATCCTGGAAGAGATGGTTTCCCCGCATGGGTGCCGGAGGGGTTTCTCTCCGTTTCTCCAACGCGGCATACACAAATGAGATTATGGGGCACGTTGAAGAAATTTGATGGCGACTAAACGAGGGACGACGAAATTTATAGACCTGCCTCTTCACATCAGAAAGGAAGTCAAAAAATGACACACCGACAAATTCTTATATATCTCTTTTTACTCACATTCGGCCCCCTCAGTGCCAATGCGTTTCCACCGCCTTCGCCGGCAGGTGGCAACTATTTAGTCCTTGATGGTGTGGACGACTACGCAGTTTTGGACTTTGAAATCTTCGATGTCCTCTTACCAGAAAACACCGATGAGTTCACTGTTGAAGCGTGGGTATACCCAACTACCCCGCCTGACAAGAGGACAACAGCAATGATTCTCAGCCAACAGGTGCAGATGCGCGCCGTAAGCTATGCGTACGAGGGATATGAGAAGCTGAAGAAGGCTATTAATTGGCAGAAGGGAGACCTGCTTTTGATAGTCAGTGGCTATGTTCCGTTTGCAGGAAAAACCGGTATGGTGCCTTTTTTCCCAATCACGATTTCGCTGAACGAATGGCATCACATCGTTTATCAAGCGAAAGGGAAACAGACGACAACTATTGTCAATAGCCTTTCAAAAACATTATCGCAAGGGACAATTATCGCACATGATCTTTCAACATTATGGCATCCCAAGGATTTTACACTCGGAGGGTTTGGGAAGAAAATTGACGGACCCAATGTGGCTAACGCCTTCTTAGGTGCCTTTACAGGATATATTGATGAGGTACGCGTCTCAACCGTTGCTCGTTATGATGCTAACAAAAAACACTTTACGCCGCGTGGAAAATTCAAAAATGACGGAAAGACAGTTGCGTTATGGCATTTCGATGAACTGGGTGGGATACGCAAGTTCTCAGACGCATCAAGAAATGCGTATCATCTGATCGGTAAGAACGGGGCAAAGACCGGCATTCCGCTTGCGGTTAAAGCACAAGGAAAACTCGCGACCACTTGGGGACAACTTAAGCGATGAATCGTTCTACGACGAACCTAATTTGTTAGTCGAAACAGCTTAAATTTTTTTATGAATTCCCCTCATCATATTCACACGACTACTCAAGGACTTGGAGGTTTCTCATGAAAATGCTAACCACCCTTTTAAGACGAAATTTGCAAGTCCATATCGCCCTGATTAGCCTCGTCTATTTTCCTTGCTTTGTACTTGCGATTGAACCGATCGGCACAATTGGGCAGCCTTTTCCAGAACAGCATGCTTTCCTTTCCAATGAAGCCATTGTCCGCGTTGTACCAACCCACATTCAGATTATTGATAGGGATACCGGTGCGGTTATTGACGAATTCGGTGAGCGAACTGACTTTAGTGATGTGGTGTTTAGTCCGACTGCCTCACATTTAGCGATCCTGAATCATTCTGGCGACCCAAGTACAACTACTATAAAAATCTGGAATGTGAATGCTCGCGAGCAGCTAATGGAATGGAAGCTCAAAAGTCATGTGAGGTTTGCAGCATTTAGCCCAACGGATTCAGTGTTTGCAACATATTCTAAAGGCGAGGTTCATCTACGGAACTGGCAAACCGGAGAGCTCATTGGAACGATGACGCGCGTAGATGCTTTACCCATACGCGTTATAGTTTTTAGTCCAGATGGTCACTATCTCATGATAGCTTCAGCACGTCCAGATGTCGAATTATGGAATGTGGAAACGCGGCGTTTGGACGGACATCTTGAAATACACACTGATAGTCGGGTCGAAGACGTTGTTATTAGCCCTGATGGAAAGGTGATCGGGATGTATGAAAGGGATTCAACTTCTGTTCATGTTTGTGACGTAACGACGCGACGTTTACTATGGCAGAGCACAAGTGGTACTGGGAGGATTTCAGGTATAGTATTCAGTAGCGACAGCCAACGGTTGTACGTGGCGACCCAGACATCTCAATTGAGTAGATCTGGTTCTAATCCGTGGGTAGGTTGGGACGATCAAGTGCGCGTCTGGGATGTTAAGTCTGGACAACAGATTGATATATTCGGCACCAAGTTTCACGGCTTAGAAACAATAACCTTATCGCCGGACGGGAAAACTGTACTTCTCCACTATTCGGATGCTGTCGTGCTGTGGGATTTAGAAACAAATCAATTACTGGATGTGTGGGCTGATTTTCTCCCGCGATTCTTCAATGTTGTTAAGTTGAGTCCTGATGGAAAAACCGTGGTCTCCGTATCTTCAGGTTTTCCTTCAGGCTTTATTAAAACATGGGATGTTTCCTCGCAGCAGATGCAACTTTTCTTTTCTGCGGAAAAAGAATTATTAAGGGGATTTGCCATCTCTCCCAACAGTCAAAAACTTGCCGTTGTTCAAGACCCTTGGGTTCAGGTACGCAACCTTCAGACCGGAAGAGTCGAAACCCAGTTTCCGCATCGCGTCGGATATTCTGAAAAGATAACCTTTAGTCCCTCAGGACGATGGATTGCAGTAGAGGAGGATTGGCGGGACCTCTTCATCTTAGACCTTGAAAGTCCAAAGAAACTTCAGAGAATTAAGCCGGAACAAATTAACATATATTCTCAACTCGCTTTCAGTAAAGACGATGAATATTTGGTAGCTGCCGGTCGCGGGAAAGATGATCTCTATTGGCTTTCGTTGTGGAAACGCGAAAGGGACTCCTTTGTCTTCCAATATAAGTGGCAAGTGCCAGCACTTTATTACAGTCTACATCCAACGCTCGCCTTTGCGTCCAATACAATATTAGCAGTCTCGATCCGAGGTGCCATCCAAATCTGGAAACTCTTGCCAAATGGTCCGAAACTTTTAAAAACACTCGATGGAGATGCACCAGTGCATGTTAGTTCAGACACTCGTTATCTCTTCGCTAATCGAAACGGCAACCTCCGAATCTGGGACTGGCGAGAAGAGACACCTATGGACTATCCATCTATCCCAGAATATTTCGCCCTCAGCAGAGACGGATCCGTGTTACTTTCGGAGACCAATACCGGGCAAATCCAGATATGGGATGGAAATGCACTACTACCTTCGCAGTATTGTCCTATTGTCCCCCACGGTAAGCAGCTTGTGATATTAGGGGACGTGAAGCGAAATCAACTGCTACAAAACTTCCCTAACCCATTCAATCCAGAAACGTGGATTCCCTTTCGACTCGCTGACGAGAGTGATGTCACAATTCAGATTTACAACCCAATGGGTCAGTTGGTGCGTCGCTTGTCATCGGGGATAATGCCCGCAGGCGATTACTCCTCACAATCGCAAGCTGTTCATTGGGATGGACGTAACAACAATGGTGAACCGGTAAGCAGTGGTATCTATCTCTACACGATTAACGCAGGCGAATTCTCTGCAACTCGTAAGATGCTGATTCGGAAATGAGACAGTGTGATGGAGGCATAAACTTGAACACCTTCAGTTAATTCGTCCGTAAGGAGGCACACAACCGATGAACACGTTAAAACGAGCGATTAACTTCATACTTATAGGGACTTGCGTCCTGAGTGTATCTGTGTTCTGTAGTTGTGGTGCGGACAGTCTCGGACCGCATCAACCGCTCTTGCCTGCAGTTGAGGGGGAGGCTAAATTCTCAAATAGGTTCCAATTGGACGAAGAACCGCAATTCTTCTATGATCTTTATGGTAAAGAAATCATGGAAGGCAGCGAACTCACGAAATACACGGATCAGAAAGAATTTGATCAGAACGGTAAATTAGTTGTTGGGTGGGGCGGTCAGCTGGATAGTCTTCGCTTCACGGTGCAACTGGACCGGACAATCATCGCTGAAGAATCTTTCCTCGGTAGACACACTGAGTTTATTATTGGCGATCACCTACGTCTCAAACCCGCTTCCCTATTTCCGAACCGATATATCATATACAAAACTGAGTTTGATGGACTTCGGTGGGACATCTCTTTTGCACAGGAGCACCATCTTTTTAGCTTCATTCACTCACGTATTTCTAATCCGATTCACCTAACAGATGATGCACCGAACCAAGTACTCGGACGGGATCTGGGTCGCCGAAACGGGTTGAACGCAATATCAGGTGTTAGGAACATTGAAAACGCACGACTCGTCGGTTTCCGAGGACAAGGACTTTTAGGTGAGCTTTTTCGCGTCGGATTTACTTATGTAAATTTGTATAAAGAACATCCAGAACGCCGCATAAATTCATTCATGGGGACCGTCGCCAATACACCGCCTGAAACAATATCCATCGTTTTCCGTGATGATTCGCCTGAAGATAATCACACAAGTGCATTCACAGATTTTCGTGCTTACGATCCCGACCTACATAGCAATCATATTCAAGCGGGTGTCGGTGCAGCTTTCAAAAGCATGAAGATTACCATCGTTACACAAGCATTTGAAGAACTACCCTTTGCAGCTATAGCGAAAGGCGTTGAACCCGCCCTTCTACCTGAAATGACGCACCGATTCGATGTTTTTGCTGACGAACTTGTTCCGGTTGATCACGCTGGCACTCCTTCCGAAATACGTGATTCCGTTGACGGGAAGTGGAGAATTGTTAGCGGTTTCAATAAAATGAAATATGATCTTATTCTGACTGATCCGAAGATTAACATTGACCCGCGAACCGTCAAATCGGTTGTATTTGACATGGTTGTTGCAGGCGATTACAATATAGCGGTTATCGGCTTTAGTGAGGCAAATAGAGCAGAATCAGATCCGGAACTCCAAGAATGGATTAAAACAACAGATGGTCGCATTCAGATGCCGTATCGCGACATAATTGAGGCACCCGGGAATTACGGACAATCTCCGGATTACATCCAAAACAGGAAAAAACTTGTAGACAATCCGACGCAATGGGAAGGTGAAGGGAGACCTCGGAAAATCCGATATCGTTATGGTGCAGCACGCGCTGCAGCTCTTTATGGAATTGATCTTGAAGGGACTATCGGTAATGTTTTCATCAGGACCCATTACTCTATTAATGGTAAATACAAACAGTACCCGACGATCCCAAAAGATAAAGTAGGATTTAGTCGAACCAGAACAACCGTTCAAGGTCCAGATGGTGAGGAAGAAACAGGTGTCACTATTGATTTTAACAGCCGACTCCCGGTAGATGCAAACGGTATCCCTACCTACTCGGAAACTGAAGGCGAACGTTTTGAAGCCTTTTTAGGGGGTGACGGCACAGATGAAGATGGCGATGGAAAACTCGGTAGAGAAATAGCGTGGTTCGTCCAGCTTAAGTCTCGCTATGGCAAACTCCACTTAGAAGGCGTTTTGTATTATATTGACCCAGGCTACACAACCACCTACCCGAATTTGGGTGCACATCCGAACCGAGACCAAATTTACGCGCTTGAACGCGGTCGACCGGGTAGACCTTTAGAAGAACGAATTGCGGAGGAACTAACGCCATGGGACGAAACCGATTATATACTCATTGAGGATGACGATGATGGCGATGACCAGCCTGATGACAGTGAGTTTGATGGGGTAATTCCACGTGCCGATGACCGAGACCAGAACGGGATATTAGACTATCAAGAAGATTTTCTTATTTTTGATGCTGATCCACCTGTATTTACCAAAATTATCGATCTGAATAATAACGGGACTATTGATTCAATTGAGGATGACTTTGAACCAGAATACGAATACGGTATAGACCGTCAGGGGTATCATCTCAAAGCGAAATACGATCTGCTTGATAACCTCGCTATTCAAGTGGGCTGGTTAAACGAAAGCGAGATTTCAAGTCGACGAAAAAATAACGCTAAATATATACATGTCACTTATAAACGCGACATCCTTGATTTCGGCAGCTTTCACTTCCAAAATCGATTTGTCCGAGCACAGGACGATATTCCGGATTACACAATTGTCTTGCCTGTTGGAGAATTGGAGCCGATTCAGATTAATGACGAACTTGATTTCTACAACGCACGGGTGAATACAACAATACTCGAATGCCTCTATACCGCAGTGCCAAACTTGACACTCGAAGCCAAATTTCTGCTTCTCATGCAAAAACAGCTCGAACAGGATGAAGAAAAGGCACTCTTCACAGATGTCAAATACGATCCGGTATCAGAGGATTTTGAACCCGATGAACGCGTTGACTTTATGGTGCCAATTAAGCAGGTCCGGGTTTCCGGAGAGAGACGTGACTATCCGTTCTATCCTGATCACGGCATTAACGCACTTGACGCGACTGACACCGGTTTAATCTATGACGCTGCGAATTGGAAAAAACGGCGTTACCCCGAACGGGACATCCGTAATCAACTCACCATTTTGAAGGCGAGATATGAGATTCCACTTGGGAAGCTCCCACTCGCTAACAAAATTATTGACGATTTAACGCTAACACCTATGGTTAAGTACGTTTGGGACCGCGCTTTCGACCGAAGTGCCGAAGAAATTCCAGAAACACTCAACCCAGACCTGTTTCTCCCGACCGACGGTGAACCGGTTGAATATTTGCGATTCAACCGTCGAAGTCGAGAGGATGTTCTTGGTGTCCGTCTTGATTATCAGTTTACACAGCGGTTCAGTGTCATTGGCGGATTCCAATACCGGAAGTTTACGAATCGGGATAATAACTTCAGGAACTACCTACGTACTTTCCCAGTTGATACTCGCGTTCCAAACCTATATCGCTCCGACTTGCGAACCCGTATTTTTGAAATCCAAGCCATCAACAGAGGCAGTTGGCTCGGTTTCTATATCGTTATTCTTTCGGGGCACCGCAGAACCACGCATCTGCTTGAACGGACGAGCAGTAATACAACATTTGTTCGAGCAATGATGGGTTTCTAATGCTTTGGGAAAAGCGTTCCCAACAGACCCATTATTGAACTGTTGACTGTCGGGGCAATATGTAATTGGTTCTGTGAATATGCTCCGTATGGTGAGATGACACCCAAAATGAACCAAGTGATTGTGTCATCGTCTGTAGAGAGGCAAATTCCGGCATCTTCCGAGACCTTCGCTGACACGTGAATCTCGCCATCTCTAATGGTAAGGCTCGTCTGATGCTTCGAACCTTTGATACTGATGGTTCCTTGCCAGTCTTTGTAAGTATCGCTCTTGTTCAATCGTTTGGAAAGCAGTGGAGAGAGTTCGCCAAGCAGCATTGGCAAATTGACGATCTTGAACATCCATACCCAACCTGCATCTGACGACGTGTACCCAAAATTGTGGAACAGCGTTCTGGCATAACTTTTTTCCGCCTCTCCTTCAAATCCCCATTTTATTTTTTTATATTCACGTTTCACCAATTCGTTATGTAACGCGGAGAGCATCGCTGCACCGACATCCTCAAGGAAACCTTCTGGGTGTGTGAAGCCTTCAGGCGGTTGGGTTTTAAGACAGAATTCGGTGATTGAGACATTCTTTTCCTTCTCAAAACATTGTGCTTGCACATATCCAAGAAGCTCTCCATCCTTCTCCGCAAGATAAATCAACCGAGTCTCCGAGGTTCTTCGCCTTTCGGCGCGTATTGGTCTGCGGGCTACCTGGTCCGCATAAAATGCGTTGAGTACGCTTGCCATCGCGGCTTCATCCCCATATCTATAGGGACGGACGACTAAGTTCTCGACGATTTTTGTCTGTTCGTCCCGCAACTCTTTGGTGAATTGTTGCCCTAATAACCCATCCACGAACCCAAAATGCCTGTACATTCCATGGGCGTTATTATCTGTACCAGTGTGAAGAGAAATACAAGCGTACTGGCGGACCAGTTCATGCGACATTGACTCACCGAATGCCCACCGCGCCAATCCCTTTCGGCGATATTTTGGTGTGGTATGCACCCAACTCACATAAATACCAGGAACGTGCGTGTTGTGAGGAAAATGGTGTGTATGGAGAATTGAATTGCAAGTGGCAACGCGATAGCCTGCGATGGTTGGATAGAGATGTAAATCCTTATTACGTTCGACATCCATCGTTAAGAGAGGCACGCCATTTTTGTCTACGAGTTTTTCATAAGAGAACGCTTCGGCTACTGGGTGCCCAATTTTGGCAAGCAGGTATCCAGTTTCGAGTTGGTATCTGTGATCCTGATGCTGCGCAATCTCCACGAGCCGATCCACGACTTCGCTGCCTCGACCATTACCAGCCAACATCAGGAGCACCATCGCTACGAGTCCATCATCTCCTGTTTCAACGGCCAGTTCTTCAAGCACCTTCACCGCCCGCTCATCGCAGCCTCTAACCAGTTTTGCAGCGGCAATCAGTCGTTCGTATCTGTCCGGTGCATCCAATTTAGCAACTAATGCCAAAATCGCATGCTCAGATTCGTCAACGATCTCGAAAAGACTATCAATCGCATCGATCCTGTCACTTGTGTCTGCGGTTATGTCGCGAATCATTTTGTTGAGGTATCCACGAACTTCGGCCACAAATTCGTCGCTGTCATTCGGCAATAATGGGAGCCGATGGACGGTCGTACCGATCTCTTCAAACCATGGAAACAGGTCTTCACTGACCGCTCGGCTGAGGTGATAAATCTGTCTATCCACCGGCGAGAAGGTTGTGTGCGGCATATTCTTTTCTGTATCGCTACCCTTTTCAGAGAATACCTTTGTGAGTCGGACAAACAGATCCTCACCATACTTCTCAAGGAGCGTCTTCAGTATCCAGATCGGTTTGCGAGATCGTTTCTCGTAAACTTTCGCGATGTCAATCGGTTCCTCGGCTTGGGCGTTTTCACGAAATTGCCGCTCTGCCTCGGCGATCATCTCCGCTGCTTCTGGCGCGAATCCGAGCAATTTCATTGCCCAAATACCAAAGAAAAACTGGAACCCATCAAAAAGAACATCCTTCGCCTTTCTAAACGGTGTTTTGTCAGCGAGTAACCCACTCGCCTCAACACCGAGCGAATAGGCAAGTCTCGGCGGACTGACGCATGCCCCGATTGTCATCACCAAATCTTCCCAATCGCCGCCGTATTCATAAACACACGACGGAATCAGATCGATTTTCCATTCAATTTTCTCACCTTCAGGGAATTTTGAGAGCATCTCCTTCGTCAGTTTCTTAGCAAACGCCATACACGTATCTACACGATTCTCGACGAAGTGCGTATAGAAAATCTTGATTTTTTCGTCCTGTCTGACCTGTTCTTCGATCGGAATTTCATCAGGGATTGTCTTGGTGTCCGTTGCTAAAAAGGGTTTTTGCTGGGGTGTTTCTTCGCGATTGATTCCCAACCAATCAATAAATCGCGTAGATACCGGATGATTCTCATATTGAAAAAGCTGCGTATTGATCAATAAGACCCGTCCCGATCCAAAACGGAGGCATACCCCAACGGACTCTCCTGTCTCGTTATGCTCAAGGAAAACGCTACCCTCCGTCGGAACATCAAGGATACCGCAGGACGTGAGACCAAGATCATCAATTCCCAATCCATCGGTAATCTCATAATCAGTGAGGCGCAGATTTTTCTTTTTATAGCCACGCAACGGATTCGCGTCGGTATCCATTTCGCCTTGTCCTTCAGGCAACGGAAGAAATTGTGCGCCGAAAAGAGATGAGACGTGATTAATCCCCAGCTCCGAGATCGGTTCACGGACATCTCGCTCGAACTGGCTTGTACTGGCGGCTAAAAGCAGTCCACCGCCATTTTCTACAAACTCGCGGATCACTTGGCGTTCTGCATCGGTGTATTTTAACGCAGTGTTGCTACAAATCGTTAGGACATCGTAATTTTTTAGCACCGCTTCCTTGAGGTAATCTCGGTTGTTGGTGGCTTGATAGATACTGTCTGGCTCGATTCGTATCAATCCATCTGACCAGCCGGTATCGCGTGAAGTATCAACTAAAATCCGACTTCGTTCTTTTGTCATCTGTGTATTTCCTATTCATCACATTGATCGTTGGGTTCGCTTATTAGGTTCATCTCGGGGTTGGACTTTGATCTTAGTAGTTTAAATTTCTAATCAATCCGTTCTTTATATTCAACTATATCTAAGGCATTTTCTTCAACTTTTTTGTTGCACCCTAACTTTGAAGTTGCTATGATAGTTGTAAACGAGCCACACTTTTTTCCCAACTTCGGAGATACACATGAATAACTATCGTGTAGCAATTATCGGCTTAGGTGGCATGGGTAGAGCGCATGCCGAGGCAGCGGAATTAGAAGAAAACTGCGAACTCATCGCTGGGGCAGAAATCGATCCAGAACGGGCAAAAGCATGGGGTGAACGTTTTAATGTCAAAGCCATTTATGATGACTACGAAAAGATGCTTGACGAACAACAACCAGACATAGTGATTGTTCCAACACAGGCACCGATGCACCACGCCCCAACGATCGCTGCGGCAAAACGTGGCATCCACGTTTTTTGTGAAAAGCCGACTGCGCTCAACTTGATTGAAGCCGATGAAATGGTCGAAACTTGTGACCGGCATCACGTTAAGTTCGCCATTAATCACATCAAACGCGCCAGTCCATATAATCGTTATGTGCTTTCACTGATTGAAAAAGGCGAAATCGGTGATGTCGTATTGTTGAAAGCGACAGACAAAGGCGGGCGTAAGGTGGGAAACTCACTGATGGAGATGGGGACGCATCTCTACGATTGGTTGCGTCTTTTCGCTGGGGATGTCGAGTGGACACATGCACATCTCGTGCAAATGGATGGTCGAGAATCAACTGTTAATGACATCAAACATACCCAAGAGGTCCACCCTCATGATCGAGATGCCGGGCTTGTACTCGGTGAGCGCGGACATGCCTCTTTCCGCTTCAAGAACGGCATCCACGCCGATGTGCAGTTCCTCGCGCAACCGCAGACGAATGATAACGCCTATGGGATTGACATTATCGGGACAGAAGGACGAATTGCTATTCGAGAGAGCGTCGGTACAACGATGTTTATCCATAAAGGACAACATAAGACTCCGGCAGAAGTATGGGAACCGGTGCATCTTCCCGCCGAAGACCTCGACGCGCAAGGGAACCCACGAGACAAAGCATCCATACGGTTGCTATTACAACGCCTCATGCTACGCGACCTCATTGAAGCGATTGAAGAAGACCGAGATCCATTCGCCAGTGGCAGAGATGGTCGAGATTGTCTTGAAATGATTCATACGACATGGGAGTCGCACCGTCAGCAGACTCGAGTATTTATGCCGCTCATGCCACGCGAACACCCGCTTGAACGGTGGAAAAGAGAAGAAGGGGCTTCAGATACTTAGTAAACACGCTGATTCACCATCAGAAAAAATAGGAGCAATTTATGCAACGTTTGGATATACTTCACCCGTCAATTGACGATTACCTACTTGATATCATCCCAGAACGCGATGAAGTCTTAACAGAGATGGAAGCGCATGCCCGCGCGAACCGATTTCCGATTGTGGGACCGCTCGTTGGGCGTGTCCTGCATCAATTGGTCCTGCTGACGAATCCGACACGGATTTTTGAGATGGGTTCAGGCTTTGGATATTCGGCGTATTGGATGGCGAAGGCATTGCAAAACCCTGAAGCCTCTATTATCTGTACTGACGGTTCACAGAAGAACGCAGATCGCGCCGCGGGTTACCTCGCACGCGGTGGTATCGCGGATCGCATTGATTACCGAGTAGGCAACGCGCTTGAAATCATTGACGAAACCGAAGGTGAGTTTGACATCATCTACAATGACATCGACAAAGACGGGTATCCCGAAGCGTTTCATAAAGCGATTCCGCGGCTCACGGGTGGTGGGTTGTTCATTACAGATAATATGATCTGGGGTGGACGCGTTGTCACACAGGAACCCGGAAGTAGTCCAGAAGGGCTTGATGAACGGGAGCAGTGGTTCCACGCTGCCACAATGGGTGTCAAAGAGTTGACCCGGCTTCTCTATAGTTCGCCTGATGTATTCACGACGATTATTCCGCTGCGTGATGGGGTCTCGGTTGCGGTGAAACGTTAATCTATCAAGGGTAGAATAAATTGCCGAAATTTGACGCGACCGATCAAATATGCTATACTCTATGCATGATGGACAATTTTAACTTCATCGATCTCTTCGCGGGCATCGGTGGGATTCGTATCCCATTTGAAAAGTTAGGCGGAACATGCGTGTTTAGTTCCGAAAAGGTGAATTAAAAAAATGAAATCAAAATCCAGCAAATCGCTACTCATTTCAGTCCTATTGCACCTCGGTGTTGGAGTGCTTGGGTTTTTCTTTTGGTTCACTACAGCACCGATGCGAGAAACCCCCAGTATTAATGCCCTATTCGTCACCGAAGAGAAGCCGAAAGTCAGACGTGTAACACCACCGAAACGGGCACAAATTGTCCAGAACAAGACGCGCGATGTCAGCCAACCACGACTGAAAATCCTGACGAGCAATCAACCTGTCAGTAGCCGTGGGGTAGTCTCTGCAGCGGATCCCGCGCCCTTCCAGCCGTTTGATACCGACAACGATTTGAGCGCACCTATTGGACCCGCCACAACATCTGTCGAATTTGACAATGTCCCGCGTGTGCAAAAGGTCATCGAACGCCCTTTTGTAAAAGCAGAAAAGGTCGAAACCCGTTTTAAAAGCAGATTAGTGAAGTTCATTGAAGCACAAGAGGGACCCCAGCGGATTGCCTACTGCGTGGATTTGTCTACGAGTATGCAGAACTTACCGCCACATAAACTCAAAAAGATTATAGACCTCATGCGCGATTCGCTTACCTTCCTTGAACCGCATGATAATTTCAATATCGTAGCGTTTAGTACAGAACTGGTTGTTTATAAGGAAAACTTTGTTCCTGTCACAGAAGAGACGGTGAGCGCATCCGCTGCGTATCTCGCCGACATCCAATCCAAAATCCACACCAAAGGAACCGACCACGATATGCTCACGGCATTGACAGAAATCGCTAAGACTGCTCCGACCCTTGTTGTTCTCTTCAGCGATGGTATTCCTACCACTATTGAGGGACCGAATCTCACGCTTGTCGGTCAATACGCTACCGGCAATGGACGCATTTTTGCTATGGGCATCGGGATGTCCCCCAATTTTCCGGGTGCGGTTATGTTGAAGCGACTTGCCACCGTCAGTGAAGGCGATCTCTGGCTCGTTGACCGGTAGAAATATTTGGTGTCAGTGCCGCAAACTGCTTCTACAAACAGATGCAAACAAAGGGAATCGCATGCCTGAATCCAGCCTCACGCGTGCTGAAGAAATTGCCAAAGGTTTATATCCACACCAAGTAGAAGGGATCGCCTTTCTGCTGGGTCGTCGTCGTGCGCTTCTCGCAGATGATATGGGACTCGGCAAAACCCGTCAATCGATTATTGCTATGATTGAGGCGGAAAGAGAAGGTCCTTACCTTGTGATTTGTCCTGCCTCCATCAAACGCAACTGGGCACGCGAAATCGAAATCGTTCTTCCAGATGCCGACGCTGTCATCGTTGGTCCCGCGCCACTTCCACCTACAGCGCATCAGGGTTGGGTTATTGTCAACTATGAAATCCTCGGTAAAAATCTTGAGGGACTCCTTGCGTTTGATTGGAAAGGCGTTGTTTTTGACGAGGCACATTACCTAAAAAATTATCAGAGTCAGCGGAGCCAAAACGCATCAAAACTGGTTAAAGAGATTAAACGTGACCCTATAGTTCATGCCTTAACCGGTACGCCAATGACAAGCCGTCCGCGTGATCTTTTTCCGCTGTTACAGATTCTGGGTCATCCTCTCGGAAAGAGTTTCCTCAGTTTTGCGAAACGTTATTGTGATGCGTATCAAGGAGATTTCGGATTGGTGGCAGATGGTGCAAGCAACATCGAGGAATTGACTGTCCAACTGCACGGTGTCATGCTGCGCCGCACAAAAGATGAGGTGTTAGACCTTCCACCTAAGATGCGAACATGGATGGATGTCGAATTGCATCCTTACGCCATCGAGCACTTCAATCAATTAGTACAGACGTTTATATCAAAATTTGACGCGCCTGAAGCCATTGATGGGGCACCGGAATCCGTTGGTCTATCTTCAGAACACAGCGATGAATTAGATGACGCAATAGATACTACAGATTTAGGAACTGGGATGGGTAGGATAACCCAAGTGCGTCGAGCAATCGCATTTGTCAAATGCCGTCAGACCATTAAATTCGTCGAAAATGCCCTGGAACAAGGTGAAAAGGTAATTATTTTTACATCCTTCCTGAATACGATGCAGCGCTTCCAAAGGCACTTCAAGGACCGCGCCGTTTATGTTTCCGGCGAAGTTCCTGTCCATGAAAGACAGAACAGAGTTGATCGCTTTCAAAACGACGACGACATCAAACTTTTCATAGCTAACATGCACATAGCAGGCGTTGGTATAAATTTGACCGCGGCACGCCAGATTGTTTTTAACGACTTAGATTGGGTGCCCGCTAACCACTGGCAGGCAGAAGATCGCGCGTATCGTATCGGTCAGACCGGAACCGTCAATGTCACCTATATGATTGCGACTGGCACTGTTGATTCGTTTGTCAAGACAGTCTTAGAAACAAAAGCAGCATTGATGGATTCCATCGTTGAAGGATCAATTTTGGTGCCGGATGGAGAGGCTGCCCTTGCGTTAGATGTCCTCAGCGAACTTAAACGGATGATGAATGCTTTATCTGTCGAAACAGCCGAACTGAAAGCATCCGAACTCCATGATGTGCTTCAGAAAGCTGGAGATGTCTACCTCGAAGAAAACGCCTCACACCTCCAGGAAGCGACGCGTGCGCAGCTGCGCCCGTACTCCGAAGAAGCCATCCGTACTTTGGCGGAAGTCCTTGCGGGCCCTGAACGGAGTGTCTATCATGCCGAGAGTTCATCGCAAAAGGGCAAGTTTTATACGCTGGAAGTTGTCGGTGTTGATGTAACTTGCGATTGTCCGGGTTTCACGCACCGTGGCAGCTGCCGACACGTCCGTCCGCTGAAATCTGCTCTCGTCGCTGGAAACGCTTTGCCGAAAGGTTATAAGAAAGTTTCCGCGGATTAGTTAAGTTTTCACTATTAGCGGCACACACAGAAAGACCTATACCGGTGGAAGGGCATATAGTCCCCATCGGACTCTCACAATTTCACCTGCATCTACAAGACGCTTAAGTTCATTCTTTACAGCCTTTGGATGTCCGTCAATAGAAGCAACCAATTCTGCTGTTCTCTTCTCACCACCAGCAAGTAACGTGAGGATTTGTACTCGAAAGGGTATACGTAGGGGCGCTCCCCCTCTAAATTCCCTTAACACTCGATTCGCTTGTCTTGAGGAGCATCCAAGGACGCGCTCCACTTCTTCTCTACTGGATTCAGCAGTTAGGTTGTCCCGCTCTGCTTCAAAACGCTCGCGCGTGGTTATCACCTCAGGAAGTTTGTCCAATCCGTCAGCAATCTCAAAATCTTCCCAGTCAAAAAGGAGAGTTTCGGGTCTGTCTGTGACACCGGGTAGCGCCAAACTTGAGATTAATATAACCTTCTTATCAGTCCATTGGCTCAATCCTGTGCGCAGGACAGTTTGTGTGAGTTGGCGAACAATCTCTTGTTCATAAACGCCTTGGATCCGCTCATCTTTATAGCGACCAGTCTCGATTTCTTCCTCATAAGAGAGCGGTTCTTCATCATTTCCAAACAAAACTTGCGCGCGCTGCCAAACTGGGGTTGGTTGCAGTGTCGGTGTACCGACTATCCAAATGACTTGCGACTCTCTAAAAGCGTCCCGCAGTCCTCTCTCACTCTCGAAACTGGTCACAAAAGAGACATTTTCTTTCTCTGCGATATGCTGCAATCGTGCAGCAACCGACTTATAGGTGATAATTGCATGCTTAACGCTCGAATCTCGTTCAATTTCCGACTGGATCCCGGCAAAAAAGCGTTGTCCTATTTTAGAGATGCCGATAAGATCCCCGCTGATGTTGTATCCTAAGATTGTTTGCCTCGGATAGATACCCGTGCGAATCTGGAAGACTTGATTTCCATCACTCCAGACTGCTGGCTCGGTATGACTTACCTCAATTTCCTCATCTGGAAACGCTCTGTGGAGGTATCGCTTGCGGAGAATTGGCGATGTTAATACAAGGCGTTTGACCTTCCGGTGGAGCAGTGGTGGCACCCAGAATTCCAGAACTTTTTTATTCCAGCGTATGGGGGCATCGGCATCGCGCGTGTAATGCGTGAAAAAACGGTTGAGCTGATGCCAATATGTCCAGTTAGGATTAGGACAGACTGTTGGGAATGTCTGAATGCTCCGTACAGTTTCTATATCCAAGATGCCCAAACGGGCAGCTTGCGCCATCGACATTAGGATTTTCACGTCTTCATTGATTGCAAAGGAAGAGAGGCGAAAAAATGGCAACCCGTTTACGGTGAGCCTATCTGCGGCATTATCGTCTAAGGGAATATAGGCAGAAACACCTGTCTCAAACTTAATGGTAAAGCGTGCCAATAGTTCACCAGTTTCAGGATCAACAGCACTGCGCTCTATTACCTTACCTGGTACATTCACTTGACACATCTGTTTGATGAGTAGTTCTTCTTGCCATTCAAACGATTGTATCACCATCCGAATTCGTTTGACAGCATCAGCATGTGGTATATCTTTAATTTCTACTGCATGCAGTAAAGCCTTGGCAAAATTCCCCAAGGCACAACCGCTCCAGTTCACACTCCATTCCTCAAATAAGTTTTTTGGCAGTTCACATTTAGGAAACAACTTATATTCCCTTGGCCTGCCGATAATACAAAGCCTCTCTGTCTGATTTACCTGCTCAAGAATTGCTTCCGCCAATTCCGCGTACTGTGGATTAAAAAATAGTTGCGGAATCGCCAATATCTGTGATTCGGCGCGTTGCAGCGCGGTAAGTTGCGATAAATATCCACGTTGTTGGCACTCGGTATAGACAGGACACTGTGGGCAGATACTCTCACTCGGATTCCCGCCCTTTTCCTCAAGTGCGTCGCACCGTTCGGCATCCTCACAGACATTTCCGTGTTGAAAAGGATTTTCCATACGCACATGAATAGGGATTTCTTTTGCCCGTTCCCAGAGGTGCATCCGAGGTTTCCAGCAAACAGGGGAGGGCATGTTTCGTTTTTGATAGCGTCTATCTATTTTCTCTACCAATTCTTCGATGATCGGCACGCTTAAACAGGTTGTGCCGCCATCAGAAACATAAGATTCTATTTGACGACTTTTTCCCAAATTTTCCTCAGTAATAAGTCCCAAAATACGTGCAGTTCCATCAAAAACACGCTTTATCTGATCAGGATCGTTTTCAGATGTTTCATAATGACCGTCAGCGTTTTCCGATTTGTGTAGCACCGGTGGCGGACGTCTTATTGCCAACGGACTAAGTTCCCCTGCTCGCACAGCGAATATTCTATCCGACACGAGCAGCTCAGGTTCAAGGACGGGTGGTAGAATACCAGTATTGTTCCAGACCTCTGTAATTGGAGCGGCTTCGGTGGGAAGTCCGGTATCAGATGCGGTTGCGCGTACCCACACAGTCCCATTGGCTTCCCAGAATGATATGTCTCCGTTGCCAATAGTGCTGTCAGGTTGCCTCCAGTGGTAGGTATTGTCTTCTTGTCCAACATACGAAAAACCGCGGCTCACGAACGCCTTTTTTGCGAGGTCAAGATTATCTGAGCCGAGAGATAGCGGCAGATTGCTGACAGTTTGATCCTGCTGAACTTCACAAGGAATAGGTTCGTGAAGTTCAGCACGAAGGGCATCAATAGGAGCAAAAAGGACTTCCTTGGCAACCACAGGTGGATCTAAAAGGCTTCCAAATAGGATTTCGTAGCGGGCATCCCATAGAGTGTACCCATTTTCCCCAGAGACTTCGAGATAAAGCTCTCGTTGGCTTGGATTTTCCGCGGTTGGCGTGTGTTTATAGATATATTGCTTCGCGCTCTTGGTATTTAGATGGAGATAATCTGGGACTCTGCAAGAAAAGCGCAGTCCGCCAGATTTTGTCAGTGTCAACAATGGATTCTCTATGGCGTTGACGAGTGCATCAATACAAACCGAAACAGCATCGGGTGCGGCAGAAATAACTTCATACTTAAACTCAATGTCGTGCCATTGTGCTCCATTCTGTGAAGATGGGGTTCCGGTATACACCTGAATTCCCCAAGATGCGTGCCATCGTCTTATTCCCCAATCTTGTGCTTTTTGAGGGTTCAAGAACCGTTTACCGCCAAAATTTCCTGGACCGCGATCGTTATCGGCTGCGTGCCCTATCGGCATAAAAGAGATGTTCGCCTGCTCCAAGTCAGCGAGCAGCACACGGTACCTCTGTGCACAATAGGCCGTTATCTGATAAGGATATCCCTCATTATTGTACAGGGCAGGCATTACCACCGTTTTCCGCTGCCGAAGCGGCTTCTCGTGCCGTTCGTGGCAACGTTCAATAAGATTATTCAGAGAATTCATAAGAAAAAATGAAGATATGAAAACCTCGGTTCCTGCAAGATTCAAGACTTTCTATTTAACATAATATTAACATAATACAATATAACACAATAAATTTAATAATATATCTTAACATATTTTTTTTGTAGTCAAGTTTTTTAACGCAATAAAAGCCAATAATAACAAGGTCTTTTTGAGTCTGCCACAACAGGACATCTATGTTAAATTGGAAAAAAAAGATAAGAAATTGGCTTGATGTTCCTCTTCGAGATTTAACTATAAGTTATATGGTAGGGTAAACGGTTGCCAATGGAAGCGGAGGGGAAAAGGCGGCGCGCGGTAATTTGGAAGGCGAGGGTTATCTTTGGGGCGACGCTGAACCGGATAATACAACCGCTAACTTCGCCGATAACCAAACGGAATTTGAATGTAGATGCGCGAAAGATACGCCATAGAGATCTCTGTCAGTAAATATATTGACAGCATGTGGTGTTTGTCGATTTCCCTTAATCAGGCAGTGTATATATACCCCGTTTGACTTTTACAATTTCACCAATCTCTACAAGGCGCGTAAGTTCTGTGTTTATTGCTTTTGGATGTCCTTGAATCGCCGCAACGAGTTCCGGTGTTTTTTTCTCTCCATCAGCGAGAAGTGCGAGAATTTGTTCTCGGAAAGGAACACGTGTTTTCCCACCCCTCAGTCTCTGCAATACTCGGTTCGCCTGCCTTGTCGAACATCCTAATACACGTTCTACTTCTTTTCTGCTGGATTCAGGTGTCAGATCGTCGCGTTCCGTCTCAAAACTTTGGCGTGTTGCTATCACTTCGGAAAGTTTGTCTATCCCACCAGCAACATCGAAATCTTCCCAGTCAAAAAGGAGCGTTTCAGGTCTATCGGTAATCTCAGGAATCCGCAACCCCGTAATCAACATAATTTTCTTCTTTGCCAAGCGGTTGAGTTGAGCCAACTCTATAATCTGTGTGAATATACAAGTGACCGTCTTTTCATAAATGCTTTGGACGCGTTCGTCTTTGTACCGGTAGGCCCCAGATTCCATTTCATAGGAGAGGGGTTCCGCGTCGTTTCCAAACAAGATTTGCGCGCGCTCCAAAATGGCGTGTTGTCCTATTTCCGGCATGCCAACTATCCAGATGACTTCTGCCTCTTGAAAAGCAGTTTCCAATCCTTCCAGCCTTCGGAAATCCGTCAAAAGACAGACGTTCTCATTTTTCTCTATATCCCTCAGTTGTCCAATTGTGTACACATGCGTTATAATCCCATGTTTAATATCCGGGTCCCTTTCAATTTCAGCCTGGATCCTCCAAAAAATCTGCTGCCCTGTTTCAGACACTCCGAGAATGTCCCACGTGTTGCTGAGGTCTAAAATTGTCGCCCGTGGATAAATATCGGTGCGAATCTGGAAAACGCGATTTCCGCTGTTCCACGCCGTTGGTTTGGTGGGCAGAATCTCAGTTTCCTCACCCAAGAGCGTCCGGTGTAGATGCTCGCCGTAGAGAACTGGAGACGTGACCACAAGGTGTCCGACGCTTAGATGCAGGACCGGCGGCACCCAGAATCGCAGTACTTCGTCCTCCCATTGCATCGGTGCATCCGCATCTCTCGTGTAATGGGTGAAGAAACGTTTGAGTTGATGCCAAAACGTCCAATTTGAATCTCGACAAACCGTCGGAAACCGCTGAATGTTTTCAACAGTCGTCGCATCTAAGAACCCTAACCTGACGGCTTCGGCTATTGGCATCAAGATTTTCATGTCTTCATTAGGTACAAAAGTATGGAGTCGAAAAAAAGGAAGTTCTTGTGCCGCCAGTCTATCGACAGCCGTAGCGTTCAAAGGAATATAGGCAGAGGTGCCTCGCTCAAACTCGATTGTATAGCGTGCTAATTCTTCTCCGGTCTCTGCATCAATTGCCCCTCGTTCGATGACTCTGCCCCGTAGATTGACGTGGCACATCTGTAGGGTAAGTTCCTCTTCGAGCCATTCAAACGTCTGCATCACTGTCCGGATGCGTCTGATGGAGTGGGCATGAGATTTGTCTCTGATTTTCACTGCATTTAGTAGGAGTATGGCAAAGTTTCCTAAGGCCCCGCCTCGCCAGTTGGTGATCCACTCTTCCAATGTAGTTTTTGATAATTCACATTCCAGAAACAGTTCGTTTTCTCTCAGGACATTGATAATACAAAGCCGCTGTGTTCCATCGCTCGCGTCAAGGAGCCGCTCCACTATTTCTGCGTATTGTGGATCCAAAAACAGTCGAAGATCCTCTGTTATTTGTACTTTGGCAGTTTGTAATGTAGCGTATTGCGATAAATACCCACGCTCCTGACACGCTGTATAGACACGGCACTGCGGACAGATAATTTCGCTCGGATTCCCACCCTTTTTCTCAAGTACATCACACCGCTGAGCATCCTCACAAACGTTGCCGCGTTCAAAGGGAGTTGTCATGCGTAGGTCGACCGGGATATCTTTCACCTGATCCCAGAGATACATCCGATTCCGCCAGCGTGCGACGGATCCGACATCTCGCTTTTGAAAAAGTTGTTCTGCTTTTGCCGCAAGTTCGGCATCCTCCACGTTTACACAGATTACCTCACCACTCCGCAGAAGGGATTCGACTTCACGATTTTTCTCTGAGTCCATCTCAGGAATAAATCCAAGAACGCGCACGTTCCTATCGAAAGCACGCTGCACCTGAATACTCATTTCTTCGTGTGTTTCATAAGTATTTTCGGTCGGTTCGGATTTGTGTAATATAGGAGCAGGACGCTTTATTGCCAATGGGCTGAGTTTCCCTTCCCGTATGGCGGGCACCTGATCGTCTACGGGCAGCCCCGTCTCCGGGATCGGCAGCAAGATGCCAGTATTGTCCCAAACGTCTGTTATGAGCGTTGCTTCCATAGGCAGTCCTACATCAGATGTAGACGCACATATCCACACGCCTCCTTCACTTTCCCATAATGATACCTCTGTGCTGCCAACCCCACCACCTTGTCGACTCCAATAGTGAAATCCGTCCGTTTGGCTGACATAAGAAAACCCGCGCTTGAAAAACGCCTCTTTCGCCAGATCGAGCTTATTCGATCCGAGGGAGTAGGGCACGTCGGAGGCGTTCTCATTATATTCAAGGCTTTGGGGAATCGGTTGGTGAAGGACAGCGCGAAGGGCATCAATAGGCGCGAAGAGCACCTCTTTAGAAATTACAGGTGGATCTAACAAATCTCCAAGCAGGATTTCATAGCGCGCATCCCAGCAATTGTGTCCTTTCTCGCCGAAGATTTCGAGATACGCGTCATGTTGGTGCGGATTTTCCGCTGTCGGTGTCCCTTTATAGATATATAACTGTACCGACTTGGTGTCCGGGTGCAAGTAGTCCGGTATCCGGCAAGAAAAACGTAGTCCACCAGACTGTGTCAGCGTCAGCAACGGGTTCGCAACGGCGTTAACAAGTGCCTGAACGCAAGCAAAAACAGCATCCGGTGCGGCACAGATGGCTTCATATTTAAAGTCGATATCATGCCAAGGGGCACCATCGTGTGCTGAGGGAATACCTGTATACACGTGAATGCCCCAGGATTTTTCCCATTGGATGGTGTCCCAGTCTGTGGTCTGTTGACGTTTCAAGAACCGCTTGCCCGCAAAAGAGCGCGGGGGTCGGTCGGTTCCGGGTGCCTGCCCGATCGGCATAAAGGAAATGCCTGCCGCCTCCAAGTCTTGAAGCATCACAGGATATCTGTGTGCACAATAGGCTGTGAAATGGTAAGGAAACCCTTTGTAAAGCAGCGGTATTACGGTCGTCTTGCGTTGCTTAAGTGGTTTCTCGTGCCGCTGGTGGCAGTGTGCAATCATATCTTGCAAGACATTGGTTTTCATTGACCTACTTCCCCAACTACGGTGAATTCAGTATGAGATGCCGGGTGTGGATGGGTGATTAAAAACAGTGTATGTTTATGAATAACACCCCAACAGAGCACTGACCGGTGACTGCTGATGGCTATTTCAAATGCGTGTGGTTTTTATCAATTTCGTTTTAGCTTAACCGACGCGTCTGCTGCAAGTTCACGCTGGAAACATTGTTATGGGCTGTTCATAAGTTAGTAGTATATATTACTAAAAATTTCATTTTTAGTCAAACTTATTAGGACTCCAGAGCCATTTAATTGTCAGATAAAATATCATATAATTTTTTAGTTATGTATAGACTTTATAAATTTTTAATTTGACAAATTACAATAATTGACTTAATATAACTATATACTAAAGTTTGGATAATATTGTAAAATTATGCTGTTTTGTCACAAGGCAGTGTCATATCTTCTTGAAAACTCATATTAATATTCTGCGAGTTTGTTTTTTGTTTGAACTTGGTAATAACTTGTGAGGATCTGGCTGATCCTGACACCTTGCCCCGTGGAGGCGGTTATAAATATCCACACCTTGAAATTCAATGTTCATGTTGAATTTCTTTACTCGCTTTGTAGATTGTGCGAGTCCCCTTAAAACAATCTACACTTATTCAAGTAGTATATCAAGTTTGACTAAGGCTGGAAACTCACCGAATGAAAGGCATCCCTACGGCGTGAATACTCATATTTGTGTCCAACCCCGCACGCTGATTCAAGCGGTCCGTCGGGGATATTGTATAATTAACACAACCCTTGCTTTTGCAGGTTGTGCGAGGTCTAAAAAACAACCTGTCTTTTATCATAACTATTGAGGTGCCAGGCTCACCTGATGAAAGGAGCCAAATGGAAATCATCGTAGCAATCTTTTTAATAGTCGTGATCGTGGTTTGGAAAATGTCCAAAGACCGCGGCGAAAAATCGCAAAAGTCAGAGCCAACGCACACACGCTCACCAGGGGCCGCCCCGATGTCCTGGGAGCACCGTACAACTTACAAAACACCGCCACCGCGAATTCCAGACGAGGTGCCACAACCTTTTGACTATCAAGCGGACTGGTGGCAGGTTTACTCGCTCTGGTTCAGATCCGAAAAAGGGTGGCGATGCGAGGCGTGCGAACTCTCGCTCTACGGACATAAGCACCTGCTGCATACGCATCATGTCTGGGGCACCCTGCAAAACGAACCGCAAGACCTCATGGCACTCTGTATCGGTTGCCATTCCGAACAGCCGGGTACCAAGCATCGGAACCTTAAGAACACAGGTGACTACCGGCATTTCATCGCGGTGTATGGCAAAAAATGGAAAATGCTCCATCGTGAACATCAGATTTAAACCCAACACCCTCTACTACGGCGACTGTCTCAATATTATAGCAGGCTTCCGCGATAACTGCATCGACCTCATTTGCCTCAATCCACCGTTTAATAAATGTGTTGAAAACGACTGAAGGTAGTGAATTCCTCGACCTAAAAAATATGAACCTGAATCAAATTCTACGGGCAGTTGCGCAGAGACGTATACAGCAATCCCACACTTTAGCGGAGGCTGCCGACTCGTTGGATATTGATACCCGAACACTTCATAAATACGCGCAATGGAAGGAATCAGATGAATAACTTGAAAACATTCGCACGACTTGGGATCGTGTACTTTGAAGAAGTGGACTTAATGGCAAAGGGCGATGAAGCACTCAAGGCCTGGGAAATTAGTAGACGGCTCGGTATCCGAGCTTACGCGGAATACAGTAATCGGCATTATGCAATTGTTCACGGTATCCCCCGCAAACTCACCGATACAGAGCGTGTAAAAAGGTACTCCAATCCTGTTGTCGGTGCGCATTGGATACAGATGGAGGACATATAGCCCATGAAACTCCGAATCGGCAAATTTCTCGTCGAAACTGACTACATTGAGATGGCTGAACGGCTTTCGCCGCACAACGTCAAACTCTATTTTGTGTCCGGCGAAATCTTGGATGTCGTTTGTGGTATGAAGACAACAGCCCCCGCGACTTGGGATCAAGATGCAGACGGATTCATCCAGACGCTACACAACACCGATTTCTCGAACCTCAGCGCAGCCACCTCGAACAAAAAGTAATACCTTATACTGAACCCCGCACGCTGATTCAAACGGTCTGTCGGGGATAGCACAAAAAACGCCTCGCTTCCGCAGGTTGTGCGAGGATTCCAAAAACAACCTGTCCTTAATCATTCTCAATTTTCTTAGGCAAATTTTCTGCTTGACTTCTGGCTGAAAATCTCTTAAAATGAGGTAAGCCAAACTTGAAGAGAGAGGAAAGCAGAGATATGCCACAAGATTCAAATCAACCGAATGTTATCGTCTTTTTCACTGACCAGCAGCGATGGGATACGTCCGGCTTACATGGGAATCCGCTCGACTTGACACCGAACTTCGATCGGATGGCACAGCGCGGTACGCACGTGCATCGCTCGTTTACGTGTCAGCCTGTCTGCGGTCCCGCCCGTTCATGTCTCCAAACAGGGTTATATGCGACTCGTACGGGATGCTTCCGAAACGGTATTCCGCTGTCCCCTAATCTTAAGACCCTTGCCCACCACTTCGGTGGAGCAGGTTACGCCACCGGATACATCGGTAAGTGGCACCTCTATAGCGGTGGTACGGGACCGGGACCGGTGCCAGCGGAGCATCGCGGTGGATATGATTACTGGTTAGCATCTAACGTCCTTGAATTCACCTCTGATGCGTATCAGACAACACTTTACGATAACGACAATCAACCCGTTGATCTTCCCGGTTACCGCGTGGATGCACTCACCGATGCCGTGATTCGCTACGTTGACCGGCATAAAAACGAACCATTTTATCTCTTTACGTCATACATTGAACCGCATCACCAAAATCACTTGGATGATTACCCACCGCCAGACGGGTATCGGGAGCGGTATACAGGGAAATGGATACCGCCGGATCTTGCCGCGCTCGGTGGCTCAACACATCAGCATTTAGGCGGCTATTACGGTATGGTGAAAAGGTTAGACGAAGCACTCGGTAGACTTTTAGATGCGCTCAAGAGTCTCCATCTGCTTGATAACACGATTATTCTTTTTACCTCTGATCATGGGTGTCATTTCAAAACCCGTAATGGCGAATACAAACGCTCATGCCACGAGAGTTCTATCCGCGTACCGACAGCGTTTCACGGTGCTGAATTCATCGGTGGTGGACAGCTTCAAGAACTTGTGAGTCTGGTAGATCTCCCGCCGACACTCCTTGATGCAGCAGGTTTGGAAGTACCTGCTGAGATGCAAGGTAGATCTATTATGCCGTTGGTACGCGGTGAAACAGAAGATTGGCCAGAAGAGGTTTTCGTCCAAATTAGCGAGGCACAGGTAGGACGTGCTGTTCGGACGCAACGTTGGAAATACGGTGTTGATGCCCCAAATAAGAGCGGAGGCAAAGATGCGGGTTCAGACCGGTATGTGGAGCAATACCTCTACGATCTTCAGGCAGATCCTTATGAGTTACGGAATCTCGTCGGGCTTCAATCGCATGAACCTGTTACAGAGGTGATGCGGGAACGGCTTATTCGGCGGATGCTGGAGGCAGGCGAAGAGGCACCAACGGTCGAACCGGGCCCGATACAACGGAGTGGACAACGGAGTGTCTCCGAGGCAGCAGCGAGAAGTTAATTGGCTATCGGCTATCGGTTTTCAGTAAAGAACAGACTGTGTCAGGCAAAATCTTCGCAATCGCTACAGGATTTTACTGGCTGTTTATCCTTGATGACTGGCCCTCGTGTTTCCAATTGCCATGGGCAGGAGAGTCACTTTACAAATATCCATTTATTTTCCATAGAAACCCGTTTTCGACAACGAAGAAAACGGAGCAGAAAGGCCCATATTTAAAAAGATGAAAATTACAGATGTCAAAACGTTGGTCATGGGGACGAGTTGGCGGAACTTAACCTTCGTCAAAGTTGAGACCGATGAAGGCTTGACTGGTGTCAGCGAAGTGCGGATGAACAACCGCACGGACGCGCTTGTCGCCTATATTGACGGTGCGAAGAAGCGACATGTTATCGGCAGCGATCCGTTCAACACTGAGGATCTCTACCAACGGCTATTTCGCGATGATTACGGTCGTGCTGGTGAAATCGTTGCAACCGGTATTAGCGTTATTGAGATTGCATGCTGGGATATTATTGGTAAAGCACTGAATCAGCCCGTTTTTCGCCTGCTTGGCGGGGCCTGTCGCGATAAAATCAAGGCGTATGCTAATGGTTGGTATCGCGTTGAGCGTGCCCCTGAAGAATTCCATGCTGCCGCGAAAAGGGTGCTTGAAAAAGGGTATCGAGCCCTGAAGTTTGATCCGTTCGGTGCGGGCTATTATGAACTCTCTTATGAAGAGAAGTTGAAATCTGTCGGACTCGTTGAAGCGGTGCGTGACGCGGTCGGACCCGATGTCGAAATTCTTGTTGAGATGCACGGTAGGTTTAGCCCGTATACGGCGATTGAAATTGCTTCGGAATTGGAACAGTTCCAACCGAGTTGGGTTGAGGAACCTGTACCGCCTGATAACATCGCAGCCCTCGCAAAAGCCGCTGACAAGATTAACCTTCCTGTCGCTACTGGTGAACGGCTTCACAATAAGTATGAATACCGTGAGTTGATTAACTTACAAGCAGCGGATATACTGCAGCCGGATATTACACAGACAGGTGGCTTCTTGGAAACCAAGAAGATCGCGGCGATGGGGGATATGTGTTATATGACGGTAGCACCGCATAACGTTGGTGGACCTGTCTCTACGGCAACCGCCTTGCACTTCGCTGCTTGCACCACAAACTTTAAGATTCAAGAACATTTCAATGATTTCTCTGAAGCGTGGGTTAAAGAGGCAGCGACGGGATGCCCTGAAGTCATTGATGGTTATTTCAGTCTGCCTAATGGACCTGGACTCGGTATGGAGCTGAATGAAGATCTCATCGCCGAACACCCGTATCGCGAAGGTTCATTCAACCTCTGGGAAGATGATTGGCACAAACGGGAATATTAGTCTGAACTGTGATTTTTGGGATTACAAGATTCCTATGATGTTGAAGAGAGATAATATGGTAGATAAAACATATAAATACTCAGAGTTGACCGGAAAGATAATCGGATGCGCGATGAAAGTACATTCTACTTTGAGAAATGGATTTCAAGAAGTTATCTATCAAAGGGCCTTAGGGATAGAGATGGCAGATCAAGGTATTTCTTTTCAACGTGAACCTAAGATGCCTATTTACTACAAAACACAGAAGATAGGTAGCAGAAGAGTTGATTTCCTGGTAGAAGGTTTTATTTCCGTTGAATTAAAAGCACTCACTCAATTGGAAGATGTTCATATAGCGCAAGCTCTCAATTATCTTGAGGCTTACAATCTGGTAGTGGGTTTGTTAATAAACTTTGGATCTAATAGCTTAGAATTCAAAAGATTTACGAATAAAAAATTCAATCCAAGGATCCAACGTTTATCTGATAAACATTCAAATCTTGGTCCAAACATGGGTAACGATTCCTAACCTCAGGACGATAAATCATGTAAATCTGATAATCACATAAATCCCGGTTCAGACCTATAAAGAGAAAGGTAATTTATGACAGATGAGTTTTCATTATAAAGATGGGTATCTCTACTGTGAAGAGCTAAAAGTCAAAGACATTCAGGAACAGGTACCCTACAGTCCATTTTATCTCTATAGCCTCGCGCAGTTAGAAGCAAATTATGCCGCATATCAGAAAGCACTTGAGGGGATTGACTCCATTATCGGCTATGCGATTAAGGCAAATAATAACCTTACGCTTCTCAAACGCCTCAGTGCGCTGGGGAGTGGTGCGGTTCTGGTCAGCGGAAATGAATTGCGGATGTCGCTCGCGGCAGGATTCGATCTGAAGCGGACGATTCTAAACGGGAACGGGAAAACGCTTGAAGAACTGAGCCTTGCCGTTGAACACGGTGTACTCATTAACATCGACAGCGAATTCGATTTAGCACACATCCAGCAGACTGCGAAAGCGCTTGGACAACCTGCTAATGTGCTTATCCGCATCAATCCGGATGTGGATCCGCAGGTTCATCCCTACGTCTCCACTGGCATGAAAAACTCTAAGTTCGGGATCCGGAACGAACGACTTGATTGGTTTTTAGACGAAATTCGCAAAGATAATTTGTTGAACTTAGTCGGTGTCCACTGCCATTTGGGGTCAACGATTAAGAAGGTGCGCATCTTCCGAGATGCCACAGAAATCATGATCGCCTTCATGCGTGCTATTCGAGCAGAAGGTTTTTCCTTGCGGTATCTGAACATCGGCGGCGGTTTAGGCATCGACTATGAACACACGGGCGAAGAGATTCCAACACCGTCGGATCTCATCAATTCTATCCGTGATCTCTTATCCGAAGACGTTACCCTCATTATCGAACCCGGGCGCTCTCTTGTCGGCGATGCCTCAGTTTTCGTGAATCGTGTTACAGGTGTAAAGACTAACGGTAACAAGCATTTCATCGTCACCGATGGTAGTATGTCAGAGCTGATCCGTCCGAGCCTCTACGATGCGTATCAACATATCCAGTTTATTGAACCTGTTGATGGGAAAGTTGAAACCTACGATGTCGTTGGTCCGGTCTGCGAATCGGCGGATTTTCTGGGTAAAGATCGGTCCCTTCCGACACCACATGAAGGTGCCGGGCTCGTTGTCCGCGATGCGGGTGCGTATTGCCACGCCATGAGCTCTAACTATAACCTGAAAATGACCCCACCGGAATATCTTGTGGATGGTGATACTTTCACCTGCATTCGCCGTGTTGAGACATTGGAAGATTATCTGCGCCTTTTTGAAGTATAACCCTGTTTGGGCAGGTTGGAGCGTCTGCCCTTTAACCTACAACCGCTCCTCTAAAAACGCAATTCCTGCTTCCAAGTCAATTTCATGTTCACCTTGAAAGTGATCCAAAACTAATTGATCACGGTGTCCTGCGGCTGCATAAATTTTCTCAAGTTGTCCGAATGCTGATAAGGCATCTAACTGAATAAAACACATATCGTCCGAACCGATTTGCACCATACACGACCGCGGTGCAATTAACCCTGCGACATCGGCGATGTCGCCTGCCTTCCGAAGCCCGAACATGAATTGTGAGCCACATGTATTGCCACGACCGCGATCGTTCAATGCATCTGTCAACGTGCTGAGATAGCAGACGATAACGGCTGCTTTAACCCGCTGATCCATAGCAGAGATATAGGTTGTCATCGTGCCACCAAACGAACAGCCCATGCATCCCAAACGACTACTATCTACCTCGGGGCGGGACTGGAGATAGTCCAAACACCGTTGTCCGTCCGAAATATTCAGTTGGATGAGTTGGTAACCGAAGTACCCGAATGCGAAATAGGCGATATTACATCCATCTCGACCGGGTCGGCGCACCCATTCATCTCGATCCTTCCGTTCACCGAAACATCGCCAATCGGGTGCGATCGTTACAAATCCGCGCTGTGCCAATGCTACGGCGTATTGTTTCTGATAGTCGTCTACGATGCCGACCGCGCCATCTTTCCCGACACCGTGTCCGTGTGCACAGAGTACTGCGGGTGCGGGATTATCTGCGGTTGCCCCGTCTGGGATTAGGACATAAGCCGGTATTGAAGAAAACGGATCTGGATTAAAGATAATTTTTTCCCGTGTGTAGCCATCAAGTTGTATCTGCTCCAATGTTTCAACTTCCAAGGGTAACACCTCTGGTGAAGGACCCAAGTCTTTAACGAGGTTGTTTCGGAACCTTCTTCGCCAGTCTTCCCATTCCGTCTTGCTTGTACCACTGAAATGGAGCGGTGGTGTCTCTTTTAACAGATGTTCAACACCTTGCTCGACTGTTAGGAAACGTTGTGCTGCCATAATTGTACCTCCGCTGGTTAATGACGTAATTTTTGTATTAGTCTCCGGTTTATAGTAAAACCTATAATCAATTGGGCACCCTCAAACAGTCTGAATACCTATAACAAGCATTCAGACTGGAAACCCAACCTAACAGGTTTGCGGCGTACATGCCCAGATGCGAAGTGCATCATGCTACAAAGATGTCCACTTTTTAGAATTTACTATAACTCTTGTCTCACTATGTATAACGGAAAGTAAAGAGAAAGTCAAGTCTTATTGAGAGAAAAGTCAAATCGCGAGCACAACTCGCTCCTACAACGCTATCGGAAACAAAAACGCTTTACATTCCGTCGAACATTCGGTATAATGAAGTAAAACAGAAATGTTGAGCGGGGTTCTTCCGCTCTGATGGAGAAAATATCTATGGAACTTTACGAAGCCGTCAGTCCACTGGACTTTAGATACTATGGTAGTGACCCCGATTTTATGAAACGGTTGCTGCCTTATGTGTCTGAGGCGGGATACGTCACGTATCAGGCGAAGGTGGAGGCGGCGTTGGTCCGGACTTTAGCAAATTATGGGGTCTGCTCTTCAGCCATTGCTGATGAAGTAGAGCAAGCAGTAGACTTGGTAACAGCAGAAGAGGTCTACGAGGAACAATCTCGCATTCGGCATAATATCCGTTCGCTCGTCAATGTAATCCGGCGGAAGATTAGTCCGGAAGCGCGTCCTTATGTGCATCTGTTCGCTACTTCTGCGGATATTCTCGATACTGCAACCGCACTTCGGTTCAAAGCACTCACAGAAAACGTCATTATTCCTGATTTAGTTGCACTTGAGCAACAACTTATTGCATTGGCACGCGAGCATGCAGAGACAGTGCAGATCGGCAGGACACACGGTCAACATGCGGAACCGACTACATTTGGCTATGCCTTAGCACTCTACATCAGTCGTCTCGGCACCCGAATTGAGAAGATTCATGAAGCCGGGCAAAATCTTCGCGGGCAGTTTTCAGGTGCAGTCGGCGCGTTTAACGGACTCACGTTGATTCACGAACACCCAGAACAGATTGAAGCAGACTTCCTGGCACTACTCGGCTTGAAACCGTCCGATACGCACACATCGACACAGTGTGTGGAACCGGAATTCATCTCTGATCTGGCATACCAGATTACGGCGGCGTATACAGTGCTTGCGAATTTCGCAGACGATATGCGACATCTCTATCGTACCGAAATCGCTGAGGTTGGTAGAAAATATAACCCGCAGCTGGTAGGCTCATCAACGATGCCGCATAAAGTGAATCCTGAGGCTTATGAGAATATCAAAAGCCTGTGGAAAGCATTTGTGCCGCGGATGCAGACTGTTTTTATGGACAGCATCTTAGAACATCAACGCGATCTAACAAATTCGGCATCAAGTCGTTTCGTGACCGAACTGTTCACGGCGTTCGATTATGCGATCTATCGACTCCGGCGCGCGTTGGAAGAGATGGATGTGAAATCGGATAGCATGCGGCGTAACCTCGCCTTGAGTGCCGAGGATACGATTGCTGAACCGATCTATCTATTGATGGCATATTATGGGTTTCCTGACGCGTACGATCACACCCGAAAATTGATAGGACAGGTGCATCAAACTGGAAAGAGTTTGACAACTCTATTGTGGGAGGATGAGACGTTTCGTCCGTTCCTTGATAAACTAACGGAACCACAGCGTGAAGCACTCCGAGATCCAACGAATTATATCGGTGCTTCCGTGCGGCGCACCCACGCGACCTGTGATGAATGGGAAAAACGGATTTTTAATTTACCTTGCGGTTAAACTTCGTGCGTTTAGACTTTGGATCCGTTCCTTAAATCCGCACTCCACTTCGTTACGTGCTACGGTTTTGACACTTTTTAGAACGGATACCTAATTTACCTTGCGGTTAAACTTCGTGCGTTTAGACTTTGGATCCGTTCCTTAAATCCGCACTCCACTTCGTTACGTGCTAC
>JAGFCB010000185.1 GCA_022394775.1 Candidatus Poribacteria bacterium
TCCATATCCTGAATCGGATTCCCTTTGACATTTAAAAGCGTTAAATTCGTCAGATTTTCAACAGGACTGATATCCTCGATCTGATTGTCTTGGAGCCGTAATTCTGTGAGTTGTGTCAAGTTGGTAAGAGGCGTGATGTCGCTGATCTGATTGTTCCAGAGAAATAACTCTTGCAACTTCGTTAATCCAGCAATCGGTTTTATGTCACTGATTTGGTTGTTCTGAAGCCATAACTGGCTGCTGAGCTCCGTCAATCCAGCAAGTGGTTTTATGTCACTGATTTGATTGCCATACAGCAATAATTCTGTGAGTTGTGTCAAGTGCTCAATTGGTTTTATGTCGCTGATTCGGTTTTCTGAAAGCCATAACTGTGTGAGTGCTGTCAACCCAGCAATTGGTTTTATGTCACTGATTTGGTTTCTTGCGAGCAGTAAGTTCCGGAGTTGTGCGAGTCCTGCGATAGGTTTTATATCGCTGATTTGGTTATCGTCAAGGGATAAGGATGTTAACTGTGTTAATCCCGCAAACGGTGCTATGTCGCTGATTTGATTAGTGTCAAGGGATAATCTTGTCAATTGTGTGAGTTCAGCGAGCGGTGTAATGTCGCTGATTTGATTAGAACCGAGGTAGAGTTCTGTCAATTGTGTCAATCCCGCAAGCGGTGTGAGGTCCGTGATTTGATTTTGTCTAACATTTAATGACTTTAACTGTGCTAACTCAGCGAGCGGTGTGATGTCATTTATCTGATTGCCCCAGAGCTGCAACCATCTCAACTGCCCCAAGTTCGCGAGTGGTGTGATGTCGCTAACTTCATTATCCATAAGGGTTAGTTCTGTGAGCTGCGTCAATTCTGCGAGCGGTGTGATGTCACTGATTGGGTTGTTGTTAAGCCATAATGTTGTCAGTGCCGTCAATCCGGCGAGTGGTGTGATATCGCTAATCTGAGTTTCTATGAGGTATAACTTTTCCAGTTGTGTCAATTCTGCGAGTGGCGTGATGTCGTCGATTGGATTATTCCCAAGATATAAACGCGTCAGTTGCGTCAAGTTTGCAACTGGTTTTATATCGCGAATTTGATTTCCGCTACACGACAATTCTGTAAGTTGGGTCAAGTTAGCGAGTGGCGTAATGTCCTGAATTTGATTCTTTTGCAGTTCTAAAATTTTTAAGCCTGTTGCCTGCTCCAGTCCGGTTAGGTCTTTTACATCTTTTTCTTTCGCGTCTAAATGCTTTAATTCTTCCAACGCCGTTTGTGGAATAGGATCGGTTGAACCTAAACCGAGTGCCTCGCGCACAGCAGCGGCTAAATTGCCATCCGGTATTGTCACAGCGTGGCTTGATGAATAAGTAAGGGAAGTTATGAGAATGGTAAGGATCATACAAAACCTTTTCATAATGTGAATTCAATCCTTAGATATGGACAGACAATCTTTAGTGCTGAAATCTAAATCGTATACACTTTGATCTTCAAGAGGCATTGATATATCCAGTTCCAAATTCGGAAACTCTTTCAGGAGTCTTTGAAGGGGTTCCTTATCTTATGAGATGGGCACCACTGAAAAGTAGTGCCCACCAAATTTAATCATCCCTTGTTCAGGACTTCGTCCAGATTCAGGATGAGGTTCGCAATCATTGTCCATGCAGCGACTTCGACTGCATCTAAAGTTTCATCAGGTTGCGATTCACCGACAGCGATCAGTTCTTTAGCTGCTTCTGGGTTTGCCATCAATTCCTGATGGTGCGCTTGGAATGTCTCCAGCAGCAGTGCCGTCTCTTTCGCTTTCGGAAGTCGGGCAGTCGCTGCCTCAAAGAGATAGGCGATCCGTTCTTCTGTCGTCTCACCCCCCTCTTTAACCGTGCGTTCTGCAAAAGCGCGCGCCGCTTCAAAGAACTGCGGATCGTTCATCAGCATTAACGCCTGCATCGGCGTGTTCGTACGTTCACGACGGATGGTGCAGGCTTCACGCGATGGCGCGTCCAAAATGTTCATCTGTGGTGGTGGCGCCGTACGCTTCCAGAATGTATAGAGACTCCGGCGATATACTTTATCAGCACCCGCATCTTTAACAAATGTGTCGGTATTGGATCCGGTAAACCCGACGGCTTTCCAGAGTCCATCCGGTTGTGGCGGTTTCACACTCGGACCCCCAACTTTGGTATGCAACAAGCCGCTCACAGCAAGTGCGTTATCGCGCACGGTTTCGGCATCAAGTCGGTACCTTGGTGCACGAGAAAACAGGGCGTTATCCGCATCTCGTTCCAGTTTTTCGGGCGTAACCTTCGCACTCTGCCGATATGTTGCTGACGTAAGCATCAATTTCAGCATCGCTTGAATATCCCAATCGGAGGCAATGAATTCAGTTGCAAGCCAGTCGAGAAGTTCTGGATGCACGGGCGGTGTGCCTTGTGTACCGAAATCTTCCGCTGTTAGGACAATTCCGGCACCGAAGATATCTTGCCAGAAACGATTGATCGCAACACGGGCGGTAAGTGGGTGTTCCGGTGAAAGCAACCACTTGGCAAGACCGAGACGATTTGGATCCGCATTTTCTGGCATCGCGGGAAGCACGCCAGGGGTTTGCGGATAGACCTGTTCACCTGGATGCTGATATTCACCACGTGCTAAGACGTAAGCACCTCTCGGTTCAGTACGCTCTTGCATCACAAGTGTGGTCGTTAGCGAACCGTCCAATGTACCCCGCTGCTGTCGTGTCTCTGCTAAGTCCGCAAAAACTTCTTTCAAGTCAGCGAATGCACGTTGAGCATTTTCGTTGACACTCTTGTCAAGCCTGATGTTCGCCCGATAGTAATCGCGGATCTGATCCGTCTGTGCGATTTCGCGTTCGCCGCGCGGCGTGCCAGCAATATCTACGATATTAGCAGGTAGCATCGGCGGCGCACTTTCCATACGGAAATAGAAACCCGACGGACCTGAGTAGTTGACGACTTTCAGGAGTAACGTGTTGTTACCAGGTTTGAGCTCCACCTGCATCTGTTCTTGGTCCGCAGCGGCATCTCGCTGGACATTTTTGGCAAGGAGTTCGGTACCGTTCATCCAAACCTTCAGTGCATCGTTGCTCCCAATATACAGGAGTGCTTTCTGTTGGGTAACAGAGGAGATATTCCTGAAGAGATAGGTGGCACTGTTTTCGCCAACGATGTCGTTATGCACCTGTTCATCAACCCAGTGGGTCTGCTGTTCCCATTTGATGGTCTTGTCGCCCACCTTAAACGTGGCGCCTGCATTGACCGCTTTCGTTTCAGGCTCATAAACCTGATAGAAAGCGAGGTTACCGTGTTCAGCGGTGAACGGACCCGCGGCGTGCCAAGTTCCTAATCCTATCTTAGATCCGATCGGATAAACCGTTGTAGCATCAGTGAGCGCGAGTCGGAATCGACCTAATTGCTTCTGACGCAGATCGAACTCATGTTTAAGGCGGATCTTCAATCTGCCGCCTTCCGTCCCAAAGGGGGCAGCAACAAGAAAGATCGCTTGTCGGTTTTCGTTTCTTCTGTCGAGTGCCCATCCGGTTTCCGGTTTATCGTCAATCGCGTTTGCGATGACACCACCGAGGTTGTCTTCACCCATGGTCTGTTCGTGGTCTGCCCACGCTTGCACGATTTGGACAGGTGTCCACGGATCGGCGACTTCGGTCTCTTCAGTTTCATTTTCCGCGCTTGCATCATCTGTCGGCGTGTCTTCGGCTTGTGCCTCAGCCTCGGCATCAGCAGTAGGTGTATCTTCGACTTGTGCCTCAGCCTCGGCATCAGGCGTATCCGCTGCTTGCGCTTGGGTGTCGGTATTATCAACAGGCGTGCTTCCGGCTTCTGCGTCGGTCTCTTTAGTTTGTGTCTGTGTTTCAGCCTCGGCATCGCTATCCCCGCTTTCTGCTTCCACTACAGGCGATTCATCGCTCTCTGCTGCAGGTGGTCCAATGAAAAGCGCGAAGTCGGTCAAGACAACGTTGCCGTTACTACTTCTACCGATCCCGCCTTTCGGCAAGGATTCATGCTTGATACCTTCTAATCGCACAGCACTCCATTTGCCCGGTGGCAGGTCTACAATTACCTCGTAGGTCTCCTGTTCTGGATTGGTGCCGCTGGCTAATATGGAGTTGTCTTCTAAAACTTCGAGCGTCGCGCCACCTTTTGAGTTAAGCGATGTCGGTTTCAGCGTTGTCCAGCGCGGCATCCGATTTTCCCATGCGATTTGGGTCGCATCGAGTTCGGGGATAGGTGCTTTGGTTTGGGCATCTAACTCGGCGATCTGGTCATCAAACTCGGCGAGTTCTGCTTCCTGCTCTGGTGTCGGCAACTTCACAACCGGGGGAGAATCCTTGCGGTTGCCGTCCATCGCATTTTCGGTGATATTGTTGAAATAGGCGTAGAGTTGATAGAATTCTTTCTGTGTAATCGGATCGTATTTGTGGTCGTGGCACTGCGCGCACCCGACGGTTAATCCCATCCAGACGGTTGAGGTGGTATTCGCTCTGTCGATCGCGTATCGCACATAGTATTCCGCATCAATCGAACCGCCTTCACTTGTCGTGACGTGGCATCGGTTGAAACCGGTAGCGACCTGCTGGTCAAGTGTCGGTTCCGGTAGGAGATCACCTGCCAACTGCTCAGTGGTAAACTGATCGAACGGCATATTTTTGTTGAACGCATTGATAACCCAATCACGGTAAGGCCACATTTCACGGTAATTATCTAAATGGAGTCCGTGCGTATCACCGTACCGCGCGACATCTAACCAGAAGCGACCGAGATGCTCGCCGTATTCCGGTTTTGCCATAAACGTATCAATCAATTTTTCGTAAGCGTCAGGTGAATCGTCTGCAAGGAATTGATGTATCTCTTCGCGTGTCGGCGGTAAGCCGGTGAGATCGAAGCTTAAACGTCTAATAAGCGTCCGTTTATCCGCTTCACTTGCGGGTGTGAGTCCCTCTTTTTCAAGCCGTGAGAGGATGAACGCGTCAATCGGGTTTCGCACCCAGTCTTTGTTCTCGACAGTGGGTGGCGTTGGGCGGACGGGTGTGGTAAACGCCCAGTGTTCTTCCCAATTCGCACCTTCGCGGATCCACTGTGTAATGGCTTCAATCTGTTCTGGTGTTAGCGTCTTATTGAAGTCCGCGGGGGGCATGCGATAGGTGTCGTCATCGGATACGATGCGAAGATGAAGCTCGCTCTCGTCGGGCTTACCGGGGACGATTACAGGGTATCCGCTCGGTTCAGAGAACGCGCCCGCTTTCGTATCAAGGCGTAGGTTGCCTTGTCGAGTCTTGGCATCCGGTCCGTGACAAGCGTAGCAATTGTCCGAAAGAATCGGACGGATGTCGAGGTTATAATTCAAAGTGGCTGGTGGTGTCTCGTGATGTTCCGCAGATGCCGTGGGTAGTCCGAACACGGCGAGGCAGAAACACACCAACGTAGCTAATAGTGGAATCGTATTATTAGCGATCTTCACTGGAATTCTCTCCCTTTTTCAGCGTTGTAGTTTGTAGTTTGTCGAAAACACGAGCTGCAACGTGCTATAGCAATTGGCAATTGTGACGTTTCGTTAGGCGAAAAGTTTAGCAATTTGCTATAATATTACGATACGGTGGTGTTTTTGTCAAATATTCCGTTTTGATTGTAGAATTTTGTTGATACTGAATCGGACAGGAAATCTACTGTGCCGCAACCTTCTCAAAAATGATGACGTGCTGCCACGGTAGGTCATCGAGCGTCTCTACCCAAGAAAGCGGGTGCGGTGTTGCCTCCTTAATCACTTGCAATTCACTCATCTTGTGCAGACGTTTGATCGGCACATGCGGGTCTTCGGCGCGATATTCTACGAAGGCAACCCTGCCCCCTATTTTGAGACTACGGCAAATGTTCTGCATCATCTCATACGGATGTGAAAATTCGTGGTAGACATCCACCATAATCGCCAGATCCACCGAGTTCGGCGGCAATTTCGGATCGGTGATCGTTCCTAATACACCTTTGATATTGGTAATACCTGCTTCCGCCATTTTCTCAGCAAGGATATCAAGCATCTCCTGCTGGATTTCAACGCCGTAGATGACCCCTGTCTCACCAATCTTTGGTGAAATTCGTCGCGCGATATAACCCGTTCCGATACCGATATCCGCAACAACGTCGCCCTCTTTGAGTTTCAACATTTCAATGAGACGGTTCGGCATCTCTTCACGTTCACGCTCTGGACGTTCCAACCATTCTGCCCCTTGATGCCCCATCACGTGAGAGATTTCGCGGCCCATATAGAATTTGCCGATCCCATCTCGGCTCGGTGTTTTATGTTCATACATTGTACTCGCTGGACGCGTAGGTGCGGTTTCTGATTGTGAATCACCACTGGGCGCATCCATCAGTAGAAAAGCTACACCAATCATGCATGCAAAAATATAAAGTTTCCTAAACATCGGTTTTATCCTGTTAATCTTAAAATCCTGTCAATCCTGATTCAGACAATAAGTTACCACCTTCCGAGATAGAGACCTCGGTTTGCCATCGGCATCGTCACCCGCTTACCTTGTTGCCGTTGTGAATCGACGATAGCGAAAACCATCTCAGTGCTTCGGTGTGCAAGATGAATGTTGCCTTGCGTCTCGGTATCAGTTTCAATTGCATCAACAATGTCTTCAATACAGCCGACGGTGCCGCTTTTCCGTTCATAAGGCGGGAACGGAGCTTCCAAAATCTCGTTAAACTCGCCTTGCCGTTTACGGAGGTGAAAACCGAGTCCATTATTGAGCGCACGAACTGTGCCTTCGCTACAATGCACCTCAAATTCATAAGCCGTGCCTGGAATGCTAATACCGTTAATACCGTTCTCAAAACGGATGAATCCCATGACGATACCCGGATCAGATTCCGTGCGGTTATCTTCAAAATCAGTATCATCAACGGCAACGTTCCCCTGCACGTATTCTATTGGAGCATCACTTGCCAAGAAAAGGAGCATATCCGCTGCGTGGGTATACCCCCAAAGCGCAGCGCCGCCGCTATAGGCGATAACAGCGCGTCGCTCGCCGAGTTCACCGCTTTCGAGGAGCTCTCGCATTTTGCTGTATCCGGGCGTAAAACGTCGCTGGGTGCCGAGGTTGAATTTGATGTTATATTTTTCGCACACCGCTACCATGGCGTCTGCCTCTTCCATAGACGCACAAAGCGGTTTATCGCAATAGATACCCTTCACGCCATTTTCCGCAGCGAATTGTGTGATGTCGGCGTGGTTACCAGGACGCGTGGCGATACTGATAATATCGGGTTTCTCTGCGACAATCATCTCACGATAGTCTAAATAGTACTTCGGAATGTCCCATTTGTCGCAAACGTATTGTGCCTTCTCTTCGACCACATCCGCAGCAGCGACAAGTTCTGTGCGCTCGAAAGCCGTATATCCCGCAGCGTGCGAATAGGGTAACGCACCGTGTGGTGTTGCACGGACTTCCTCATCAATTGTACCACCCATTCTGCCACAGCCAACAATACAGACACGGTATTCTGTTCCCATTGGATTCCTCCATTGCATTTCGCTGTTAAGGTGCTGTAAAAGGTACCTGCTAAACTGTCAATTTCACAACGTCTTGTTTGACGATCTCTTTTGTATGTCCATAAGACGCAGTTTGCACCAGTTCTTGAACTTCAGGCGTTAAACGGTTAACGATTGTCTCCGGTAAACTTTGCTTACCATCGTATTGCGGGCGATAGCGCAGAATAAGGAAGCGTCTATCCCGATCTTTCGGTTTCCACCGCAAGACACCGTGTGTCAAAAGTTCTGAGATGACAAGAAAATCGCCCGCTTTTGGCGTAAGATTCGTAAAAACGTCGTCCGGTTCAGGATCAATACCGTCGGGGCCCGGTGTCAAAAGGTCTTCAGGTCTCTCGAATTTGCTCTTATGTGAACCGGGGATAACGATAAGTCCACCGTCGCCGGGCTGCACATCGGTCAAGTAGAAGAACGCCACGAAATCGTTGCAGTAAATCTGGTTATTCTGGACTTCGTAGCGCGTGAGCCACTGTCGTCCCTCACGGGCGCAGTGCAAGCCTGCCGGATTTGTCCCCATCGGTTGTCTGTCTGGGTTGTGCTGTTCAAGCGTAAGTGTGCCAGTGACAAACCGCGGTTTATCGAAGGTAAATTCCTTGACGAGGGGCCAGATAGCCGGATGAACCGTCATTGCCTCAAGCGAGCGGTCAAAAGCGAATCCGTGTTCATATCTACCGCCTTTACCGGGTTCTAAGTCGCGCGGACGCGTCGTGAATTCTTCGGGACGTTCATCAAGCGGCGTATGAATATACCGATCCACAGCCGCCTGTACCTCTTTGAGTGCATCTCCCGTAACTGCACCCTCGATGTGCAAGTAGCCTGTAACGTCAAATAGGTAACGTTGTTCTGGGGTCATTTTTCGCTCCTTATTAAGTTAGCTGGACATGTTCGCTTTTAACAATATCTTTGGTATGCGTATAAAATGCGGGTTGTGCAAGTTCACGGGTCTCAGGCGAAAGTCGCTCCATCACTTCAGGTGGAAACGGATCCCTGTGTCCTCTGGCATCTTCAAAAAACTGTGTTTTGTAGCGTAAGATAAGAAACCGCCGATACCGATCCCTCGGTTTCCAGATGAGAACGCCATGCGTCAGTAGTTCGGACATAACAATTGCGTCGCCCGCGCGTGCCGTTACATTAACCAACGCAGGATGGAGTTCGTCGGGTGGATCCTCTGGGTCTGGGAAGAATAGCCCTTCTGGGCGTTCAAAATTTGCTTTGTGAGAACCCGGCAGTACAACTAAACCGCCATCGCCGGGATAGACATCAGCGAAATAGAAGAAAACGATAAAGTCGTTGCAGTGAATCTGTCCATCCTTGACAGTATAGCGACGCGTCTGCCATCCACAGTCTTCACGGGCACAGTGCAACTTACCGATAACTTGATCGTGCTCTGGTCGTTTCGCAACAAGACTACCGCGATTAAAACGGGGCTTATCGTTGGTAAGTTCCTTGACAATCGGCCATGTTTTTGGATGAAGTGTAAGTGCCTCAAGCGATTTATCGAACGAAAAGCCGTTAGAATAGCCGCCACCGCCGTAACTGATACCCGGCGGAAGTTCAGCCTCCGGTGTTTGGACACAGCGCTCAACCGCATCTTGGGCATTTTTCAATTCTTCATCACTAAGAACGTTTTTGAGGTGGATATACCCCGTTAAATCAAAAAGGTATCGTTGTTTAGGTGTCATCGCGTCTCCTTTCGGGAAAAGGATATGTGTGAAACGCACGGCTTTAAAGCTGTGCGTTTCCGTAATGCGATCATCAATTATTGTCCTGAATGTCGATCAGAGATGGAACCAAGAACGCCTGATGAAGACGGCGAGACTACTGCTTAAGCCGTGCCCACGTTGTGGTGAGTAGCCCTTCAGGATTAACATCTGTAACGCCAGCCTCAGCATTCTCGTAATCTGCGTCTGTCGGTTCATAGTCCAGGTCGCTTGACCAGCAGAAAACGTCGTACTGGGTCTGGTTCGAGCTCTGTCGTGTCCATATCATCATGACGTTTTCGCCGTCTTGTAATGTGTTGACTGTGCCACCATCCTTTCCAAAATCACCAGTCCGCAGCCATGTCCATTCAGCGGCGTTTTCTTCAAGAATAATGTGATCCGGACGGACGAAGGCGGGTGCTTCCGTCGGAATTTCGTCGCCATCGTCGCCCAAAACCCACAACCAATCCGAATGGTTGCTCGGATTAATGACGCGCGTGATAAACCGCCAGTCTCCAGCTTTTCCACCGGCAGCACTGATGTCGAATCTATAGAGTAACCAGCCTTGTCCACCGACGTTTGTGATGATATCACCAAAGGCACCTTCCGTTGGGTCAAGTGCCCCTTCACCCTTGCCCAATTTATACACATCCGCGGAATCCCTTTCATCAAAGGCTTCTGCTTCAAACCAAATCTGTTCGCCATTCCCGTTCTGAGAGACTTTAAATCCTTCTACAGCAAAGCCTGTAAGCGGTTGGATCAATAGGAAACAGAGTGCTAAACCGAAAGTTAACTGACATTTTTGAAGCATGATTCTTCTCCTTTATCGCATCTTTGTGCGATTTTAAGGCAGTTACTGCTTAAGCCGTCCCCACGTTGTAGTGAGTAACCC
>JAGFCB010000092.1 GCA_022394775.1 Candidatus Poribacteria bacterium
GCCTCTTGATACATATTAAATTTCCGATTTTTATTAAACTGCAAGCATCTCTCCCAAGAATCTCTGAAACGATTTGGCCACTTGCCCGGATAGGAGTTTTTCTTGTGCCAGACAAATTCTTCTGTCCACAACCATCCCTGCCTTTTCATCTCAAGTATCAACTCAATCACATACGTATGTCGTTCTCCGTCAACGGCTTTCTCTTTGATATTTAAGATAAACGTACCAGACGGTTTGAGAACCCTTAAGAATTGCTCAGCGCGAGGCATAAACCAATCGACGTATTCATCCGGGCTCGTTCCGCCATACGTTTTGGATCGCCGGTCAGCATACGGTGGAGAAGTCATAATCAGGTCGAATGAATCGTCATCAAAATCGGAGAGTACCTCTAAACAATCCCCAAGATAAAGGTCTGTTTTAATCTCTGCCATTCAGTAATCCGCCTTTAATCGCACTTGAGCAGAAGGAAATTGACGCCTAACCACCAAGCGACGTACCCGTTGATGCCGTATTATTGGGTTTCTGCCAGAGTGTCTCAGAACGCTGCCGAATCTGGTGCCAAGGACCGGTGATCGCCAACGTAATCCCAGGACTCTGAATATTCACAAAGAGCGTTGTGCCATCCGGTGAGAACGTTGCACCCGCGAGTTCAGATAGATTACCGGCATTTCGAGCGAATCGATAAAGATTTCCTTCGGGTGTTACGCCAATAAGGAACTCCTCGTTCGGACCGTCCTCGCAGATGATCAGGTCGCCCCAAGGTGTGACTGCTAAGTTATCGGCGTTTTCCATGAGATTGCTATCATTCGGTTCAATGAAGAGTTCAATCGTACCGGGTTCCTGTTCCTCGCGGCTTGTGCCTTCATAAGGACTTGGGATATATCTCCAGATTTGTCCCTTGTATTCAATACCGCCATTCGTGCAGGCGATATAGAACTCTCCCGTCCCTTGATTATTGCCATACCATATCCCTTCACCGCGTGCGAACCTCGCTGTCCCTTTACCTTCATATCCTTGCTTACGGAGGTCATCATTCGGCGATTCGACATTCTCAATATCCACCCATTCAACAGCAAGTGGTTCTCCGACGGGTACAGGATTGTATGTCCACCAGAAAATCTTTTGGTTCCGGTCCCGCCAGTTTCGGGTATCCGCACCCTCGAGATCCCGGATTTTCAGTGCTTGTAGCTTACCGCCTGCCGCGAGTTCAGCCGCCCCGCCATTGAAACGATCAGGGATAAACCGATAGATTAAACCATCACCCCTGTCTTCGGTTTCATAGACGATCCCAGTTTTCGGATCAACGGCGACCGCTTCATGATTAAAACGCCCCATCGCTTTCAACGGGATCGGGTCGACTAATCCTATTTCTGTAGACGCAGGCACCTCAAAATTATATCCGTGGTCCACTTGATAGGTGCCCCCTGTTTTTTGCATCGTCTCCTCACAGGTAATCCACGTATTCCAAGGCGTGAGCCCGCCAGCACAATTCCGGATCGTTCCCGTCAGACTCAAAAAATGTTTCTCCAGTGTCTTTGTGCGTGTGTCATAGACGAGCGTTGTTGTCCCGCCAATGCACGGCAGTTCGCCTGACCCAGCATCATAGAATTTATCGGTAGCCGCGCGTTCAAACTTTTCGTTATTCCAGCCGAAGGGGCCAACGTTTTTGGAAGTGGCGGTTAATTCGTGATTTCGGACGAGGATCGTTTTGCCGTTGGGACCCGGGAACGCTGCCATGCCGTCGTGTCCACCCGGTACCCAAAGCCCATCGTCCATCTGTTCACCTGTCCGTGAAAAGGCGTGCGCGGTGAACCCGTCAGGGAGGTCAAGGAGACGGTTCGCACTCGGTACAAACTCAAAGGGCGGTTCAGGTCGAAAACCCGGCACTTTTTGAATCAGGGTCTGGCTACACCCTAAAAATCCAAGACTGACGGCTGCGGATGCAGTCGCAAGCGCGCCGGAACGTAGAAACTGTCGTCGTGATAATTTGTTTTTCATAAAGCTCCTCGTCAAACGGACATTAAAGAGGTCGTCAGGATCCTGTATTTTATAATGTGACGCATTTTTTAGAAATAAAGTGTAGCCTAAATATCTTACAACATTTTTGATATTATTTCAAAAGTTTATTTTTTCATGATAGGTGCGGTTCCAAACCGCACCTGCGGGGCCTGGGGTGTCCAAAATTGGACGAAAAAACAGAGAACTAAATCGTCCCGCCTGCAAAGGAAGGTAATCTTGACAACAGAGCAGGTTTGTGTTAGAATTTATACATATAAAGCAAATATAAAGGGATGCAAAAGGAGACGAACACGCTATGGAGAACCATCCATACGCCCCGGCGGAGATAGAACCCTATTGGCAAGCCGAGTGGCAAAAAAAAGAAGCATTTAAAGTTCCAAACGATATTGAGACCTTGAAAACTAAACCAAAGTTCTATGTGCTTGGCATGTTTCCGTATACCTCTGGCGCTGGACTCCACATGGGGCACGCCAAGAATTACGTACCCACCGACGTACTCGCTAACTTTCGACGTATGCAAGGCTATCACGTGATGCACCCGATGGGATGGGATGCCTTTGGATTGCCGACGGAACGATACGCAGTCCGTGAAAATGAACATCCAGCGGATGTTACAAAACGAAATACAGAAACCTTTCAGCAGCAGATTCAGCGCATCGGTCTCTCTTACGATTGGTCCCGCAAAATTGACACTTCGCTCCCTGAATACTACAAGTGGACACAATGGATTTTCCTCCGACTCTACGAAAAAGGGTTAGCATATCTCGCCGATGTACCGGTCAACTGGTGTCCTGCGTTAGGCACCGTCCTCTCAAACGAAGAGGTAAAAGACGGTAAATACGTTGAAACTGAAGATCCCGTTGAACGCCGTCTGATGCACCAGTGGATGCTCAAAATTACTGCCTACGCTGAACGCCTGTTAGCAGACTTGGATTTGTTGGAGTGGCCCGAGGGTCTCAAAGAGATGCAACGCCACTGGATCGGTAAGTCAGAAGGCGCAGATATTACTTTTAACATCAAGGATAGCGATAACACTTTTACCGTTTTCACGACGCGCCCGGACACGCTTTTCGGTGCGACCTATTGCGTATTAGCACCTGAACACCCACTCGTCTCTGAGATAACGCATCCTGATGCCGCGTCTGCAGTGGATACTTACGTTAAAGAAGCCGTCAACAAATCTGATCTCCAACGAACAGACCTTGCCACAGAGAAGACAGGTGTCTTCACCGGTGCTTATGCTATTAACCCCTGCAACAATGCACCTATCCCGATCTGGGTTGCGGATTATGTCCTCATGACTTATGGAACGGGCGCAATCATGGCGGTACCGGGACACGACGAACGCGACCACGAATTCGCATCAACTTTCGACATTCCGATCGTGGAGGTCATTAGCGGTGGTGAAGCGCCTATCGAAGCGGCACCTTTTGAAGGCGATGGGGTCTGTGTCAATTCCGGGTTCCTCAACGGTTTACAGGTCGCTGATGCGAAAGAGAAGATGATTGATTGGCTCGAAAGCGCGGAAAAAGGATCGCGTCAGGTGCAATATCGCCTGCGCGACTGGCTCTTCTCGCGGCAACGGTATTGGGGTGAACCCTTCCCGTTAGCACACCTTGAGGATGGGACTATTGTTCAACTCCCCGACGCGGCACTGCCGGTTGAACTGCCACCGATTGATGCCTATAAGCCGACAGCAGACGGTAAACCCCCACTTGCCCGCGCCGATGAGGAATGGTTGAAGGTGACACTACCTGACGGCACCGTTGCAACACGAGAAACGAACATCATGCCACAATGGGCAGGTTCCTGTTGGTATTATCTCCGTTTCCTCGATGCACACAATACCGAAGCACCTTTTGACACTGATCTTGAACGCTATTGGATGCCAGTAGACCTCTACATGGGCGGTGCCGAGCACGCTGTCTTGCACTTACTTTATGCCCGCTTCTGGCATAAAGTGCTTTACGATGCTAAGTTGGTTTCCACTCAAGAACCGTTTCAAGGATTGCTCAATCAAGGCACGATCCTCGCTGAATCTTATCAAGACGATGCAGGTAAATACTACTATCCGCATGAAGTCGAACAGGACGACGGAAAAACCGTTGCCAAAGCCTCTGGTGTCTCGCTCCAAACACAAATGGAGAAGATGTCCAAATCGCGGTTTAACGTCATCAATCCGAACGACGTTATTGACAATTACGGCGCGGACGCACTCCGCCTCTATCTCCTGTTTATCGGTCCAGTCACAGCAAGTACACCGTGGCAAGACGCTGGCGTAGAGGGGGTCTATCGGTTCCTTCAACGTGTCTGGCGGCTCGTTATAGATGAAGAGAGCGGTGAACTCAGCAAAAAAGTGACGGATACCGAGGGTACATCAGAATCTGAGCTCTGGCGCGAACTTCACAAAACCATCAAGCAAGTGACAGAGGACACGGAGTCAATTGACAAGATGAACACTGCGATTAGTCAGATGATGATTTTTGTTAATACCGCTACACAGACAAAAACGCTACCGAAAGAGACCTTGAAGATTTTCTTGCATCTGCTTTCGCCTTACGCGCCGCACGTCGCGCAGGAATTGTGGCATCGTCTCGGTGAAACTGGGTTCATCGCGCACCAACAGTGGCCCACACACGATGAATCCGTCCTGACGAGTGCGACCATAACTATCATTGCGCAAGTCAACGGGAAACTCCGCAACAGGCTCCAATTGCCTGCCGAGGCGACTGATAAAGAAATTGAGGAAGCGGCACTTGCAGACGAGCGAGTTCAGCGATTTATTGATGGGAAAACGATTCGGAAGGTTATTGTCGTCCCGAACCGACTCATTAATATCGTTGTTTAATAGTTGGTACACGACTTACGCAGCCCGCTCGCAGGCGGGGTTTGGAACCCCGACCGACGCTATAAGCCACTGCAGGGTTTTTGCGGGAGTATTTCTTCAGGGTTTGATACCCCGCCGCTATAAAGATAATTACGGGTTTACTATAAAACAGATGGAAGCATCACAACAAACATCTAAAGCAGGTGGACGTATGCGTATCATACGGGTAGTGAGTGTATTCATATTAGTTGCCATAGTTGGTGGGGTTGTGCTTGCTGAGCAGAGTTCCGGTAAATGGGTCTTTGTCATCCGTGAACCCTTTCTCAATGAAGACGGTTTCCGAATCACAACACAGACGCTGGAGCGAGGTAGAGATACAGAAAAGTGGTGGGAATTCTACCAGTATAACATCTGTACGATGAATCCAGATGGTACAGATTTACGACGACTCACGAATGATGGTATCTCGCGCAACCCGCGATGGTCGCCAGATGGGGAACGAATTGCTTACATATCCGGGCTGGACGGCGCGAAATCGCTATATATAATGTGGGCAGATGGTACCGAGAATAAGCGATTGATTAAGAGAGAGTATGATATCCATGATTTCTGGTGGTCTCCACGAAGCCACGCGCTTCTGGTCGTCGTTGAAATTGACCGCCCAAAAGATCGGTTGGAAAATTGGGAGGTAACGGTTGATGGAAAAATAAAGCGGTGGCGGAGCCAGCAGTGGGCAATGGGATGGCTACATTGGGACGCGAAAGGCGAAAAAGTTAAAGAACCGAAAAGAAGAGTGCTTGAAGTGTTACCCAAAGGCACAAAATGGCCCGAATGGTCGCCAGACCGCAAATGGATCGCGTTTCAGACTGAGGGGCTCCTCGCGCTTGCTGAACCTGATGTTATCAATATGAGCAGGAAATGGTTTCTGCAACGCGACGAGCCACCCTGTGGAAAGATTGAAGAGTGGTCTCCAGACGGTAAGCAGCTGCTATTTTATGTCTCAGGCGATATCTGCGTTGCTACTGTAGAACAAGGACGTTTTAAAAACTATCAAAACATCAGCCTTTACCGGGGACGAAACGCAACATGGAGCCCAGACGGAAGTCAGGTTGCATTTATCGGAGCCAATTTGGACGGACGACGCACCAGCGAAATCTTTACCATAGATGTTGACACCGGCAAAATGCAGCAGATTACCTCAACAACTCACGACTACTTTGATTTGCATTGGGAATAAATAAATATTCTATGACAGATTCTACACTTACAAATAATGAAGAGATAACGAACGGCAGCGTTTCGATCATACCTTTGGGCGGCTTAGGCGAATTCGGGCTTAACATGATGGTCTACGAAACCGAGAATGACCTGATCGTCATCGATACCGGTTTCATGCTCCCGAACGCGGATATGCCCGGCGTTGATCTGATCTTCCCAGATATCCACTATTTAATTGAACGAAAAGAGAAGATTCGCGGGATCCTCCTAACCCATGGACACGAAGACCATATCGGTGCTTTGGCTTATATCCTACGACAATTGGATGTACCCGTCTACGGTACGCAGCTGACGCTCGCGATTGCGAGTGGGCGCTTGCGTGAATACGGTGTATTCGGTAAGGCGCGACTCAACACAATCGCTCCGGGTGACACGGTTGAATTGGGGGCTTTCTCCGCCGAGTTCATTCATGTTACGCACAGCATTCCAGATTCCGTAGCAATCGCGCTCCGCACGCCAATCGGTATTATTGTCCATACCGGCGATTTCAAGTTTGACATGACCCCTGTTGATGGCAAACTGAGCGACCTTCAGACGCTGGCGCGTTTAGGTTCGGAAGGCGTGCTAATGCTTGTCTCCGATAGCACAAACGCGGAACGTCCGGGACAAACACCTTCCGAACGGAGTATCTATGATACGATAGACCACATCTTTCAGAGAACTGAACAAAAACTGTTTCTCTGCACCTTCTCCTCAAGTCTCCACCGTGTCCAGCAATTCATCGACTTGGCAAATATACATCGACGGCTTATTGCTGTCAGTGGACGCTCGCTCCTGAACAATGTGCGCACCGCTTCGGACCTCGGTTACCTTCATGTGAACCCGGACTATCTCATTGATGCCCGCGACGCAGCTATGTTCAAATCACATGAAGTTATGATTTTAAGCACCGGCAGCCAAGGCGAACCGCGTTCGGCGCTGTCATTGATGGCACTCGATAGCCACCCGTTCTTAAAGGTGGAACCGGGTGACACCGTTGTCATTTCTGCACGCATTATTCCGGGTAACGAAAAAGCTATCGGGAATGTGGTGAACCATCTCCTCAGACGTGGCGCGAAGATATACCATGAACGCAATGCTGATGTCCACGTTTCAGGACACGGGTCAAGTGAAGACCTGAAATTAATGATGAATCTCTTACAGCCTAAGTTTTTTATGCCGATGCACGGTGAATATCAGAACCTTGTGCGACACGCTGAACTCGCCGAATCCGTTGGCATCCCAACTGAAAACATCACAGTCGCTGAAGATGGAGAACTGATTCATCTGACACCTGATACGTGTGAAGTTTTTGGACGCGAGGGACGTTCTGGGCGCGTGCTTGTTGACGGCAAACCAGAAATTGAACTTGAGGATATTGTTCTCCGGGACCGCATCCAACTTTCAGAAGACGGCATCGTCATCCCTATTATCGTCCTGCATAGCGATACAGGTGATAGTAGCCAGCAAGATAGCGATCAGCCATCAGCGGTCGGTTTCGATCAGCAAGACGGTGTAATTTCAAGAGAAGACCTCTTGCCTGAAAACCAACAACCGACGGAAACCGATAGCCATTCCAAAACGGGATTGAACGCTGGAGAGATAGAGATTATCTCGCGTGGGTTTGTCTACATGGACAAGTCGGAAGAGCTCATAGAAGAAGCGAAAGAGATTACGCGGCGCGTTATTGAAAACCTCAGCGATGAACAGAAACACGAAACGGAGACTGTCCAAGATGAAGTCCGAAGCGCGCTCCGCCGATTTTTCTCGAAACAGATGCAGCGAACACCGCTTATTTTCCCCGTCGTCATGCGGGTTTGATAATGGCTATTGGCTGTCAGCCATCAGTTGTCAGTTAAAGAAGACTCTGTAACAATTCACCATTTCCTGGAGGACTCCGAGCTTAGGAAGATTGTTACAAAAGTATCTCTTAACCGAAGATTGATAACTGAATATTGACAATTACTAAAAAAAAGGAAAAAAATTGAAGTGAAATCATTAATGTTTATCGTGGCGATCGCCACTTTGATAATAGGGTTCTCCGCTTGTGAGCGGATATCTCATATTACGCAGCCTACTACTCCTGGAACAGAAGATAAAAGTGGCGAAATTTCTATCGGCGTTGTCTTACCCCTGACAGGACAATTGGCTTCTACGGGTGAACGCATGAAGCAAGGTATGGAATTCGCGCTTGATGAAATTAACAACGCACAACCCGGCGGGACAAGACTCAAGTTCATCATTGAAGATGATACGAGCACTCCAGAGGGTGCGATTGTTGTTTTCAATAAACTGATTCACGAAGATGGCGTTTCTGTTATTATCGGTCCCGCAACCTCAAGTGCGACGCAGGCGGCTTTTCCGGTCGCACAAGAAAATCAGGTCGTGGCGATTAGCCCGACATCGGGTGCCCGCGGTCTTAGCGCGATCGGTGATTTCGTCTTTCGTGTCCCGCTCGCGACAGATATTGTGGCACTTCAAGGTGTTGAGGTAACATACGCGAAACTCAACTATCAACGGGTCGCTACGATGTATAACGAGACCGATTTTTTCTCCACGGATCGGGACACGGCATTGCGGGAAACATTTGCTGCGATTGGTGTCGAGGTACTGACCACAGAAGTTTTTCAGAGCGGTAATACCGATTTCTCGGCGCAATTGACTCAGATAAAAGCGTTGGAACCCGATGCTATCTTCGTCTCTGCCTTGCCACCGGAAAAACCGGGTATACTGATTCAAGCACACGCACTCGGTATAACTGCTCCCATTATTATGAGTTCATTAACCAGTGTTGATGTAGCAGCAGCGGGGACCGCTGCTGAAGGGGCAATCACTTTTATCGGTTGGCTTAGCACCGATGACACACCTGGAAATCAAGCATTTGTGCAGAATTACAATATGACCTACGGCATGACCCCGGATGTCTTTGCTGTCGCATCGTATACCGCCGTCTATATTTTAGCGGAGGCGATTAAGAATGCGCAAGCAACCGATGCGATTTCAATCCGAGATGCCCTGGCACATATCAGGGACTTTGACACAGTTTTTGGCAAGTTCTCTTTCAATGCGGATGGGGACGCTATTTATGAAGAGAAGGCACTGATCGTAAAAGACGGTATGTTGCAACCTTTTGAGTAAAGGATAAAAACATGAAAACACAAACGATGTATGAAAAGATATGGGAGGCGCATCTGGTGCGCGCCTCCGCAGACGAGGTGCCGATTCTCTATATCGACACGCACCTCGTTCATGAAGTCACATCCCCACAAGCGTTTGAGGGGTTAAGACTCAACAACCGAAAGGTACGTCGTCCTGACCAGACATTCGCGACGATGGATCACAACGTCCCGACGACGGATAGATCGCTACCAATTGCTGACCTGATTGCAGCGAAACAGATGGAGACACTGGCACAAAACTGTGCTGAGTTTGATATCCCCCTCTATGACATCGATAGTCCTGAGCAAGGGATCGTTCATGTCATAGGTCCCGAACTCGGCATCACGCAGCCCGGCACCACCATTGTCTGTGGTGATAGTCATACCTCAACGCACGGTGCGTTGGGTGCGCTCGCTTTCGGCATCGGCACAAGCGAAATTGAACATGTCCTCGCTACACAGTGTCTCCTGCAACAGAAATCGGAAAACTTTGAGATTCGGATTGATGGCATACTCCCTTACGGCGTAACTGCGAAAGATATTATCCTTGCTATTATCGGGCATATCGGTATTGACGGCGGCAACGGTGCCGTGGTCGAATATACAGGCTCCGCTATCCGCGCCCTCAGTATTGAGGAACGGATGACTGTCTGCAATATGTCCATTGAGGCGGGTGCGCGTGCCGGTATGATTGCTCCTGACGATACCACCTACGAATACATCGCTGGCAAACGTTTTGCTCCGAAAGGTGAAGATTTTGATGCAGCGGTCGAACGTTGGAAGCAACTCCCGACTGACGAAGGCGCGTCCTACGACCGAACCCTACAACTCAACGCGGCGGACATCGCACCGCAGGTAACATGGGGCACAAACCCGGGTATGGTGACCGATGTCACAGGACGCATCCCGGATCCCGCAGATATGGCGACGGCTGACGAGAAGACAGCCACTGAACACGCGTTGGCATACATGGATCTCAAACCCGGCACCGCCATCACAGATATTGCTGTGGATCGGGTCTTTATCGGCAGTTGCACCAATTCCCGAATCAGCGATTTACGCGCGGCTGCAGAAGTCGCTAAGGGCAGGAAGGTCGCAGAGAACGTCAATGCAATGGTCGTCCCCGGATCACAAGCAGTCAAACGCCAAGCAGAGGCGGAAGGGCTTGATGAGATTTTCCGTGCCGCGGGTTTTGAGTGGCGCGAAGCCGGTTGTAGCATGTGCCTCGGCATGAATCCAGACACCCTGAGTCCGGGCCAACGTTGTGCCAGTACATCCAATCGGAATTTTGAAGGCAGGCAAGGCAAAGGTGGACGTACGCACCTCGTCAGCCCACAAATGGCGGCTGCAACAGCGGTTACAGGTCACTTCGTAGATATTAGAAATTTCCAATAAGTTCACTGCTGAATGCGAAGCACAAATCAACCTTTAGAAAACAGAAACAACTCGTACTCACAATGTGGTACAGAACGCATCAGAAACCAGATTGACCTGTAAGGTCAATCTGCGCGGAGGTAAATATTCAAAAATATGGAAGCCTTTAAAGAACATGTTGGATTTGTTGTCCCTCTTGACCGGATTAATGTTGACACCGACCAGATTATCCCGAAGCAATTCTTGAAACGCATTGAACGGACAGGCTTCGGTGAATTTCTTTTCAACGATTGGCGTTACCTTGAAAACGGCGATCCGAACCCAGAATTCGTATTGAACCTTCCGCGCTATGCCGGTGCGAGTATTCTCATCGCAGGTGCGAATTTCGGTTGTGGCAGCTCCCGTGAGCATGCGCCGTGGGCACTTCAGCAGTACGGTTTCAAAGCGATTCTCGCGCCTTCGTTTGCAGACATCTTCCGCAACAACTGCTATAAGAACGGGATCCTCCCGATTGCCCTGTCCGCAGATGTCATCACCGCGCTCAGCCAAGCAGCACAGAACACCAAGGGCTACCAGTTGATGATAGACTTAGAGGAACAATCAGTTATCTGTCCTGACGGCACCGCGCACACTTTTGACATCGGCGATTTTGAGAAGTACTGCTTATTGAACGGACTCGATGAAATCGGCTGGACCTTGCAATATGAAGCGGATATTGCTGCGTTTGAAAACCGGTAGTTTTGCTGAGGACTTTTCGCTTCACGATGCTACCGCGAAAATGCCAAAAACCGAAAATTGAATGGCTCTGACGCCTGTGAAAAACAACTTGATTTCTTGGAGCATTGATGCTATACTGTTTTTCAAATCTCTGTCCTGAATGAATTGAAATGTAAGTGTCTATGTCAAAAGACCCGAAATCTCCTCAACCTTCTGATATCCTGATAGAACACTTTTCTGACCGGAGTATCAGGCGGTTGCTCCAGTACCCGGAGTATGTGCGGGGGTTAGTCGAAATCATCGCGCCTGAACTGGTAGCCTTGCTTGATTTCAGCAGAGGTGTACAGCAGAACCGGAGTTTTATTTCCGATGCCTTACGAGAGCGGGAGTCAGATGTGCTACTGCAGGTGCCGTTTCAAGGGACACCTGATAGCGAGGAACTCCTGATTTATATTCTCATTGAGCATCAATCGACGGTAGATCCGACGATGGGATTTCGGCTGTTGTCTTATATGATGGAGATATGGCAAGAACAATGGCGGGCGTGGCAGTCGGAAACTGGAATGAGACGACGTTTGGATCCGATCTTACCAATAGTATTTTACACGGGAGATCGGCGATGGGCTTCTCCGTTGTCGCTGACAGCAATAATGGAAGTTCCCGAAATCCTGAAGCGATTTGTGCCGACGTTTGACACCCTATTTTTAGGTGTAAAGACGGTAGATCGCGAGACTCTGACGAAGCCTGGACATCCGTTAGGATGGTTGTTAAGTGTTCTTCAAAAGGAGGGTGCAGAGAAGTCTGCGATAAGTGACGCGTTAGTAGCGGCGGTATCGGAATTAGGTCGTCTTGATGAAACGCAAGTATCGCAGGTACGTCAGGCACTTCTGTATTTTATCCAGTTGATTTTGCATCGTCGACCGGCTGGCGAGCGTGAAGAACTCATAGAGTTAGTTAAACGTCACAGTCAAGATGAAAGTGAGGTAGCAATCATGGCACAGACAGCAGCTGAGTTACTGATAGAACAAGGCAAAGCCGAGGGTATCATAGAAGGCAAACAGGCAGCAATCTTACAACTGCTAAGGCTCCGATTTCAGAACGTTCCTGAAACGTTCACCGAGCGGATCACCTCCATTGAAAACCTTTCATATCTTGATATGCTCTTAGAGCAAACGATGACTGCCGAGAACCTTGACGAAATCCAGATCTGAACATATCGAAAACAAAATCTGAACGAAGCAGGCACTTTTGAGTTAACCATAATAGTGCCTGTTTTTATCTTAAAGTCATCCAAACTTTAGTATGCCGGAAAAGATACTTTATAGGATTGCTATTTTGTTTTGACAGGAGGAATGAATCATGGCTCACTTTTTTTCTGAAGCAAGCCGAACTTTCAGCGAATACTTGCTTTTACCGAACTTAACCACGAAGGATTGTATCCCTGAAAACGTTATCCTGAGAACACCTCTTGTGAAGTTTAAAGTAGGGCAGCAAGCCTCTCTGGAAGTGAATATCCCGTTTGCTTCAGCAATCATGCAGGCTGTTTCAGATCACAATTTGGCAATTGCATTGGCGAGGCAGGGCGGGATCTCCTTTGTTTATGGGTCCCAAAGTATTGAAGAACAGGCAGCAATGGTCAGGGCAGTTAAAAGCCACAAAGCGGGTTTCGTCGTCAGCGACTCAAATTTGAAGTGTGATAATACAATAGCAGATGTCGTGAGACTCACCGAAGAGACAGGACACTCGACAATTGCCATAACCGAAGATGGTTCGTCTTCAGGTGCGTTGCTTGGACTCATAACAGATAAAGATTATAGATTGAGTCGAGTCGATTTAGATACTAAAGTCGGCGAATTGATGACCCCGTTTTCGCAGTTGATTGTAGGAGAAAAAGGAATTGCGATTGAAGCTGCCAACGACCTTATTTGGGAACACAAGATAAATTGTCTACCCGTTGTCGACGAAAATCGTAAACTCATACATTTGGTCTTCCGAAAAGATTACGATGACCATAAGAAAAATCCGCTTGAATCCGTAGATTCGCAGAAAAGACTTGTCGTCGGTGCCGGAATTAATACAAGAGATTACAAAGAAAGAGTACCAGCATTGGTAGCAGCAGGTGTCGATGTGCTTTGTGTCGATTCTTCCGAAGGGTATACCGAATGGCAATCAGATACCATTCGATTTATTAAAGATACGTACGATGGGACAGTAAAAGTAGGTGGCGGGAACGTCGTTCATGGGGACGCTTTTATGTATTTGGTAGAAGCCGGTGCTGATTTTGTGAAAGTCGGTATCGGTGGCGGTGCTATTTGTATAACACGGGAACAGAAAGGTATTGGTTGTGGGCAAGCGACTGCTGTCATTGAAGTGGCTCGGCAGAGGGACCAGTATTTGAAGGATACTGGTGTCTACGTGCCAATTTGCTCAGATGGCGGTATATTCCAAGATTATCATATCGGTTTGGCACTTGCCATGGGTGCTGATTTCGTGATGATGGGCAGATACTTTGCAAGATTTGATGAAAGTCCGAGTAAACTAAGAAAATTGGGTATGAATACGGTGAAAGAATATTGGGGTGAAGGCACAAAGCGAGCTGCCAATTGGCAACGCTACCACGAAGGCGGCGGCTCAGAATTATTGTTTGAGGAGGGTGCCGATGCTTATGTACCTTATGCAGGAAAGATGAACGATAATTTGAAAACAACCCTCGCAAAAATCCGATCGCTCATGTGTAATTGTGGGGCGATATCGCTGCCGGAATTTCGTCAAAAAGCGAGATTCGTGTTAGTCTCTTCGGCAAGTATCCGTGAAGGCGGTGTTCACGATATTATTCCAAGAACGACGCAGGATGGGTAAAAATGAAAACGAATCCAAACAAAATCACACTTAACCTTGATAGAGATGCAGAGATCAATGTTAAAGCCTCTATCGCGCCGATTGAGCATACGCTCTCTAATTTCCACGTCGAGTGGGATGCATTGGCGAACCTACGTGTCGCTGAACAGGAAAAGCAGCATCACTTATCTATTTTTCAAGCATTTCTTCCAGATGAACCGGTTTCAGTGGGTGAGTGTTGGCAGATTCAGGAATCCGGCGTGCTGGCGTTGTTCAGGCAATTACATGCTGCTACAAATCTGAATACGGACGATGATTCGGGAGATTCGAGCGGACGATGGGCATGCTTGTGTGCCTACAACGATAGATTCGCCGACCTCGCGTTTCGGATTCATGCAGAGTTTAAATTAGAGGATGGCTGGCTTGCGCCTTCGCAGTTTGCCGGACATCTTATAGTTGACAGACTTGAGGGCAAAGTTGCTTTCTTTGAAATGTCCGTCCCTGAAGGCACGGTGAACCTCGATATCGGTTGGAAAGAAGACAAAGAGGCATCTTATTCTATTACGGATGCAGGTTTTTGCTCGCAAATGCAACTCCATGCTGGGGCGCGAGATGTTGCGCAGAACATAGAATTTTCGACATCTATCACCCAAGAAGCAGTAGAACGCGTGTTAGCTGGACGTTTTTACAAGTCAGAACAAATTAACTGGGTATCCCCATATCAAGCAGTCGAGATGGCAGAAGAACAGATAAAATTAATTCATGCCATCTCAATAGACGGTCCGTTGGCTGATGAATCCTGCTGAGGGAGCGGTAAAGGCTTGAGGGCAGGTGTCCTCTCTGATGACCGAGTTATCGAATTCTTGAATGAAAACTTCATTAACGTTTGGGTGTCTAATGTCGAATTGGAGCGGACACCCCGAAAGCAAGCCTACATGGCACGAAGACGTAAGGATCTATCCAAAGCGTTCGACAGAAAACACCCGTTAGCAAAAGCTATCATGGAAGGGTGGAAAGAACATTCACCTGTGGATTGTTTAGTTATTGCCCCAGAATTTGATGTGATGGGCAAACTTCCGCTTAATGACTTCTTTGATGACTGTTTACGAACTGGTATTCCAGAAGAGGATGCTTACCTTAAGTTTCTTGAGGATTCTTTAGCTGGTAAGTTGCCCGGATTTGCCGATGAGACCTCAACGGGTTCGCCAATCGGTTTGAAGGTTGTGCTCAACCGTGAGCAGACTGAACAAGAAGTGCTGGACATCCTTCGGACACCGAGGTACGGCTATCAAGATTATACTGTCGTTGAGATTGATACCACCGCCTTTGAAGACGGTGGTACACTCGCCATTGATATTCGGATGGGCACTGCGAAGCCGGGGGGATCGTTTGATCTCTTTGATGACGATACCGAATTACCGACGAAGGGTTATCCGAATGACGCGCTTACCTCAGCATGGGATATACCCTCCGGACAGATCGGAAGAATCCGACATCGTTTTGACGCCGGTAAGATCTTTAAGTTGGGTGCTACCGGTACGTGGTTCAATGAAAAAGGGAGCATCAACGCTTTTCACGCAAAAATTTCTGTAGGGGGAAACGAAAATGAAAGTGATCGAAAACAAAATCGCGCTTAATCTTGACGAAGACGCTGAAATCGCTGTCCAAGGCTGCATTGCGCCGATTGCGCATACCGCAGGCAACTTTCATAAGGAATGGGATGCGTTGGCAAACTTGCGAGCTGCAGAACCAGAAAAGCAGTATGCTGCCGCCGTTTTTCACGATTTTCTTCCATCCGAAGCCGTTTCAGTGGGTGAATGCTGGGAAATTCAAGAAGCCGGTGTCCAAGAATTGCTGGAACAGCTGCATCCCGACGCCTCTCTGGAAATGCGTGTGGAGATGTACGGCTTGGAAGAGTGTAAAGGTCTCCGGGCATGTCTACGCGCTTACAACGATCACTTGGTTCACATCGTGTTTCGCATTCATGCGGAATTTGCCTTAGAGGACGGTTGGTTCACACCTTCGCAGTTCGCTGGACATCTCGTTATAGATCGTAACCAAAAGACTGTCGTATTCTTTCAGATGCACGTCCCTCCAGGCACGCTAAACTTTGACGTTCATTGGGAAACGACGTTAGAAGGTTGGGACGCTCCGAGATGGATTACAGATTGCGGTTACTGCTCGCAAATGGAACTCTGGACTGGGTCAGAAAATATTCTACAAGACACCGAATTCACAGAAGCAATCACGCAAGAAGAAGCAGAACGTCTCTTAATCCAGCGATTCTACAAATCGCAGCGCATTAACTGGGTATCGTTAGCGGAAGCATTGGAAATGACACAGGCACAACAGAAGCCCGTTCATGTCATTTCACTTGATGGTCCACTCTTTGATGAAGCCTGCTGAGGGAGCGGTAAAAGCCTGAGAGCAGGTGCTCTCTCTCATGACCGAGTCATTAAATTTTTGAACGAAAATTTTATCAATACATGGGTTTCTAATTTTGAATTTGGTAGGAAGCCGAGCGCGAGAGAATATCTTGCGAAAAGATACGCGAATGAATCTAAAGCGTTTGACACTACCCACCCCTTAGCAGAAGCGATCAAAAAAGGTTGGCACGAACGCTCACCTGTGGACTGTATCGTTATATCGCCTGACTTTGAATTGAGAGGTAAACTCGCTTTGAATAAATACCTCTTCAACGGTCGCGGCTTAGAGGGTGGCAGAACAGCAGCAGAAAATTACCGACTGTTCCTCATTGAAACCTTAGAAGGGAAATACCCCGGATTCAGTCCTGATAACGCTTTCGCTTATCTATTAGGTGAGGAAGAGGGGACCCCCGAACAGAAAAGTCCTTTCAAACCTTTCTTAACAGGCTTGGAGGTTGTCCTCAACTCTACACAGCCTACGTTGGAAGTATTGGATGTTATTCAAACGCTGGAGGTCGGTTCTCAGGATTCTACTATCGTAACAATTGATGCCACTGCCTTTGAAAACGGGGGGATACTGACCCTTGATATCCGTGTGGGGAGTGCCGAACTTGCAGGCTCTTTCTATTTATACGGTAGCGACACTGAATTTCCGTCGGAACGTGGGCTGCGATATTATCATTCGTTTGCCAATGCGACGGACATTTCACCAAGTGGAACGGCGCAAATCACGTATCCTTTCTACCGAGGTCAAGTTTTTAAACTCGTAATTGCCGCTGCCGAACAGGGGGATAACAAAGCGTCTGTCAATGCCTTTCAAGCAAGAGTTTCTGTAGAACCAGCAGAAATGAAAGAAAAATAAACACGCATTGCGGATACGTACCATAGAAGACTAACGGTTTCCTATGCTACAAAAGAAACTTTGATAACCCGTAGAAGTGCATCCAATTTTGTGTATGGGCGATAAGATCCTATACTGAACAGGAAGTTCATAAGAAAAAATGAAAACTTTCAACAATAAAATTGCACTTAATCTTGACAGTGATGCAGAAGTGTCTGTCAAAGGTTTCATCGCTCCGATTGAATATACCTCATACAACTTTCATGTAGAGTGGAAGACATTGGCAAATCTGCGCGTCGCAGAACCAGAAAAGCAGTATTCCGCTTCGATCTTCCGCGATTTTCTCCCTAAGGCAGCCGTTTCTGTCGGTACGCCTTGGCAAATTGAGCACGCGGGTACTCTGGAGCTGCTGAAGCAACTTCATCCGAATCCATCTTTCGGTATGCGTGCGGAGCTGCCGCCCCATAAAACCGAATCTCAAGGACTGTGGGCGTGCCTCCGCGCCTACAACGCTGAATTCGCCGACATTGTATTCCGCATCCATGCACAATTTGACCTAAAGGATGGTTGGTTCACGCCTTCCCAGTTTACGGGGCATCTTGTTATTGATAGAATGAAAAGATCGGTTGCCTTCTTTCAGATGTACGTTCCTAAAGGCACCATAAATTTTGGTGCTAAATGGAAGATTGATCCAGACGAGGAGGGTCATATTACGGATAGCGGCTTCTGCCCGCAAATGGAACTTCGTGCTGGCATAGAAAACGTTGGGCGAAACACTGAATTCATTGAATCTATTACACAAGAAGAAGTGGAGCACAAATTGAGTCGCTGCTTCTACAAATCGCAGCAAATTAATTGGGTATCACTGGAAGAAGCGTTGGAGATGGCACCCGCACAACAGAAACCGATCCATGCCATCTCAATAGATGGACCGCTCTTGGACGAATCCTGCTGAGGGAGCGGGAAATACTTCAGGGCAGGTGTCCTCTCTAATGATCAAATCATCGAATTCTTGAACGACAATTTCATTAACACATGGGTCCCCAATTGTGAATTAGGACGTATCCATAGTTTACGGGAACCGATTGCCAAAAGACGCGAACGCGAGGGTAAGACTTATGACACAACGCACCGCTTAGCACGAACGATTATTAAGGGCTGGAAAACTGGATCAAAAAAAGGCTCACCGGTAGATTGCTTGGTTATATCGCCGACGTTTGAACTCATGGGCAGACAACCCGCTAATGAACTCAGCGAAGATATTAAGTATAGTAGACTCCGACGGGCTGAGCATTACCTAACATTTTTCAAGGAAGCCTTGGCAGGAAAACAGCCCGGATTGGGGAACATTGTTCTCACTCCTGAGCAGACTTCGCAGTCGGTGTTGGATCTTTTCCGGACACCAACGGTAGGCTATCAGGATTATACCGTAGTCGTGATTGATGCCACCGCGTTTGAAAACGGCGGCACACTCAGCATCGACCTTGAAATCGGTAGAGAAGAGGGTGAAGCAGCATTCTATCTGTTTGATGGTGATAAAGAACTCTCCACAGAAGAAGAATCACCGAAAGACAAGATTACTTGGGAGTGGGGTGAACCCGGTGACACCCGTCAAATCACGCACACTTTCGGCCAAGGTCAATTTTTTAAGTTAGGCGTTACCGGACATTGGGCGAGAGATGAACCGTGTATCAACGCTTTCCGCGCAAAAATTTCTGTAGAGGAGAACTGACATGGAAACCTCGAAAAACAAAATCACGCTTAATCTTGATAGGGACACAGAAGTCTCCGTGAAAGCCTCCATTGCACCGATTGAACATACAATAAACAACTTCCACGTTGAGTGGGACGCATTGGCGAATCTTCGGGTCGCTGAACCCGAAAAATACCATTCTACATCGGTTTTTCAGTCTTTTCTCCCAGCGCAATCGGTTTCAGTAGGTGAATACTGGCGGATTCAGGAACGTGGTGTAACGGAATTGCTCCAGCAACTGCATCCGAATCCAAATTTAGATATAAGCATCAATGCCAGTGATTCCTGCGGGTTATGGGCATGCCTGCGGGCGTGTAACGATCAATTCGCCGACATTGTGTTTCGGATTCATGCGGAGTTTAAGTTTGAAGATGGCAGGTTTACACCGTCGCAATTTACTGGACATCTTGTCGTTGACCGAACCGGAGAGAAGGTTGATTTTTTTCAGATGTACGTCCCTGAGGGTCCAATAAACTTTGATGTTAGCTGGAATTCTATTATCGATTCCGGTCTTTGTCCGCAGATGGAACTCCGGGTCGGAACACAGAACCCAGTCCGAGATGCCGAATTCACAGGCGATTCCATTACCGATGAAGAAGCGAAACGCATCCTAATACAGCGTTTCTATAAATCAGAACAAATTAATTGGGTGCCGCCGGAGCAGGCGTTAGAAATAGCACAAGCACAACAGAAACCGATTCACGTTATCTCAATAGATGGACCGCTCGCTGATGAGGCGTGCTGAGGGAGCGGCAAAAGTCTGAGGGCAGGTGTCCTCTCTTATGATGAAACTATTGAATTCTTGAATGAGAACTTCATTAATGTCTGGGTGTCGAATGTTGTATTAGAGCGAACATCTGTAATGCGTGATTATGCGACACAGAGATTTGAAGCCGGATCCAGGGCACTGTTTAATAGGGCACATCCTTTGGCAGAAGCCGTCATGAAGGGGTGGAAAGAACATTCGCCGGTAGACTGTTTGATTATCTCGCCAGATTCTGAATTGATGGGCAGACAACTCGTTAATGAACTCCATGAAGACAGTAATCGTAGAGGACTCGCATCGTATGAATATTATCTGACATTCCTCAAGCAATCTCTGGGCGGGAAACAACCCGGATTGGGGAACCTCATTCTTACCAGAAAATCTGCTTCAGAAGAGGTATTGGACGTTTTTCGGACACCAACAGTCGGTTATCAAGATTGGACCGTTGTTGTGATTGATACCACGGACTTTGAAAACGGTGGCACACTCACTATTGACATTGAAGTTGGCAGAGATGAAGGTGAAGGTGTGTTCTATCTGTTTGACGATGATAGCGAACTTTCCACAGAAGAAAAAACACCTAAAAACACGCTTGCTCGGACATGGGCTGAATCGGGTGCCACAAGGCAGATCAGACATCGTTTCGATCGCGGTCAACTTTTTAAGTTGGGTGCTACCGGATATTGGGATAGAGAGGAACCGTGTGTCAACGCTTTTCGCGCAACAGTTTCCGTACAGAAAAATTTAAATGAAGGCACTTCAGGCACACCTTCAACTGGCTTGCGTGTTGTACTCGACAGTGTACAATCGTCGCCGGAAATATTGAATATTTTTCGGGCACCCGGAAACGGTTATCAAGATTACACTGTCGTCAATATCGATACAACAGCGTTCGAAACCGGTGGCACCCTTAGTATCTATATTCAAGTTGGGAGTGCAGATGCTGCCGGTTCATTTGATCTCTTTGATAGCGACGCGGAACTTCCGACAGAAGGGATACCGGAGGCACTCGTCTCAGCGTGGGGCATTAAACCGAATACAACGACAACAATCAGTCATTGTTTTGCGCGAGGCGCAGTTTTTAAACTCGGTGTCACCGGGGATTGGTTCGCCGAGAGAGGGAACACAAATGCCTTCTACTTAAAGATTTCTGTAGAGGAAGATTGAAATGGACACTTTAGAAAACAAAATCACACTCAAACTTGATAGAGAAGCAGAAGTCAACGTCAAAGGTTTCATCGCGCCGATCGAATATACACAATATAACTTCCATGTAGAGTGGGACGAGTTGGCGAACTTTCGGGTGGCTGAACCGGAGAAGCGGTATCCTACATCCGTTTTTCAAGCGTTCCTTAGGAATCTTTTATCTCCTTGCCGGCGATCAAAAACTGCCGACAGAGAAAGTACCTGATGGTATTGACCCCGAAGCATGGAACAGTCAAAATAGTGATGAATATCGAAAGGCTCTCGGCGCACTGACCAGAGTCTGGGGGATATTTCCCGGTCAAATCGGACAAATTAAGTACGATTTCAATCAGGGGCAACACTTTAAATTGTGTGCAGCTGGAGATCAGTGGGGTGGAATAGGAGATATAAACGCTTTCCACGCAAAAATCTCTGTAGAAGGAACTTAAAATGAAAACAGCACCGAAAAAAATAACGCTTAGTCTCGACGGTGACGCAGAAGTTTCTGTTAAAGGCTTCATCGCGCCAATTGAATACACACAATACAACTTTCATATAAGATGGGATGCCTTGGCAAATCTGCGCGTCGCTGATGGGAAAAAACAGTATTCCACCTCAATTTTTCGCGACTTCCTTCCTAAGGGAGCCGTTTCAGTGGGAGCCCTTTGGGAGATTGAACACGCTGGTGTCCTCGAACTGTTGAAGCAACTCCACCCTGAACCGCATCTGGACCTGCACGGCGATTCAGGGGATTCCTGCGGACTGTGGGCATGTTTGCGTGCCTACAACGCTGAATTCGTTGACATTGTATTTCGTATCCATGCGGAATTTGCCTTACCGAACGGTTGGTTCACACCTTCTCAATTCGCTGGACACCTGGTTATTGATCGTGCCAAAGAGAGCATCGTATTTTTCCAGATGCACGTTCCTAAAGGCACCCTGAATTTCGACACTTGGTGGAATAGTAAGGGAGACGCTGACACCCCTACTTGGTCTACGGATATCGGTTTCTGCCCCCAAATGGAACTCCGTGCTGGCACAGAAGATGACATGCAAAACACTGAATTCATAGCATCTATTACAGAAGAAGAAGCGGCGCACAAACTGACACGCTGTTTCTACAAATCGCAACAAATTAACTGGGTATCGCTGGAGCAAGCGTTGGAATTGGCACCCGCAGAACAGAAACCGATCCACGCCATTTCAATAAATGGACCGCTCGCCGATGAATCTTGCTGAGGGAGCGGCAAGGGACTGAGGGCAGGTGTCCTCTCTAAAGATGAAATCATAGAATTCTTGAATGACAATTTTATTAACACCTGGGTCCCCAATTCTGAATTGGGCCGTATACAGAGTTTGCGGGAACCGATTGCCAAAAGACGCGAACGCGAGGGTAAAAACCTTGACACAAGCCATCCGTTGGCACAAGCAATTATTAAGGGTTGGAAAACCGGATCCAAAAAAGGCTCACCGGTGGATTGCTTGGTTATATCGTCTGAGTTTGAACTGATGGGTAAGCAAATGGTCAATGAACTTCGCAATGACAGTGAAAAAAAGGGACTTTCAATATCTGAGTATTATCTCACATTTCTCAAAGCAGCCTTGGTAGGAAAGCAGCCCGGATTGGGCAACCTTGTTTTTACCCCTGAGCATCCTTCGCAAGCGGTATTGGACACTTTTTCGACACCAATAGACGGCCGTCATGAATATATCATCGTCGTGATTGATGTAAGTGCCTTTGAAAAGGGCGGCACGCTAACCGTTGATATTGAAGTCGGCAGGGGAGACAGTGATGGCACGTTTTATCTGATCAACGGCGATACAGAATTTCCCACAACAGAAGGCATACCTCAAAAAGACCTACTCGCTTGGGCGTGGAGTGAATCTGGTGAAACAGGACAGCTTACTCATCATTTTGACCGGGGTCAACTTTTTAAGTTAGGTGCTATTGGATATTCAAACGAAGCGGAAGCGTCCGTCAACGCTTTTCGGGCAAAAATTTCTGTGGAGTCAGCAGACTGAAGAATAGTTGTCAGTTAACAGTTGTCAGTTCTCGGTTTGCCTCGCAGTGAGAGTTAAAGAGGAATTTTGCCCAACCAAACCGTCTCTTAACTGATGACTGTTAACTAACATCCGACAACCGCACAAACTCGTACCCGTCCTGTTTAAGTGCCGTAATGATTCGATCTGTCGCTTCGATTGTCCCGGAACGGTTTGCCTTCTTATTTTCCGCTTTTCCGTCGTGTAGGACGATAATTGAACCCGCTCCTGTAGATGAAAGCGTTTTCTTCAATACTGTTTTAGCGATCTTGTCGGGGTTCTGTGTCGTCCAATCCCAGCTCCATACATTGCAACTGATGTGTGTTCGATCCAGTTTCGCGAGTACATAAGCGACAGGCAAAAAACGTGTCAGCATCGGTGCTCTAAATACACTATCCGTTGCAATGCCGTATTGCTGAAGGAGATCGTCCGTGCGTTCAATTTCCCGTCGGATACAGAACGGTGGCAAGAAACCCAGGAGTGGATGACTGTAGGTATGATTACCGACCTGATGTCCCTCAGCGATCACTCTATTTACCGTTTCCGGGTGCCTTTCAATCCGATTCCCTATCATGAAAAATGTCGCTTTGACATTGTGCTTTGCGAGCACATCAAGCAACTGATCCGTATAAGGCGGGTTCGGTCCATCATCATAGGTAAGCGCGACAACCCGTTGGTCAGTGTTCAGGCGAACCATATTCTTTCCAAAAGGGGGTCGAAAGAAAAACCATAAGAGTGCGACCGTTGCTAATCCTATGGCAATAGTAATCATTGATGCCACAATGTTATTCCTATCAAACTGCTTCCTTCTTGACGGTTTCTGTTAAATATGCTATTATTTTTCCAGTAAACTGCGGTGTGGTTCGGAGAATTTCCATCCGCTATCATAACATTATTTAGGAGAAAAATAAACTGCAGTAGTGTCCTAATAGTAGGTTTTCGCACATGCTGCATCACCACCTTTAAAAGGAACAATAATGCAAAGCCACGAAGTAGATTATGAAATTTTCGGTAACGATATGCAAGTCGTCGAAGTTGAACTCGATAGAGGCGAGACCATCATTGCGGAAGCGGGTGCTATGAACTGGATGGAGGATGACATTGTCTATGAGGCAAAGATGGGGGACGGTTCCAATCAAGACGACGGTTTAATGGGCAAACTTCTGACTGCCGGTAAACGCGCGCTTAGCGGTGAGTCGTTGTTTTTGACGCACTTCACCAACACAAGCAACAGTAAGAGACGCGTGGCTTTCGCCGCGCCCTATCCCGGACATATTCTCCCGATTGATCTGGCACAAATGGGCGGAGAGTTGCTCTGTCAGAAGGATGCCTTCCTCTGCGCAGCCTTGGGTACCGAACTCGACATTGCCTTCTCACGTAGATTGGGGACCGGTTTTTTTGGTGGTGAGGGCTTTATCCTCCAGCACCTACGTGGCGATGGCATGGCTTTTGTGCATGCTGGTGGGTCCGTGATCAAAAAGGAACTCAACAACGAGGTGCTTCGTGTTGACACCGGTTGCCTTGTTGCTTTCTCGTCCAGTGTTGACTACAACATTGAAATGGTAAAAGGTTTAAAATCAATGTTCTTTGGTGGTGAGGGACTTTTCCTCGCAACACTGCAAGGGACTGGCACTGTTTATCTTCAGAGTCTCCCTTTCTCGCGGCTCGCAGACCGTATCATCGAACAAGTACCAACTTCCAGTAACTAACATTAACAGGACTTACGCAAACTGAGCAAATATCGGACATTTAGACGCAACAATCGGTATTTTCCACATTTTTAACCCCCTAAATCCCCTTATCAGGGGGACTTTACAAATGACCCTTTAGAAATGGAGAGGCGTATGAGAACACCAATCCTCCTCACCCAACCGCAAGGTAAATTAAAAAGTGAAAATTCGTAGTATCAACGCTTACCAAGTGGACCTTCCACTCCATGAAGGCAGCTATAACTGGTCGGGCGGCAAATCTGTATCCGTCTTCGACAGCACCATTATCGCCGTTGAAACGGATGAAGGCATCACGGGTTACGGCGAGGTTTGTCCACTGGGACCGTTCTACCTCCCTGCTTATGCGACGGGCACCCGTACGGGTATTGCTGAACTCGCACCGCACCTTATCGGTGAAGACCCGACACAACTGCTTCCGCTCAACCAACGCATGGATGTCGCGCTCAAGGGACATCCGTATGTGAAATCCGCAATCGATATCGCGAGCTGGGATATCCTCGGCAAAGTTTCAAACCAATCGGTCTGCACACTGCTCGGTGGTAGGTATGGTGAGGATTTCATGCTCTATCGTGCGATCTCCCAACAATCCCCTGACGAGATGGCAGCGAAGGTAGCGGGCTATCGTGCGGAAGGATACCGCAAATTCCAACTGAAAGTCGGCGGTGATCCGAACACCGATATTGAACGGATCCATGCGGTTGCCGAATTAATGGAACCCGATGATGTGCTGATCGCGGATGCGAATACGGGTTGGTTGATGCACCAAGCCGTCCGTGTTGTCCGCGGTGTGCGCGATGTAGACGTCTATATTGAACAGCCCTGCCTCTCTTATGAAGAATGTCTCGCGATTCGTCAGCGGACAGATCATCCGTTTGTTCTTGATGAAACGATTGACAGTATCCACGCGCTATTGCGCGGTCATGCCGATCAGGCGATGGATGTCGTCAACATTAAAATCAGCAAATTCGGCGGACTGACGAAAGCTAAACTCGCCAGAGACCTTTGTGTTGAACTCGGCGTTGCGATGACGATTGAAGACAGTTGGGGCGGCGACATCACAACCGCCGCGATCGCCCATCTTGCTCACAGTACACCGACAGAATTCCTTTTCACCGCAACCGATTTCAATAGCTACGTCACCGTCAGCACAGCGGGAGGTGCACCCCAACGGGTCAACGGTAGAATGGCAGCCGCAACGCAACCGGGATTAGGAATTGTTCCAGATATGGATGTGTTAGGTGAAGTAGTGGTTCACGTGGAGTGATTAGATGGCTATCAGAATTCTCTCCGCTGCTGATGTTCGAGCAGCCTTACCTATGCCCAAAGCGATTGATGCGATGCGTCACGCTTACGGTCAACTCTCAGCAGATAAGGTGGTCGCGCCCCCTCGACAACACATCTCCACCGACAAAGGTGTTACGCTCATCATGCCTGCCTATCTCCCTGAACGAAGTGAATTCGGTATCAAAGTTGTCTCGGTCTATGACGATAATCCGAACCTCAATCTACTTCGTATCACTGCAACAGTCTTAGTCCTCGATCCAGCGACAGGGGCGCCAAAAGCATTCATGGATGGGGCAAGCCTTACTGCTATACGAACCGGTGCCGGTGGCGGCGTGGCGGCAGACCTACTTGCCCGACAGGACGCAAAAATTGTTGGACTTTTCGGTGCAGGTGTACAGGCGAGGGCACAGTTGCAAGCGGTGATGGCGGTTAGAGAAATAACGCGAGTGAACCTTATCAGTCGGACGCAAACCTCGGCAGAACAACTCGCCAGTGAGATTTCAGCGTGGATAGATGCCCCCGTAGTTAATCTTGTATCTACACCACAAGCGGTAGTGGAGGACGCTGATATTGTGCTATGTGCGACGACATCGGCAACGCCTCTTTTTGATGGGAACGCTTTACAACCCGGCACACACATCACAGCGGTTGGCACGTTTGTACCGGAAAAACGCGAAGTCGATACGACGACAATCAGACGGGCACACCGAATCGTGGTGGATTCGCGAGAAGCGTGCTTAGAGGAGGCGGGAGATCTAATTATTCCGAATGCCAAGATTGACGCTGAAATCGGCGTAATCGTCAACGGCGACAAGCAGGGACGGCAGTCAGATGACGAAATCACATTTTTCAAATCCGTAGGCGTGGCGGTGCAAGATGCAGTCGCTGCATCAGTGGTACTCGCAGAGGCGGAGGCAAAAGCGTTAGGCACCCTCATTGAAATGGCGTAAACAATGAGGTTTCGGTCACTTCGGTATAATGTGTCGGACCTGTCCATTCTGCCCGCCAACAATAACACTACCATCCGTTGGATGAACGGCAAGCGAGTACGCCCAACCGTTTAGCGCATGAATCTCACTCGTAACTTCCACTGAATCTGGATCAACGAAACGAACAACTCCATCGGTACACACGGCAACAACCTTTGAGCCGTCGTTCAACCATGCCGTATCAAGCGGAACTTCCTCCAGTCGTGCGAACTTTACCATCCGACCAATAGTCGGCTGCCAAAATCGAACGGTACGGTCATCGCCTGCTGAAACGATTACAGGTAGTCCAGCATCACTTGGACGCAGGGCAAGGTCATGAACCGGCAGCGTATGATTGTTCATACTGCGAATCAATTCACCAGAAATCAAATCCCAAACGCGGACACTCTGATCTATCCCCGTGCTGACGAGTATATTCTTATCACTCAGGAAACAGAGAGATGACACCCCTTTTGAATGACCTTCCAATTGCTGGATGACGGTGCCAGTATACAAGTCCCAAACAATGAGGCGTCGGTCCAAGCTTGCCGACGCGAGCGACGACGCATCCCGCCAAGCAACAGCCGTGACGGAGTCTCGATGCTCTCTAAGCATACGCATCGACTTTCCGTCAGACCATGAAAAAATCTCTATAATGCCCTCAATTGCTGGATACCCACCGCCAACTGCCAATTGATCCCCATTAGGTGAAAACGCGAGATCGTGTATATTACGGGCTGATACCTCAATTGTCCTCTGCAGCCTGAGCGCAGGAAAATCGTAAACGTGTAATCCCGCTTGGGAACATACAACGACAGATTTTCCATCCGGTGAAAACGCGAGAGAAGTGATCGGTGGCATGACGGTAGGTTGGTGCGGATCGGTGTTAGTCATTGATGACTTGGGTTCCGATTGATTTCCTTTCCATTCTCCATAGGTCGCCCCCTGCTCAATCCATTTTCGGATAAGGTCAGTTTCCTGCTTTGTCAAGGGCGCGCCCTCCTCCTGTGGAGGCATGATACCGGTATCCCCTTCGGGTAAGGTGATACGCTGGTAGAGCAGGGAATCCGTAGGTTCGCCAGCAACAATAACCTCTCCGTGTAGGCTCGTCTCAATGCCTTTTACACTGTCCAGTTGGACACCGCCCTTCGGTTTTGTAGCGTTCCCGTTGGCATCTACTTTTAGCGCACTATGGCAACTAAAGCAACGATTTTGGAGGATTGGCAGGATCTGTATTTCAAAATTGATTTCAGTCTCAGAATCTGCTGAGATAGCAAGTGGCGTAGACATCAAGACAAATATGAAACTAAAGATAAATATTGCTAAGTTTGAGTGCTGTGTACGCTTCATCATTTAATCTCCAATGCGTCCTGAAATTACGAGCACTGTCAGTAGTTCTCAACGGACTTTTAACTTTGACCAACAACTCGTGCCTTAGTAAAAGTATCTGTAGACGAGTTGTTGGTCAAGACTGAAAATTATTCCGCTCGGATAGTTCGCCGCAAAGTTTTCATCTGTTCAAGTGTCGCGGGCGAGACCTTTCCATCCTGAGTGATTCCTATATTCATTGTAATTACGAGTTTTTGGGCAATACACGTCTGCACATAATCGATAATTTGCTGTGTTGTAAATAAAGGTGGGGCAATATCGGTATCTGGATATCCGTGCTGCCAAGGATCGTCAAGAAAGATGAGACCATGCGGTTGTAGCCCACTTGCGCTGCCATCTTCAGCAAAAAAACTTGTAGGTGGCATTACGAGCGCGCCCCCAAACTCACCAGCGTAGTACTCTTGAAATTCGGTCGTTTTAGGAAGAATCCAACTGTTCCAAGCGACGATACGATCAGGATTACCGGCTTTGGTCGCCTCATACAATGCTTCAAAGGGTTGGAGCGGATACCGGTCATCAAACCAGTACCCCACAACCTTTTTACCGTATCGATGTCCAATTTCAGTAAGGATATCACGCTCAATTTTGAAAAACCGAGATTTATCCTTACTCAGAAATCCAGAGGCTTTCCCCCACTCGGAATCTCCAACACCGTGATGGAAGTAAAGCATGAGCGGAATGCCGCGTTCATTTAGTTTATCCGCTATCTCTCCAATCAGATCGCGTTTACACGTGCGTTCCGACATAACCGCTTCAATCGATTTTAAAGGAGCAGGGAAATGCATGATTCCGTGGACAGCAGTGAAAATGACGTAGCCTGCTCCGGTTTCACTCACCATATCTGCGAAAGCGTTGACATCAAAAGCCGCCACTGCCTCTGGGTAAGGTTTTTGGGAGCCCCGCAACGGCTGCGTCGTTGTTGACCAATGGAACATCACGCCGTACTTTGCCTCAATGAACCAATCGGTACTTACACGCATCTGTCGCGCCTTCCCCCTTGAGGCAATCATTGTCTTTGCCGCGGCGGACGAAATCAACTCAAGAGAATGGATTTTCACGTTCGCCTTGGATTTTGCTTCTCCGATAAGACGAAGCGTAATTGTGCTTTCACCTATGGGCAGGTACAATGTTCCCTGAAGCGGTATTCTTTCAAAGTTCTGTGAATCTCCTGCCCATCCGATCGTTCGGCGGACTGTCATAGTGATTTTGTTTTGTCCTGCAACAATCTCGAACTTCGAGCCTATTGCATCGGCATCCGCGGTATAGGTGACCGCCAACGTATAATCAGAAGACCTTGGGAGTTTCACCTTCCATGAAAGTGAAGCGGATGGTTTATTCCAACCTTCAATCCAGTCCTGCGCTTGCAAGTGTGCAAGGCCACCATCTACCTTGGCACTGTCCCCGAAAAGATAGATAACTGTTGATGGATCAGACTCAATCAGTTGTGGCTTCTTAAGAGTAGCAGGATCCCCTTCAATATCAAGAACGATAATATCATCAACGCCATTTTGATGGTCTTCCGGGACTACAATCAAAAGCCCCCATGGATGTTGGCGCACGATTCCCCACGAGGCACCATCTGCTTCCGGATTTTCGAGGAGCCAAGCGTTCTTCACCATCCGATCAATGATTGCTGGAAGTATGATATTGTTCTTTCCACCCCAAGAAAGGACATGAATATAGATTTTATTATTCTTGTAAGTTGTTACATATTGGTCGGTAGGATTAAAGGGACCGCCGCGAGTCCCAACGATTGATTCTCCATTTGCATCGATCCATTTCTTAATCGCTTCATCTGCCCGGGTGGATTGGGATGCTTCCTGACTATCCAACAATGGGTTTGTATTGACACCGGAATGGCTGCCCGCTGCCCGCACGATATCCACAATCAATGCCTTGTCATTTACCTCGGCAGCACCTTGGTTATGCATAATAATTTCCTCTTGTGTGGTGGCTATGGAGACCACGCAGCTGAGCGCAAGCAAAATCGTAAAAAAGAGACGTAGCATGAAACTTACCTATAAAACGATGGATGCGATCCAACTCTATTTAAACAGAGTTATTGTATTAACGTGAGTTTGAAAATAAAAATTGAAACGTCCATATTTGTATTTTATTCTTCAACCCACGTTTAATTATCAAACTCACGTTGTATTAGCGATTCGTCACAAATTCATTACAAGTTAGCAGACTCCACACCATATCTTCAAGGACTGCTCGTTGCGAATTTGCAGACGCGCTGACATCAATGTGCTGTTCCCAAAACTGTTGTTCAGTCTCCGTTGGATGCCGACTCAGCGCAGCAAGGTAGAACTCGTTGAGAATCTCCATCGATGATTTCCCTTCCGACATTAGTTTATCAAGCCGACTATCTGGGACACCGATGCGTGCATTGAGAAGATCACCATTGAACAGGTGCAGTTTACGCTGAAGTCCATCTGTCGCTTCAGTAGCACTCTCACATGAGGTTTCACGTCCACATCGCCCTAAGATATCAAGTGCCTCGGATTCGGTGTTGGGATCAAACAGAGAGACAGCACGGGTGCCTTCGGGTTCGTTGCCATAAACATCAGGCACATCGAGGACATCTGAGATTGCATCCGCCAATACCTCTGGTTCAAGCGGCTTTTGTAGCGCATGCGAATAGAAACGATCATCGGTCGCGTTTTGGGGAAGCGTATTTGCACTGCGCGCGTAAGCCGCACTCAGCGCGATCCGCTTGAGCGTCCGTCGTAAGTCGTAGCCGTGCGCCACAAAATCGTCAGCTAATGCTGTTAGCAATTCAGGGTGCGTGGCTGGATTTGTAGATCGGAAATCGTCAACAGGCTCGACTAAGCCGCGTCCCATCATCGCCTTCCATAACCGATTGACGATAGCCTTAGCGAAATATGGGTTGTCCGTTCCTGTTAGCCAGTCAACCAACTCCGTTCGACCATCAGCAACATCCGCAGGCAGGAACCGATTACCCGGAATTCGGGGGATCGCCTTTTCACGGGTTGCCGGATGGATAACCTCGCCCGTTGGTTTTACTTTGACGACCTGTCCACTCCCTTCTATTTTGGCAAAGATTGCCGCCAATCCGTGGTAATCGTCTTGCGTCCATTTGTCGAGAGGGTGATTATGGCAATTCGCGCATCGGAGCCGGGCACCCATAAAGAGTTCACTCATGAATTCGGCTTGTTCATTTGAGCTATCAACAGTACGGTAAAAATTCGCTGGTCCGATTACGTGGGTGTCACCTGTTGCCATAATGACCGTGCGTGCAACCTGATCGTATCCTACGCCATCCCGAATCTGATCGGAAAGCCACTGGTGATAAACAAGCGCGCCTTGGCTGTCGTCCCTTCCCGAACGAATGCGCAGCAACTTCGCCAACTGTAATGTCCAGTACTCGTTAAATTCGTCTGACTGAAGCAACGTATCCACCAACGTTTCCCGTTTACTTTCACCTGAATTTGCGAGAAATGCCGTTACTACATCTGGGGCAGGAAGCCGTCCGGTAAGGTCAAGCGTTACTCTGCGCAAGAAAGTGGCATCATTGGCAGCTGGGGATACAGGCAACCGCAACGTTGAGAGCAATTTGAGAATTTCGCCGTCAATGCTTGGCTCCGTTGATTCTGAAGATGTATGTGTTTCATCACTTTTATGGACATCCTGTATTGGAACTTCATTCAAGGGCGCGATGAACTCAATCGGGACGACCTCTGTGAGATAACGAGCAAGGACAATATGCCGACCGCGGCGACGCACTTTGGCGATAGCAGTGGCTGCGTCAATTTCAATCGCTGAAGTGTCCTCCGGTGTAAAGACAGTCCATCGTGTTACATTTTCTGTAGTTCCATCCGAAAAGTGGGCAGTTGCATGCAATTGAATGGGGTTCTCAAGGTTCGAGATCACATGTTTTTGCGGGGATATTTCAACACGCGCCAAGTGACGTAGCGTTTCGTAAGTTGCCCCTTGCTGTATCCAGTTGTGGAGTAATTTCGCACCTTCCCCATCTTCCTTTAAGACTTGTCCACCACCATGTTTGGTTTGTGCTGTCGGTTTTAGAATAATCAGGCTTTCTTCAGGATGCATCAGGTTGACACGCCGACCTGCGAACTGTCGGACAATCGCTTTATAGTCCGCTTGTGGATTCCCACCGAAAAGCGACAAGTTGAACTCACCTCTACCGGCGGCTGCGCCATGGCATGCCCCCGCATTACACCCAAACTTTGTGAAAATGGGTATCAAGTCGTTTTCAAAGTCAATGCGGTCGGATATCGCTAAACCAGATGGCTCGTTGTTTGCTACGGAAGTATTTTGATGGATGGGACCACATAAAATTGACACCGCTAACAGGGTCAATGCTATGAGCGTTAATTGAATCGCTTTCATCTTTTTGTCCTTGTATTATTTTTTTTCACCGAAATGCAAGCACTTGGCTTGTGATGTTCTTTATATCTTTAAAGAGTTTTGTAAGAGTTTAAGGCTTGTCCTTAATACAATAGAGGTGCGTCTCGGAACGCAGAATAAGCGCGTTACCAGCAACAGCACCAGATGCGATAAATTCGTTATCAAACTCGTTCCGGGCAAGCAACTTGAACTGATGCCCCGCAGAAATAACCGATACTCGCCCCTCCATGCTGAAAAAGTAGATGTTTCCACCGGCATACAGAGGTGATGCCCAGTGATTTCCGCCGATACGACCTTTCCATACAAGATTTCCATTCTTTGCCTCTACACAAGAGACGACACCGCCCTCATTTACCATGAACATCAGATCGTCTACGATCAGTGGCGACGGTATTTCAGGGGCACCCTTGCGATTGCTCCAAACAATGTGCGTATCCGTAACATCACCCCTGCCAGCCGGATCAACAGCTAACAGTAGTTTTTCTACACCCGTTGTAAAATAGACAAGATTGTGCGCAAAAATCGGACGGCATGCAACATTCCATCCCCATCCTTCATGTCGAACGCGCCAGAGTTCATCGCCTGTTTTCGGGTCGTATGAGATCGTGACTTCTGCGGCCGGACTCACCAACTGCTTCTTTCCTTGATATGTGATAATCGTTGGGGTTGCGTAAGATTTCCTGTTATCGTTTGGTTTCTCTTTTTTCGTTTCTTCAATATCCTTAACACCCTTTGCTTTGAGAACATCCTCAAAATTGGAGTCAACTTTTCGATGCTGCAGCCACAAAGTATCGCCAGTATTCTTGTCGAGTGCTGCAATAAACTGCACATCAACGCCATCGAAAGTGAGAAATAGTGTGTCCTCATCAATAATCGGCGAAGAGGCGGGACGCACCCGATGATCGCAATTAAGGTCTCGGCGTTCCCAAAGTTTATCGCCAGTTTTTGTGTCCACGCAAGCAGTGCCATAAGTGCCGTAATGAACGTAGATGCGCCCTTCCTCTACGATTGGCGTAGGCGAAGCATGGCTATTGAGGTCCCCGTGTTCGAGTTGCGGTTCCGCGACATCAAATACTTTTATATCGTGTAAGATGTCGCCACTTTCCAAGTCTACACAGATCGCGAAGAGTTCTCTTCCATCTTCACGCGCTGTTGTCACCCAAATCTGATTTCCCCAAACCACTGGCGATGAATACCCTTTATCGTGGATGGGTACTTTCCAACGGACGTTTTCCGTTTCGCTAAATTCGATTGGAAGATTGGTCGCAGTTGCCTTGCCGTCTCCGTTTGGACCGCGGAACTGATTCCAATAACCCTCTGTTGTTCTATTTTGTGCGTAAAGTGCGCAAGCCAAAGTGAACGCACCGACTGAAATTAAGGTTAGAATTGTTGGGGATGCGCGTTTCATAAATAAACCTCTGTGTTTGTTTAATTAGGCTGAAAGGTGTTTTTTATTACAAAGAATCCTGGACTATTCATCTATTGCCAGATTTACTACACAGCGAAAGCCAACCCAAACGGTATTGTCGGGCACCTGTTTTTTTACGGCTGGATCCGCTTGTGGTTTCTGCTCCTGATTCGGTTTCTGTTTGTCTATAGGGATGTTTTTATCCAAGTCAGG
>JAGFCB010000236.1 GCA_022394775.1 Candidatus Poribacteria bacterium
TTACGGCTCAAAACGGTCGTAACCGATACGCGGAAGTTGACTTGGTATTGTGGGCACGCCTACGGTGAACTCTACGATTTGGAAAGAGATCCCGGTGAGCGGGAGAATTTGTGGGATAATGCGACATACGCTGACGATAAGGGAATTCTCATGAGTCGGATCCTTGAAACAATGGAGCCTTTAGAGAAGCGGGGCGAGCGATTGTCGTACGCGTAGGCGGAACGCCTCTAAAGGGTGCAGGATTGTGCTATTTTTAATCTTGCTTTTAAAAAAAAGATAGGGTATCATTTAGTTGGAAGAGATTGATTGTGTTCAGTCTCGTTTGATTCTGTCAGATCCTACACTGAAGTGGTGGGAACAAACATTGGGGGCATCCAGATGGAGCCTACGCTATCCATTGTGATTCCGATTTACAACGAGGTTGCAAGCCTAAGGAAACTTTTGCAACAGGTTGTCAATGTTCAAATCGGGATCAAAAAAGAATTGATCCTCGTTGATGACTTCTCAACAGATGGTACGCGCGATATTTTAGCGGAAATTGAAGGTATTGAAGATATCTCAAACGAAATACGCAGCTTCCTCGAAGTAACCGAGATGCCGGTAGACAGCGAGGCAGAAAGCACGGACGAGATCTCAATAAAAATCTTTTATCACGATGTGAATAAGGGCAAGGGCGCGACACTCCGCACCGGGTTTCAACATATCACCGGCGAAATTACTATCATTCAAGATGCCGATCTGGAATATGACCCGCAAGATTATCCGAAGTTACTGAAGCCTATCTTAGATGACGAAGCCGATGTGGTATACGGCTCTCGGTTTATGAAAGGCAAGCAGGCAGGATTATTGCGGAGTTACCTCGCAAACCAATTTCTCACAACCCTCGCAAATATCGTTAACGGCACACAACTCACCGACATGGAAACCTGCTATAAAGTGATACGGACATCGATCCTAAAGGAGATTTCGCTTTACTCGGACAGGTTCGGTTTTGAACCGGAAATTACAGCGAAACTCGCCAAACGAAAATGTAAAATCGTTGAGGTCCCTATCTCTTATCACGGCAGAGACTATGGCGAAGGGAAAACCGTGAGTTGGAAAGACGGTATCGCCGCTATCTTTCACATTCTCCGTTTCCGATTCTTTTCATAGACCCCTAACACCCCACGTAAAAACATGCAAAATTTGCAGGATTTGCTTAAAGAGGTAGATGACCTTTTGGATTCGGTTGATGTGGAGAAACCGCTCCAAGATTGCGAACTGCCGACGGATCAATTGCTGACAGCACTCGAAACCCACTTCGGCTATAATACCTTTCGTAAGGGACAACGCGAGATTGTAGCATCGATTTTAGATGGCAAAAACGTGTTCGCTGTATTTCCAACGGGACACGGGAAATCGTTGTGTTATCAACTCCCTGCCTTGATGCTTGACGGTATAACAGTCGTAATCTCACCGCTCATTTCGTTGATGAAGGACCAAGTCGATGCTTTACGTGAACAAGGCATTGATTCGGTCGCGCTTATAAACAGCACACTGACATGGGAAGAATACCAAAATACATTGGCGCGTCTAAGGCGAGATGAGATTAAACTGCTCTATGTTTCTCCAGAACGTCTCCGAAGCCGCCGGTTTTTGGACATACTCAACGCTTTCCGCGTCTCGCTGTTCGTTATAGATGAAGCGCACTGCATCTCGCAGTGGGGACACGATTTTCGTCCCGCTTACCTGTCGCTCAGGGATACGATTGACGTGATCCAGCCGCGTGTGATCGCACTTTTCACAGCAACGGCACCCCCAGAAATCCAAGAAGATATCCTCAATGTTCTAAACGTACCAAACCCCCTCATTCTTACACAAGGGATTGGGCGTCCTAATTTGAAATTGAGCGTCCAGCACAACGAAAACGACGAGGAAAAATATAAACAACTCATTGAGTTTCTCGCAGAACAGGAGGAAACATCTCTTGAAGCCTCGGACGCTCAATCGAAGAACGGGATTATCTACGCCGGACGGCGGCGTGACACCGAAGAGATCGCAGATTTTCTCCAAAGGTATAGATTCCGAGCAGATTTCTATCACGCCGGACTCGAACCTCATGAACGTAAGCGCGTGCAAGAAGCCTTTTTTGACAATACTGAGAACGGATTAGACATTGTCGTCGCCACGAAGGCTTTCGGTATGGGCATTGATAAACCAGATATCCGATACATTGTGCATTGGACACTCACTGGGACCCTTGAAGAATACTGCCAGGAATTTGGCAGGGCAGGGAGAGATGGAGAGGGCGCACGCTGTGTAATGCTTTTCTGTCACGACGATCGCGGATTGCACGAGTGGTTTATTAGAGAGAGCACACCGGATAAGCAATTTTTGCTTAAACTCTTAAAGGTCATTGAGAATTTCAAGGGTAGCAACAATTATCGGGCGATCTCTAACGAGGAACTGGAATGGATGAGTGGGGGCAACCCGACAAAGACGCTTGTGAGCCTCAGTTATCTCGAAAAGCTCGGATTTTTGAAGCGGTGGTATAATGTCCCGTCTCAACTCTCTGTGAGATTCTATGAATTCTGGATTGAAGCACCTGAACCGACAGACGCAGCACAGCGCGAACTACTCCGCAAATTGCGGAGCGGTATAAAAACGATCCTGGAACTCTGTGAAACCGTTGAACAAAACCCGAAGACAATAATGGAGGACCTCGCTGAACTACAAAGCGACGGTTATATTCAGTACTGGGGACAGGAGGACCTGTTACTCATTGAGCTGCTTGAGGACAGTCAAATGCTCAGCACGCTGACAGATGAACAGATTGAAGTCGGTGACTATGTCCGTCGAAAACAGAATCAGATTGATCAGATGATCGTTTATGCGTTAGATACCACCTGCCGGATGCGCGTGATTCGAAAGTATTTCGGTGAATCCGTTGATGAAAGTTACCGATGCGGCACCTGCGATTTGTGTCAAGCACAAGCCGTTAGCGATTAGCGAAATAGCCATCAGCCATCGGAGACCATGAATTCGTGTTTAATTTTCGGTGCGGAGTGCGTCGATCGGTGTAAGCCGCGCGGCTTGCATTGCGGGATAGACCCCGAAACTGACGCCCATAAAGAGTGAAAAAACAAGCGCAATCAGTACCCAATGCAAAGAGAGCACAACCGGCCATTCGGGTACAATCGGCACGATACGCACAGCGAGCCGCGCCATCCCATGCGCCGCCACCCAACCGCCTGCGATGCCGAGTATTCCACCGCAGAAACAGAGACACACTGCCTCTGTCAAGAACTGCCAGAAAACGTGAATCCGTTTCGCACCTACAGATTTCCGCAAGCCGATCTCCCGCGTCTTCTCACCGACGGAGACGAGGCATATATTCATAATACCGATACCGCTCACAAACAGTGAAAACCCTGCGATGCTTCCCAAAGCGATTTTTATCACGCGTTGGATATGCTCCAACCGTTTCACGCCGCCTGTGGGGACCCAATGGCGGACGAAATCGTCTCTGTTCCTGTGTTTTTTGCGAATTATAGCACGTGCTGAGGCAAGAATTGCCGACTTATCTACATCTTTCTCGGTAAAAATGGTAATGCGCTCTATATAGTCGTACCCCGAAATCCGCTGTTGGTGTGTTGTCAACGGCACACAGACGACATCATCGAGTGACCATGTGGAGTCAAAACCCCTGCCTTTTACCGCCATCACGCCTATAACACGCGCCCGCATAGATGCTTGTCGCCAATAGTGATACTTAATCTTCACCTCTTTTCCAATTGCGGATGTCTCTCCGAACAATTCAGCGGCAACGTTGTTACCCAAGACACAGACTTGTAATGCTTCCGTCACATCGTTTTTGGCGATGAACCTACCTTCGAGAACGTTCCAGTGCATACCGAGGGCATAGTCTGCTGTTACGCCTTCCAGAATAGGTCGAGCCTGACTGCCGTCGCCGCTGATAGCGAGAATACGGTAGCGTTCATTTTTAGGCAAAACATATCGGATATTGGGTATTTCGGCTTCAATCGCAAGCGCATCTTCAAGTTTGAGACGTTCACTTATCCAGTGCCAACGTCCTCTTCTGTAGTACCCGTAGTTGTTTCGCAATTGCACTTGGTCAACCCCGCCGAGCGTTTCGATCCCATCAGAGATAATCTTTTTCGCACCGTCACCGATAGCCATCATACACAATACACTGGCGATCCCGATGAAGATACCGAGGATGGACAACCCAGCACGGAGTCGATTTTGAGTGAGGTGCGCAATACCCGCAGCAATAGCATCACTTAGTTTCATTGTATTAGCAGTTCCAAGCGTGTAGTGTCCGTTTTTTAAGAAACGCAGTTAAAGATAAGATTAGAGAAATAGGAAAGATGGATGTTTATAGACGGATTCCACTTATACGTATATGTGGATGCACTTTTAACGGGCGTTCGTTATAAAGAGGCGGATTTCTGATCAATAGGTTTAAAAAATGCAGAAAATAAGACTGTTACAAATTGGCTCAATGTTAGAAAGGGGAGGATGGATGGAAACCGACTTTAGATTTCAGGTTGATTCGCAGGGTCAGCGGAACCGAGGTTGCTGAGTGCCTCAGCATAGATTTGTCGAAGCGGGACGTTATTTTGTTCGGCGAGACGTTTGCAGTCCTCGTATTCAGGAACGGTCTTGATAAGTGTGCCGTTGAGATACCCGCGTTTCGCTTGAATCGCGCCCCACTGCGTTTCGACTTGAACAAAATCACGACGCAGTTTGATCCGGTCAGCAGAAGAAAGCCTAACGCCGAAAGTCGTGGTTTCCGTGAGCAGGAGTTCGATGAGTTTATCCCGATGCTGAGTTGGACAGAGCACAGTAATTTGTGTTGCGGGTCTGCTTTTCTTCATAAAGATGGGGATGAGAAAAACATCAAGCGCGCCGTGTTCAAAAAGTTGGGAGGTAACGTAGCCAGTGATCTCCGGGGACATATCGTCTACGTTGGTTTCGATAATGTCCACGCTGTCGGTTTCGGTGTGGTGGTGCGTCGTCTTTGAACTGAGGTCCGACGTTTTTTCACCGAGACAGAGACGAAGAAGATTGGGACGCTGTTCAAGATCACGGGTGCCAGCACCATATCCTACACGATCGAGCCGCATCTGTGGCATCACACCGAATTCATGTGATAACGTCGTAATGAGTGCTGCACCGGTTGGCGTGACCAATTCCTTCGGAATATCGGTTTGCTGGATCGGTACACCTTGTAGAAGTTCCATCGTGCCGGGGACAGGGACAGGCATGAGTCCGTGTGCGCATCGGACAAAGCCCCTACCGAGAGAAAGCGGGGACGCATACACAGCATCAACATTTAGATGCGCCAGACCGATGACGGACCCCACAATGTCCACAATGGAATCGATCCCACTGACTTCGTGGAGGTGCACGTTGGCTTTCGTTGTATTGTGAACCTTTGCTTCAGCCTCCGCGAGCCGGTCAAAGACGCGTTTCGCTGTATCCCGAATCTCGGTATCCAAATGACTGTCGTCAAGCAACTTGAAAATATCAGAAAGGTGGCGACTCGGTCCGTGCTCATGATCGTGTGAATGTTCGTGTGTGTGCGTATGAGAGTGTTCGTGCGTTTCTTCCACGTGTGAGGAAGTGTGTGCCGGATGGACTTCTACAATCGCGCGCGTGCCGGTGATGCCGTGTTTCACGGATTTTTCAAAATGTAGACTGAACTCTGTCTCAAGTTTGAGTGTCGCCAATCCATCTGTGAGTATTTCCGGGGGGACACCCGCATCAACAAGCGCGCCGAGTGTCATATCGCCACTGATACCTGAAAAACAGTCGAAATACGCAATCTTCAAGGGCATACTCCTTTAAATTTTCGGCGTAACATTATGAAGGCACACACCGTGTGCCTTCCATTCCGTCTACAGTTGGGTTTTTATCCTCAAACTCGTGTTGTTTAAGAATCTCGAAGCAGTTCTTGGAGCAATTCTGTCGATTCGTGGCGTTTGAGTTTCTCAATGGCTTCAACCTCTATCTGCCGCACCCGCTCCCTGCTGATTTGGAGTTTGTCTCCGATGTCCGCCAAGGTGTATTCCGTATTGTCGATCAAGCCGTATCGCAAGATGATTACCTGCGTTTCACGGGGATTGAGGGTCCTGTTAAGGATCTCGGTGATCACCTCAATTTTGGCATAATCAATCAGGTAACTTTCTGGTGTAATTTGCGATTGATCCGGAATGAGTTCAGAAAACGAACCGTCCGACGAATCTTCATTGATAGGTGCATCAAGGGGCACAGGATCCCTGGTAGCGTTGAAGATCTCGGAGACCTTTTTTTCTGTGAGTTCGACTGCGCTTGCGATTTCGGTTGTTGTCGGTTCACGTCCAAGTTCAGTTGTCAGATCCGATTGTGCCTGTTTAATGGCGCGTCGTGCTTCACCAATATAGCAGGGAACGCGGATCATCTGCCCTTGTTGGTCGAGTGCCCGTTTGATAGACTGCATAATCCACCATGTCGCATAAGTGCTAAACCGGAATTTGAGGGTGTGATCAAACTTATCCACAGCACGCATCAATCCAAGACTACCTTCCTGCATCAAATCGAGGAAAGTCAATGATGTTTTACTAAAATGATGTTGTTTCGCAATACTTGCGACGAGGCGGAGGTTCGCCTCAACGATTTTCAACTTCGTTCCGTGTGTTACTTGATCTGCTGCTTCTAATTGCTCTGCCAACCATTTGATATGTGCAAATTCGTTCCGAACATCTTCAATCACAAATCGGAGTGCGCGTGGCGAGTTTGTCGCTGCTCGTCCGGGCAACATATCAGGCGGCAATTCTTTCAAGAGCGTTTCGATTTCGCATCGAATAACGTCAAACTCCTGAAAAGCGTGTGACTCTTGTGCCTCGTCAAAGGGAATGCGTACGGCACGATCATAGTCAGGCACCTGCGGTATTTCGGCAAGCGGCATCTCACGTTGTTGACTCGATTTCGTTGTGTCTTTATTAAAAGTGCTGATACTGCGGCGAATTGTTTTACGCGCGTATGCCCTGAATTCCGCGCCGCGTTTTATGTCGCTATCGTCAATAGCTTCCAAGAGCCCAAGGCTGCCTGCCTGCATTAATTCGGGTGACGAAGTTTCGTCAATATATTTTTTTAGGAGATGTACATTTCCTTGAAAAATTTTCCACCGCGCTTGTTTTAATAAGTCCGCCTTCGCCTCTAATTTCTCCAATAAAACGCTGAGTGCTTGTGTTTCGGCACGGATTTGACTTATAATTAACCCATGTTCTGACTGCGGCGGCGCGGGTTTGTGGCTGTTTTCTGGAAGGTCGTCTTTAGTAATATTAAGCGAGGCTAACATCCAGTCCGGGAATTGACGCAATAAGGCGGTGAACATCTGGAAACTTTCTTGATATTTTTTAAAAAGGGCACTTTCTTCTCCAGGGTCCAATAGAGGGGTCTTAGCTATCTTTTGTAAGTATGCGAAGGTTTCATCTCTTGGCGATTCTGTTGGGGTTTCTTCCGTCTCCTCTTCCTCTGCAAAAATTTCGGGGTCTACCGGATAGGTCGGGTAAAAGTCTTTCATGTCCTCACCTCATCGTAGTCTCGATCTCCAGATCGAAGTATTTTTTGAATTTGACACATACAGCGAAAATGATTAAAATAAGATTTAACTTTTTAGTAGGTATGTGGTATGCTATTAAGTGTAATCTTTAAAATAGATTTTAATATTAACTCGCAAGTTTAGGGCGTCCCATAGACGAAAAGATTAAACGAACTCGGTATAACCATTGGAGGCAGTTAATGGCTCAACTCACACAAGATGAAATTGTAAAAAGATGCCAAGCCGGTGAATCCTGTGCTGGTGAAAATCTTGCAAACCTTGATTTAGCGAACCAACCGCTTACGGGTATTGACCTGTCAGCGGCAGATTTGAGCGGTGCCGATCTGAGTAACGCTGACTTAACGGATGCGAATCTAAACGATGCGAATCTGACTGGCGCGAACCTTTCCGGTGCCACGCTGCATCGGACGTATCTCGTCGGTTCTAATTTGACGGATACCAACCTTGAGGCAGCGAACCTACGTGGTGCTTTTCTCAGTGGAAGCCTGCTCTGTGGCACGAACTTTAAGCGCGCCGATTTGCGTCGTGCTACCCTCGGATGTCCACAATGCGAGGTGCCGGGTCCGTTCGGATCACTTACCAGTTTCGAGAATGCTAACCTTGAAGCGGCGATTTTCGGCGAAATCAAGTTGAAAGGCACTGTTTTGATCGGTGCTAATTGCAAAGATGCCTATCTATACGAGGTCGATCTCTCTGAAACCGTCTATCGCGAATCTGATCTTGAAGGTGCTATCACGAAAAAGGGACGAAATTAAGGCGTTGATCTTTTTAGCGTACTTCGTAGGTGTTTAAGCTTTGCGATTCAACGCGTCCGCACATTACCTAATAAAGTAGTTCTACAGTCTCGATCGCCGGATTGTCTTATGATTCGGAAATTGAGACTTAAACACTTAATAATACTTACTCATTTTCTACTATATGTGACGTTAACAAAACACAAGAGGTTTACCTAAAGTGCATTTTTTTTCTTATAAATTGTTAACCGCTATGCAGGAAAGCTGAGATGATTGTACATGCACCTACAATATCGTTGGTATTGCAGGGTTAACTCAGTTGCATTTCACAAAGTTTTTTATACAACCCACCTTTTGCTAACAGCGTCTCGTGTGTTCCTGTCTCCAAAATTTTTCCGTTCTTTATAACAAGAATCTTATCTGCCCGAACAACGGTTGATAGGCGGTGTGCGATAATAAAACTGGTTCGCCCTTCCATCAGGTTTGCCAATGAATCTTGGATGAGTGCCTCAGACTGTGTATCCAGTGAAGATGTGGCTTCATCTAAGACGAGGATCGGTGCGTCCTTTAGGAGCGCTCGGGCGATGGACAGGCGTTGCTGTTCGCCGCCAGAGAGTTTCATACCGGCTTCCCCTATCGGCGTGGCGTAGCCTTCTGGAATTCTTGTGATAAATTCGTGGGCGTTTGCCCTTTTTGCGGCTTCAACGATCGCTTCGTCGGTAGCACTTGGCGCACCGTAACCGATATTCTCCAGAATTGTGCCATCAAATAGAAAGGTATCCTGTGGAACGAGTGCAATACTTTGTCGCAATGATGCCAGTTTTACTTCAGAAATAGGTACATCATCAATCAAAATTTGCCCGGAACCGACTTCATAGAAACGCAACAACAGATTGAGGAGCGTCGTCTTTCCACTACCGCTTGGACCGACGAGTGCGAAGACCTCTCCGGGTTTCGCCTCAAAAGTTATGTTATCAATAACAGGTTTAGAAGGTATTTGCCTGTTTTCTGAATCTTGTGCATAAGAGAAAGAGACGTTTTGGAATGTAACAGTGCCGCGAATATTTTTTAGTTCAATACCGTCTGTTGACTTTTCCGTAGGTAGGTCGTGCGGGTCCTTGTCAGTTTGCTGATCTGCCTCGCCCTGAAAATCAAGGAGATAAAATATTCGTTCTGCGGAGGCAAGGCACTGCTGTAAAGCGCTATTGACGTTGCCAATCGTCTTAATCGGCTTGAACATGTAACTTACCATTCCAACGTAATTAAAAAACCAGCCTATCGGGAGTTGTCCACTAATCACCCGCCAGCAGCATAGCCCAAAAACAGTTGCAATACCGAGAGTGCCCAACCATTCAATTGTGGGTGGCAGGAGTGCTGCAAATCGGGCGCGCCGTATTGCTGAGCAGTATTGACTCCAGTTAATAGAACGAAAACGTTTCGTTTCTGCGTCTTCAGATGTAAAGCTTTTGATAATTTTAATGCCAGAAAATGTTTCTTTGAGTTGTGAATAGATGTCCGCGCTCTGTTGTTGAATCTCTGTGCTGGCACCACGAATTCTTTTGCCGATAGACGCAATCAGATAAGCGATCAGTGGAAGGAACAACAAAACTAAAAGGGTAAGTTTGAAACTCGTGATTAGCATCACAGAAACAAAACAGACAACAACGACGACGGCGCGTATGATGCCTGCCATCGCGGCAACAAGGGTCTGCCACACCCGAACATCGTCAGTGATACGTGTCATGAGGTCGCCGGTGCGTTCTTCGCGTAACACGCCTAACGGCGCAGAGACAATTCGTTGATAGAGGTCATTCCGTAGCCGAAAAGCGAGTTTATGTCCGACCCGTGCCATCACATAATCGTTGCCGTAAACGAAAAAACCTTTGATGAAAACGAGGATAAGTACGCCACCAAGTAGCCACAGAAAGTATTTGAGTGCCTCACTCCCATCCGTTAATACTACTTCAAAACCGTCAAAAGCCAACATGCCTTCGCTGCCTTCGCGCTGGAAGTATCGAACAGAGACAGGTTCATCAAATGCGTTCCCACTGACAGTTTCGAGGGCATTAACTGCATCGTGCAAAATAAGTTGAAGAACGCCTAAGTCGCACACAGCACCTACTAAGGCGCAGACTGCTGCTAAGAGAATAGAACCGATATAGCGGGTGTGATACCGCGCAAATCGCGGAAAGGTTGGGTTTTTTATTTTTTTACTTGATAGCATCGTTATGATCTTCTGCGGTCAGATCATTGGTTTTTGATTATAGTTATATTTTTCAGTAAACCATTACGGGTTTTTTTAACCGATTATTTCAGTTGGTAGTTACCGAATTGGATGGCACACGCATGGTTCGCAGCATCGTCCATGTTTGAAAAAGGGCATCGGATGCTGAGCTCTCGTTTTTGGAAATCTACATCTTCAATGACCCCGATGGCATAAGTATTACCGGTACTACCGATTAACCCGACCAAACGGCGTTGAAAATAAGCTGGGACCTCCACTGTGACGCGCGTTAGACTTAAATAAGTTTTAATATGGGTGACCGTCGCTTTGGAAAGCGGTTTGGATGCTATGAGGCATAAGGTGCGGTTTCCCCACTCGGCATAGTAAACCTCTGTTTCCGAGAGCCGAGAGAGGATTTCCAACTCTTTCTCATTTGCGATACGCCCTATGAAAAAGGGTGTCCGTCCAGCGCTAATCTGTTCAAAAGGCAGCTGTTGTACATCGCTATTGGAGAAGTATGTATCGAATTGGTTTTTCCGATACCGGCTGCGCGCCTTACTGCTTTTGGCCCGGGCACTTCGGTGTGGCGGCAAATAATGGATGTTAAGCCACGTCTGTTGACTGTAGCATGCCGTTATCTGCTCTAATTCAGTAGAACGCCCGATGCAGACAAGGTGATCCGGTCTGATGAGTTCGATTTTGTGTTGTTTGAGAATAACCGCGGGTGGGTCGTGGATATAGCCGGTGGTATCCACAACAACGAAATCGGTGTTGGTGTCGCGCACGCTATCTATCATCAAGCGTGTCCCTGCCAAGAGTCCGAGAAGATGTCCTTGTGGTGACACATCTCCCACAAAATAGAGAGCGTCGGCGGTGCCATCAAATACGATGGCGTTTTCTGTCCGGTTCTGCTCGCTGTCTGAAACGGGTGCTTGTGCTGCGGGTGATTGGGATGTTTCATCCGGCGCGAGGGACTTTATTCCGATTGTAGTCGGCGGACCGATTTGGGATTGTCCGATGTCTGTGTCTACACAGGCGACTTTGAAGCCTTTTGCGAGTGCGGAATCCGCTAAGAAACGGCAAAAAGTTGATTTTCCTACATCGGTTGTGCCGATGACAAGGACAGTCTGTTGAGGCTTGACGATCCGATTCGCAAGTTTTTTCCAGTCATGGTTAACTTGATACGTGCCATCCATCTTTCTGCCTCATCGTGCGGCGCATTTAGTCGCCAAGGCTCATTTGATAACGGAAGGTGACGCCGGGGGCACCGAACATCTCATCCAAAGCGGGCAGCTGTTCGATGCCGACGAGTTGTTCAAACAGTGATGCCTTTTTCTCTTTACGTACTACCTTGGGTTTGCCCTCAATGCCTGCTAATTCTCCAGCAATTTTAATCGCATCAGGCAGATTACCGAGTTGGTCCAGCAGTTTTGATTCCAACGCTTGTTTCCCTGAGTAGATGCGTCCATCTGCGAGTTCAGCAACTTCAGCACGCGTTAATTGGTCGCCGCGTGCTTCAAAGATGGTATCCACAAATTGATTGTAAACATCATCTACTGTGGTTTGGAGAACTGATTGTTCTTCTTCTGTCAACGCTCGGAAAGGTGAACCTGTATCTTTGAATTCACCACTCTTAATGACCTGATGTTCTAATCCGATTTTGTCGTATAAGCCTTTCATCCGCGTGAACTGCATGATAACGCCAATGCTACCGGTTAACGTGCCGGGGTTTGCGACGATTGTGTCCGCAGCACACGCGATGTAGTAGCCGCCTGATGCTGCACTTCCACCCATTGAAGCGACTATCGGCTTCTCTATCTTTTCTAATTCGCTGTAGATTTCCTGAACGGGAGCGACACTCCCGCCGGGTGAATCAATTCTAATAACGATCGCTTTGATGCTTGGGTCATCGCGGTAGGTGTGAATGAGTTTAATCGTTGCATCTGACCGGGTGATAATGCCTCTAATGTCTATCACAGCGACTTTCTGACCGATGGATGTACTACCGCCCATTGAGCGGAGAAAAAACAGCATTAAGAAAAACAGGGTGATGATACTACCTAAGATGATAAAAACACGTCGTTTCTTCATATTTTTGAATATTGGGTTCCTCGCCGATTTCTCCGTTTTGATCATCAACTCGTGCCTTTCTATATTATGTTCGGAGTCGAGTTGATGGTCAAAAAATCGGGTTTTTGATGCGTTTTCGCGTCATCGGATGCTTAAAGGTTTCGGTAATTTCCATATCCAGTGGATATAAATCTATCGCCTAACGATAACGACCCAAAGGGTTTTTAACAACCATCCTATATCGGAGGCGATGTTCTGTGTAGCGACGTAGTGGAGATCCAGAGCGAGTTTCTTGGGCATGAGTTCGGTGATGTAGTAGTGTTCCGCATCCTGCTGCCCTTTGAGTTTCGCTTCCTCATCACGGTTAGCGAGTTGTGAGGGACCGGTCATCCCCGGTTTCACCTGTAGCACCTGTTTCTGGATTTTCGTATAGTATTTAACGTAATCAGGAGCCTCTGGACGCGGACCGATGAGGCTCATCTCTCCTTTGATAACATTGATTAAGTTTGGGAGTTCGTCAAGTTTCGTCCATCTCAAGAACCTGCCGATGGATGTGATCCGTGTGTCTCGATAGGTCGTCAAGCTGCCGCCGAGTGTATCGGCGTTGACCACCATCGTTCTGAATTTATACATCTCAAAGGAGGCTTCGTCTTTGCCGACCCGCTTGGCTTTGTAAAACACCGGTCCTTTCGATTGGAACTTCGCGAGCAGACTGCCAAGCAAAAAAAGGGGGGACAAAAGCAGAAGTGCGATAATCGCAAACACGATATCAAATGTCCGTTTCCCGGAAGCACGATTGGGTTCGATAATGACATCTTGGGTGTCTGCGGTTTGCGGCATGCGATTACCCTACCTTATAGGGCTAACGGCGATTTGCAGTAGCGGTTTTCGTTTCTGCGGGGAACTGAACAATCTCAGACCCGCTATCTGTCTCTGTAAGGAATGCGCGGTTCGGCTGATACGTCGGCACCAATTCTTGGAATTTGGCGACAATCCCTTCTGCGTCCAAGCCGTCTGCAAGCAGCGAGAGTTCCTCAATCTGAGAAAGGAGTTGCCGTTCCTCAATCTCCTCTAATCGTGCCACAAAGATACGCTGATGTTTTGTGGCTGTAACGCCTTCTTTCGGTGTAAGGAGTTCTTCATATAACTTCTCGCCGGGTTCCAAACCTGTGAATGCGATCTTGATATCCCTATCTACCTCAAGTCCAGAGAGGCGGATGAGGTCTTGGGCGAGATCGAGAATTTTGATCGGTTCACCCATATCTAACATCAGAATTTCGCCACCATTTCCCATCGCACCTGCTTGAATGAGCAGTTGGACAGCCTCTGGGATCGTCATGAAATAGCGCGTTGCTTCGCGATGCGTCACCGTAACAGGACCGCCCTTAGCGATTTGACGTTTGAAATTCGGGAGGACACTCGCGCGACTGCCGATAACGTTTCCGAACCGAACCGCGATGAAGCGTGTTCCGTTCTGCTTCGCCTTGCACTGAATTAATTTTTCCGTCACGCGTTTGGATGCGCCGTAAACGCTTGTCGGATTCACTGCTTTATCGGATGAGACGAGAATAAACGCCTCTACTTTGTGTTTAATCGCGGCATCAATCAGGTTTTGGGTGCCGAGAATATTGTTTTTGACGGCTTCGTCGGGATGGTTTTCCATGAATTTGACATGTTTATGCGCAGCAGCATGGAAGATGATATGTGGACGATATTTACGCGTAATTTGTGCGACCTTGGCGTTGTCTCGAATATCGCCGATAATTAAAGCGCGGTTAAGTTCCGGCTCGAACTCGCGAAGTTCTATATCTGTGTGATAGATACTGTTTTCACCGCGACCGAAGAGGATAAGAAGTTCAGGATTCAGTTTCGCTACCTGTCGGCAGAGTTCTGATCCGATGGAGCCACCGGCACCTGTTACCATCACGCGTTTACCAGAAAGGTATTTAGATACCTCCGCCATATCCATTTGCGAGATGGAGCGATTCAAAAGGTCTTCAAATCGGACTTCTCGGATATGACTGACACTCGCGCGCCCTTCAAGGATTGCGTGAATGTTCGGGACGATTTTGAATTGGCATCCACGATACTCACACTGTCGAATAATCTCACGAATTTTTCCGCCCGGTGCTGAAGGGATAGCGATCACGACCTCGTCAATCTCTCGTTTTCGGGCGATATACGTCAGATCTCTGGTAGTTCCGAGCACTTCAAGCCCGGCGACAGTTCTCCCTATCTTGCTTGCTGCATCGTCAATGAAGCCTATAGGCACATACCCTTTTTCAGGGTGATTTCTAAGTTCACGTAGAACACCGATTCCTGTTTCACCCGCGCCGACAATGAGGACGTTTGTTGGCGGTTTTCGCGTGGGTAGATTGGCTAAGGCGTTCACGCCATCTGAAGTTTTGCGTTTCTGAGGATTCGTGCTGATGACCCGTCTATCTTTTTGAAAAATTTGTTTAGAGAATTTGGTAAACCCGATAAGTGCGAAACTATAGAATCCATCAACCAAGAATAACACCCATGTGATCTTCAGTAGCATGGCAAGCCCGATGAGACCTATAGTCGCCAATATGATTGCGGTACCCAATTTGCGGAATTCCTGAGCGGCAGCGTGTTGCCACATCGGTTTATAGAGGTTGAACCCTAACAGAAAACCGATGCGAACTATCGTGACAATAGCCGCGACGGCGAAAAAATACTGATAAGCGGGTATATCTGCGTTCTGCAATACGGCGGAGAACGGTGTTGGCTGTTTTAAAAGGTCAAAACCGAATTGCAGGCTGGTTAGGTAAGCAAATAGGAATGCAATATTAATAAGAATTACATCAACAACAATTAAAGAACTCCACTTTATTTTCGGTTTATCCATATTCTGTCCTCAAGAATGTTTAGTGATCAGCGTTTTCGCTTATCTTTCTGGCTACTGCCTCGTCGTCAGCCCTTAGCGCGTTATTGTGAGGTTGCTTTGAATCCCGCCGTGTGACTTGCTTGTACATAGACATGCTTTAGACGGTCTCCGATAGCCTCCCAACTATAACTATTTTCGACGCGGGTCCTGGCAGTTTGTGCAAGGGTTTTTCGTAAGCATTCGTTATCAAGTAAATGAATGACCTGTTCGGCAAAATCTGCGGGTGTGTCAGCGACGAGCAGTTCCTTACCAATATCTGCTTCCAAACCCATCGCGCCGACGGAGGTCGTGACAACGGGGACCCCCATCGCCATCGCTTCCAAATTTTTGGTTTGTATGCCCGACCCGGCGCGTAACGGGGCAACAAAAACAGATGCTTTTTCAAAATACGGACGGACATCCGGTACATAACCGGTAACAACCACTCCATCTTGCGTTTCAAGCCGTTTCACAGGCTCCGAGGGATGGTTGCCGACGACATAAAAGCACGCTTTTGGATGCCGTTCTCGAATGCGGGGGAGTACCTCACTACAGAAATAGATGGCAGCATCGGCGTTCGGAAAATAGTTCATTGTCCCCGTAAAGAGTAGCATCGGCGCGGGGTCCGTTATCGGATTCGGTTGAAAATAACTGAGATCAACGCCCATCGGCACAATTGATAGATTCAAGGTATCATCCTGCGCCAGTAGATAGTCGCGATCGAAACGTGCGACAACGGTGCCGCAATCAAAAGCCTTCATAATATCGACTTCGTAACGCCGTACCCGCTTTTCCTCTAATTTTACCAAAAAACGCTTTGGAGTGCAATCTAATTTTATTTTTGCGAGCCAAGGATTGCTTTCAAGTTCGGCGCGACGGTTCAGATTCAGTGCCAACGAATCACATAAATCTAACACTTTAATGGGGCCCTGGACTTCTGTTACGTATTGTCCCATCCGAAAGAGTTGTGCATGAATCAGTTCAAAATGTTCCTGCGCGAGAAGTTCGTTAATCTTGCGTTGCATCTGCGGTGCGTACCAGTAGTGCAGCTGCAGCGGATGTCGTGATAAACAGTGAACACCTGTATTCAGGAACGCAAAAGAACGATGGAAACGCACCCACTCTATGCGTTCACAGAACGGTTTTAGATGTTTGGCTGATTCAATATCGGTTTCGGACTCTGCAAAATAAACGAGTGTTACGGCATGTTGTTTCGAGAGCTGCTTGATAAAATTGTACGACCGGATCCGATCACCCCGATGCGGTGGATACGGACATCGGAGGCTCAAAAATAAAATTTTCATTTTTTTAAATATGGGCCTCCGCTCATCGTTCCACTTCGTTTCACGATGGTTTCTGGTTAATTGAGGGTGTTTCATTATTCATGGAGGTTTCGTACCGTAAACTTGCCTCGCAGTGAGAGTTTGCGGGCAATCAACAGACAACAATGAATAGCGCGTGTTGCTCAAAGACCACAATCTAACAGATTATGGTACAAAAGCGTTCTTATCGTTAGATTTTACGAGTCGCAACACGATTTGCTATTGTTGTGGTCGCAATAATTTATGAAACACCCTCGGTTAATTTCGACGCAATATGCGTACGTTATCTTAACACTCCCCCATCAAATCCCGATGCTTTAGCTTGCGGGATGTAGACGGCGAAGCACTTGAGTAAAATATAAACCTTTTACTTTCAAACACGTCTAAATAAACAGTGTTCGGCATGGGTTAGAGTTGATGCGTTGTTGGAACGCTCGTCAATGAGACACCTCTGTAAAAGCCTCACACGCCTCTATATTGACGAAGCCTTCGGGTATCCGTTGCATGTATAGGAGAGCAGGCGTAAAACCCGCCTCCGTTGATCAATCACATGTCTCATAAGATCAGGCGCTTCGGTGCATAGCTGGCTTGGCAGCTATTGTGGAGCGATACTAAGACGGTGGAATCTTTGATAAAACCGCTGTCGCTGTGAAGCACAAGCCCCAACCTTTAGGTTGTGGGTACCTTGACGATGTTCTATCCGCCCGCGATGATTTCTGATTAATTCTAAACGGATCTGGGCTTTCTATATTAGCCTGGTTCTTCATCGGGCAATTCTGCTTCGTCAATCAGCATTACTGGGATGCCTTCACGAATTGGGTAGCGACGTTGGCACTCACCGATGCATACCAGTTTCTGCGCGGTTTCATCGTGCTCGATGCCACCCTTACATGCTGGACACGCGAGGATGTCAAGCAAAGTTTTTGAGAGCGTATACGCGTTTTCAGAATTCAACGGCGTTCTCCATTATTAGTTATCAGTCGTCAGTTTGCCTTGCAGTGAGAGTTATCAGTTAAAAGAGGTATTGGGTTTAGCAAACACTTTTGGATTATTCCAGCCGCTCTTAACTAAAAACTAACAATTATCCACCGTGGCACCGCTTATATTTCTTACCACTTCCACAGGGGCAGGGGGCATTTCTACCGACCTTCGGCGTGTTCCCCATCGCCTGTTGTGAGGCGAATTCGGCATCGTCACTGGCTGAAGCGGCACGGTTTGCTTGGGCGCGTCTTGGCTGTTGTCTACGCCGTCCGCCTGTACGCCGACCTGGCGCGCTACGAGGTGCTTCGGTGTTGACGCGAGATTTGAAGATAAATTCACTGACCTCTTCCTCAATATGTTGATACATACTCTCAAAGACCGCGAGTGCTTCATTTTTGAAGACAACAATCGGGTCTTTACCACCGTATCCTGCACCGAACCGGATGCCTTCCTCGATGTAGTCAATATTATAGAGGTGCTCTTTCCAATGATCATCAATTCTATCAAGAAGCAGCAAGCGTTCAAGGAGACGCATCGTTTCCGGTCCGAGTTCGGTCTCGCGTTGTTCATAAGTCTCGCGGAGGATCGCCAGTGTCTGTTTTTCAACATCCTCCAGACTTGCTTGTGCTAATGGCGGATTCCAAATCGGTGTGATTGGGAATTTATTCGTTACCCACTGCTCATACCTATCAGGATTTTCAAGGGTGTTTCCGCCCTTTTCTGGTAGATTGTCATCGACGGCATCTTCAACGACGCGCTCAATCATCTGCCAGATTGTTGTTTTCAGGGCAGCCGGGGCTTTGCTGTCTTTGTCAGCGAGGGCTGCGAGTCCTACCTCTTCTGACACACTCTCGTTTTCTGGCGATTCCGGTGCGTCCGTTTCTGGAGCAACTTCATCTTCAGATAATATTGACATATCCGTAGCGGATGCCAAGACGATGTCGCGCAAGGTATAGATGGTGTCGCGTTGTGAATCCATGACATCGTCGAACTTCAGTAGGTTTTTACGAATCTCGAAGTGCATCTGCTCGACCCGCGTTTGTGCCTTTTCAATGGATTTGGTGACCCATGGGTGTTCTAATGGCACCGTTTCCTCCATGCCGACGCGTGTCATCAACCCTTGCAAACGTTCGGATCCGAATTTGCGCATCAGTTCGTCTTCAAGGGAAAGATAAAATCGGGATGAACCCGGATCGCCCTGTCTGCCTGAACGTCCGCGGAGCTGGTTATCAATACGCCGCGATTCATGGCGTTCTGTGCCAACAATATGGAGACCGCCTGCGGTTAACACCTTCTCCTTATTCTCGTTACAAATCGCTTCCGCTTCTTTGAGTGCAGCCTGATATTTTTCGGACTCTGGTGGTAGTTCTTCCACCTTCACCTTCTGTTTTTGGAGCGTCTCCTTCGCTAAGCCTTCCGGATTACCACCGAGTAGGATGTCCACACCGCGACCTGCCATATTCGTCGCGATTGTCACGGCACCCGGTACACCTGCTTGTGCGATAATATCGGCTTCGTGTGCGTGCTCCTTAGCGTTCAAAACTTGGTGCTTGATGTCTCGATGTTTGGCTCTGAGCATCTTACTCAATTTCTCAGAATTTTCAATCGAGACTGTTCCAACGAGTATCGGGCGCCCTTTTTCGTGCTGTTCGACGATGTCTTTCAAGACGGCATCATACTTCGCTTCTTCGGTGGCATAAATCTGGTCGGCGTGATCCGCCCGGATCATGGGTTCGTTGGTCGGGATAACGGCAACCTCTAACCCGTAGATATGCGCGAATTCGTTCGCTTCTGTGGCGGCGGTACCTGTCATACCGGCGAGTTTATCGTACATGCGGAAGTAGTTCTGGTAGGTAATCTTGGCACCGGTTTGACTTTCCTGAACGATTCTCACGCGCTCTTTCGCTTCAATCGCTTGATGGAGTCCTTCACTTAATCGTCTGCCGACCTGTTTGCGTCCGGTGAATTCATCGACGAGGAGGACTTCCCCATTTTCGACGAGATAATCGACATCACTTTTGTAGAGGTGATGCGCGGTGAGTGCTTGGTTGACGTGATGCACCATAGCGACATTTGTATGTTCATAGAGGTTCCCGACACCGAGACGACGTTCGACTTCCTCAACGCCTTCATCGGTCAGCGTTACAGAGCCTCTCGATTTGCCCTGTTGGTCGATCTGGAAATGTTCGTCTTTTTTCAGTTGTGTGACGACACTGTTGACCTGCTTATAGAGTTCAGCAGGTTTACCGGAAGGTTCTGAGATGATGAGTGGCGTACGTGCCTCGTCAACCAGAATACTATCAACTTCATCGAGGATCGCGTAGACGTGCCCGCGTTGCACCTTCGCGTCAATCGAGAGTGCTTTGTTATCCCAGAGATAATCGAAGCCGAATTCGCTGTGAACGCCGTAGATAATGTCTGATTTGTATCCGAGTTTCTTTTGTTCGTGGGGCATCATGCTGAGTGTGAGTCCGACGGAGAGTCCGAGGAAGTTATAGATTTTTCCCATCCATTCGGCATCACGGCGTGCGAGGTAATCGTTAACGGTAGCGACGTGGACACCTTTTCCGGTGAGTGCGTTGAGATATACAGCGAGGGTTGAAGTGAGTGTTTTACCTTCACCTGTCCGCATCTCCGCGATGCATCCTTGATGGAGTGCGGCACCGCCCATAATTTGGACATCGTAGTGGCGTTGTTTTAACGTCCGCATCGCTGCTTCTCGGACGACAGCAAAGGCATCTGGTAAGAGTTCGTCAAGTGATGCGCCCGCTTCTAATTTTTGGCGAAATTCCGGTGTTTTGGATTGCAGTTGTGCATCTGTGAATTTTTTAATTTCGGGTTCGCGTTGGTTAACTGCTTCAACAATGTCACGAAACTTTTTGACATCTCGGTCTTCTTTACTACCGAAGACTTTTGTTATTACTTTTTGGAACATTTTTTAACTTTCCTTGCGGTTCGGTTAGGTCAGTTGGAACTTGAAAGTCTCTTTCCGTATATCCGCCTTCCTCTATAAACATTCCACCCCACTGCGGTTTGTTCAATAGATTTTTGCGAGGAATGTTCTGCCCCGTATACCCAACTTCACTAAAACCTTTACCTGGACTCCGGTTCACGCGCCACATCCGGTGTCTCTATTACGTTCTCGTTAAAGGGTTCTAACAAATTGTGTCCATCAATTTTCTTGCGTAAGATCGTATAAACCACCGTGTTTCCGGCGGAAGCGATTGAAAACAGGTATGCAATAATCAGTCCGGCGCCGATTAGCAGCGTGACTGTGAGGAAAACTGCCGTCACTGTTGTCGTGAAAGTAGCTGTCTCTTTCATGGCAATGCCGATGTTAAAGACACCGAAACTGTTCGCGTAGGGCAGCATCGCTAATTTTTCGATAGCCCCACCGAGCCATAGATTTGCACACGCCGTGATGTGCTCCATCTGTCCGGGGTGAAATAGACACATCGGATGCATTACGATTGAAAAACCGGCAAGACAGAAAAATGCCCAGATGGGTACAAAGATGAGTTTGATCAGGCACACCATCGCTTCATAACACACTGCGAGCCACGATTTGTTCCAAACGATGGCGAACTGTTGATAGATTGTTTCAAACGCATCGGCACCTGTAGTGGCGACAACAGCAGGTACAAAGAGCAGGCTCACACAGCAAACTACAGCGATGAATGCGATGAGCACACCGAGGAAAAAGCCGATCGGCATGAACAGTGAGGCGACCATAAGAAACGGCTTTCCGATGACCGGTAACTTTCCAAGCCCTGCGATGCTAAGCGGTATCAAAACGAGAAAGCTCACTATAAGGCATAAGCCGATGAACGCGCCTAAAACGGATTTCCAGTGCTCCTTGAGAAAAGTCAAGGCATCACCGACTGAGAAAAAGAAGTCCCCGCGAAGCTGCTCAATGGTGATTTTGGAAGCCACGGTGCTTGCTAAGAAGAAGATGCATGCGAAGCTGCCGACTCCTATCCACATTGCGATTTCAGTGATCTGTTCGAATGCTGCGTTACTGAACGGAAGAATGGGGAGGAGTCCGTACGTATTCCAAAACGCCTGAGCGGCAGTGCCACCTACAACGAAGAGACTGAGATACACCAAAGTTTCATAGATCAGATACGCGATGATGAGTCCAATGAGATGAACGGCGATCTTTCGCCCGCTGAATCCGTAGCGGATAACTTGGAAAATATCCCTGAAATCGAAGTAGCGTTTTTCCATGAAAGTTCTTCTGCTTTTACGGGTGCTTGTGTATTAATGATACTACAATTTACACGGTTTTGTCAAGTGGGAATAGTTATCAACAGAGTCACTCAATTGTCACATAATTTCGATTTTTGGTACAAACCTCTTTCAGGTAGGAGCGAGCTGTGCTCGCGTTTCAGGTAGGAGCGAGCTGTGCTCGCGATCTTAGGAAAAAACGTTAACACCTATAACCGAACCGAAAACTGAATAGTCTTGGCTATCAGTTGTCTGTCAGAAGTCGCGACTACGGGAAGAGGCATGTTTAGTCTTTTTGGATGAATCCGTAGGCGGGGATATGGATCGGTTGCGAATCCGCTGTGGTCAGGATTTGAATTTCTTCGCGTAAGGGGGCTGACGGGTTCGAGATATGCCACACGGCTTTCAACCGTTGTCGGTGCTGGTTGTCGGTGCCGTTCAGAACGCTGACAGCTAAGGCAGCGGGGGCAGTGATTTTTAGCACTTCAAAAGGGGTTGCAGCGGAGAGTGTGAATTCTAACGATGGCTGTGTATCTGGTGCTGCTATGCCATACGAGAGGGTTGGGGGTTGCACTGTCACCGGTGGGACTACATCAGCAGTAACCGGAAGCGTCAAGGTGCGTCCATTCGGAAAAGTTAGCGTGAGTAGCGATGCGAAGCGTTCTCTGTCTTTGAGGGGACCGAGTTGGATCGTAATGAGAAATGAATTATCCGCGTCTGGGTCGGGTGTCATCTCCCATGTCAGTTTCGGATGGTTTGTGGGTAAGAGACGGATATTTGATGTGTTGAGCGGTGCGTTCACAGAAAGTTTGAGTGCTTTCTGATGTGTCGTTCCGGAGAGGATGTTTCCAAACTTGCAGAGGTCAGGTGTCAGAGCGGCAAACCGTTCGGCGGCGGCGACGATTGTCAAAGCGACACTTGGGGTTTTGGGGGTATCGGTGTAAATTATCGCGGTTGCTGAAGTTTCGTCGGTCGGCAGGGTTTCTGGGTTAATGGTTATGTGGAATGTTTCTTCTGCGTTTGGTTGGATTACATCCGGTCCTATGATTTTCGCGTAACTACAGCCTGTGTGAACGTTTTGGATACGGAGTGTGTCTTTGCCTCGGTTTCGTGCTGTTATGGATTGGGTTACGGGACCTTCCCATTCTGGGAGCGTGCCAAAGTCGATGTGTTGTTGTTCCAGCACGAGTTCGGCAGTAGTTCCGGGGGGGTTATTGACAAGGACGAAGATAAGTCCAGCAATTAGCAGTGCCGGGATAATGATGAGTGTGAGGATTGCGCGTTTGGACATGGTTCGATTTTATCTATGTTAGTCAATGTGCTCCGTTATGCTACCGACTACAGCAGTATTGGGTTGTCTTTCTTCAGCTTCTGGATCCCCAAATCCTATGAGTTCGATGCGTCTGCCTCTAAGGAATAATTGCTTTCCTTTTTCATCATCGCGCACGGGTATGACAGAGAAAATGTCGTGATTTTTGCATCTGAGATATTCAATGAAGTTTCGGATTTTTTCAAAAGGCGCGTCTGTATCAAGCAGTTCTTTAAGTTTTTGTTCATCTTCCTCGTCAAGTGGATCCGGGATTGCCATTTCTGAATTGAGTATCATTGAGGCTTGGACTTTTTCAAGTTCGTCCTCCTCATTTTCGAGGTCGAATGGGATTGCGTCGATAGTGGTTCTGACGGTTTGGATAATTTTGAGCATTGTCGGCATGAGTTGGCGCGCTTTGTCTGGCTCGACGTTTTGAAGTTGTTCCGTACATTTTTCATAGAGGTTGTCGAGTTCTCTGACGACGTTTCGGGGGTGGCGGAGGTAGCTATCGCTGTAGGTTTTGAGGTATTGTTGCTTGTGGGTGTCAAAGAGTTCTTTGAATTTTTCGGGCATTTTCCCGTTTTTGGGATTGAGTGCCCAGAAGTTGTGGGAGAGATACCGCCGGATTTCGCCTTCGCCGTGTTTTTCTATGTCGGTGGCGAGTTCGGTTTTGAATTGTGCTATGACAGCCGTGACAACATCGGTCGGTTTCATGAATTGTGCAAACTGGATGATAGCGAATTCTTTGTGTCGATTTGCGAGCCTGAATTTGAGGTCTTTTCGTTTTAGCATAACTCCTCCGAATATCATTAATTAACTGATTGTTAATTTTTTGTTGTTTCATGGAGAATCGGTTTTCAAGGCGTAAATTATGAACATTTCGTGAACATGGCACGGAATTTCATGAACATTGGCAGTTTGTTCAATTTCTGTGTCAGCCTCGTAACAGGTTATGAATCCGTGAAATACGCGGGTTTGTGTCGAAAATAAATTCTGGGTGCGATGCTCTTTTTGTCACGATGTTCATGAATGTTCATGAAATTGTTCATGATTCTTTTTTCTGTTCTGTAAGGGCATAAACTTAGTTAGAACGTTGGTTTGTGGTGTTGTTAAATCCTGAAGTCCCTGAATTTTCGTGAACAATCGGGCAATTTTAATTTTTGTTGGTTTTCCTCCGAGGTGCCGTGAGCGTAGTTTCTGATTGGATTGGTGGCGTTTGATGGATGCGGTTCGTTTTTAGGTTGTTCATAAAATGCTCATTTCGTTGGTTAACGTTCGTTAATTTCGACTGTCTATGGAGCGTGTTTTTTCAGAGGGTGTTCATTACATTATGTATGATAACATGTCTATATATGATAACTTATTTGATTTGGGATGTCAAATTTATTTTTTTCTTCTGAATCGCAGATTTATCGGATTACGCGGATTGCGCGGATTTTATAGTAAAGTCAACAAATAAGTTAACATTTTCTGAAATGTATGTTAGTGTTTATGATCATGGCATATTCAACAGATTTACGCAAACGCGTGCTTGATTTCATCAATAACGGGGGCAGTAAAGCTGCCGCGAAACGGACCTTTGGCATCTCAAGAAGGACGATCTATAACTACTTAGAAACTCAAGATCCCCTCACCTGTGAAAAACCAGGACCCAAGGGTCCCCGAAACATTGATTACGATGCGCTTCAGCAACATGTCGCCGATGCCCCAGATGCCACCCTTATAGAACGCGCCAAACACTTCGGTGTTTCCAAAGGGGGTATCTCCTATACCTTTGAGAAATTCAATATCACGCGAAAAAAAGACGCTAACCTATAAAGAACAATGTCCAGCAAAACGTCAAGTTTATCTTCAGACCTTAGCACTTGAAGTCCAAGTCGGCGGTAAAACGCCTGTTTATGTTGATGAAAGCGGTTTTTCGAACACAGATGTCCGCTGGTATGCTTACGCTCCGAAGGGGAGTTGCGTCACCGACGAGATATCGGGTTCACATCGGTATGCCGCCACTTCTTTGATCGCAGCACGCATCGGAGATGACTTTAGAGTGCCTCTGCTTTTTCCAGGGCTTGTGATACGCTCGCCTTCAATGCGTGGTTAGAACATCAGTTATGTCCGCTGCTTGATGAGACGCGCGTTGTGATTCTGGATAATGCGTCGTTTCACAAGGGTTCTGAGACGGCGAGACTTATTGCCGAGACGGGGGCGAGTTTCCTGTTTTTACCCCCGTATGCTCCCGAACTCAACCCGATTGAGAAGGATTTTGCTAACATTAAACGAACCCGGCAATACAACCCAGAACTCTCTATTGACCAAATCATAAAACTGTATAACTAATTGAGGGTGGTTCATAAATAAAGTTGAGTCGTGTCAGGATAATGGGTATCCTTTAATGAAAAGCAACCCATTGAAGGAGTTTCCCATGTATTATCCTGACATGAAAGATTATATCA
>JAGFCB010000152.1 GCA_022394775.1 Candidatus Poribacteria bacterium
TTTTCTGGGATCTCGCCGGGGTTTAACCACGCTTTAGGTGCCAAATCATCGTGTCTATAATCAATACCGGAATCGATGATAGCAATTGGGACACTCTGGTCACCTTTTTCGATCGCCCACGCCTGCGGCAATTTCACCAGTGGTAGACTCCACTGCTCTGGATATTTTGGGTCATTCGGGGTGATAGGATCTGCGAGCGTCGGGCGGAGATAGTTATATTCGACTGCCTCAACGAGCGGATTTTGTTGGTATGCAGCTTTGAGTGCTTCGAGTGGCGCATCAGGGGCAAACCGTAACAGATAGATACGCTTCAAATTTGGATTGAGTGATGGACGCGCGAGATATGGAAATAGTGGGTGCAACGATTCTACATTGTGTTTTGTGTGCAGACTGGAGATGGGTGCATCGGCAGGCGACCGCTCGACATCCGCTGCTGCCTCAGGTGTCAAACGGATTAACAGTTCGCCCGGCGTGATATGTAAAGGGATGTCCACGGAGGGTGGAATCTCTGCTTTAATCAGCGAGAATTCGGCGCAGATTATAATTAGGAGTAAGATACTTATTGACAGAATTTTGGAGCGTTTCATAATGGCTATTGGCTATTGGCTATCAGCCATCAGCAAAGAGCAGTTTCAGGTTTTACTATAACAAGTTGAATTATCAGGACTTACGCATTTTTCATGATACCGGTCATCCGACGCACTGCAGGCGGGGTTTGAAACCTCGCCTGCATGTGGGGGCCGCGTAAGTCCTAATTATTTTAGCATATCATTAAAGAAAAAGGTAGGAAAAGTGAGAAATGGCTATCGGTTGTCGGAGGGACGGTTATCAGTTAGGGATACAATTTATGACCAATAAGGATAAAAAGGCAAAAGCCTTGCCATCAGCGAATGGTTGATGACAAGGCTCTGGTTATGTTCATCCAACGGTGAGGTTATTCAAAGAGTTGAAGTTCGCCGTCTTTGACGACAAATACAATCGGGTCATATACCGCCTCGCCGTCAGGATCGAAGGAGAAATTGCCTAAAATCGTCGGAAGATCCATCGTCTGCGCCAATGCATCCCGAATCCCCATTGCATCTGGTGATTCCGCAGTCATAATCGCTTTGGCGAGAATGTGGAGGGTTGCATACGCCTGGGCCGACCACGGTCCCGGTTCAACACCGTGTTTCGCTTTGTACTTCTCAACGAAGGCGGCGTTTCCGGGTGTGTCCGTCATACTAAACCATCCGGAAAAAGTTATTATCCCCTCGGCATCGTCCCTGACTTCTTGGATTTCTTTCACAGTCAAATCAGGAACAACAAGGCGAACGGAGTCAGGGAGACCGGTATCTTTATCTCGCGCCTGAGTGATAATCTGCGTCATCTCTGCTGCGAGCGCAGAGACAAAGAGCGTGTCAGGCTCCATGCCCTTTATATTCATTAGTTGCGTAGAAAAATCGGTATCGTGGGTTTGGAAGGTTTCCACCGTCAAAATCTCAACGCCGAGCTCTTCAAGCGTTTTTTTGAATGCGTCGTTGCTACTTTCGGAGTATTCATCCGCTTCATCATATATCAATGCCACTTTTTTATATTCGAGTTTCGGGTGCGTCACCATCGTCCCATTTGAATTGAGTACACCTACAGTGAGACCGGTCCGGAAGATATAATCCCCAAGACTGCTTAAACCGGTGGCGGAGGAGATTGGGCTAAAAGCGACCACACCGGCGTCATTCGCAATCGGAAACGCTTCTTTGAGATGCGTTGAGATACCGATCCCGACGATAGCGGGTACGCCTTGGTCAACCAATGTCTGAACGGCTGCCTTTGCGCCCTCTACGGTACTCAGCGCGTCCTCAGTGATGAAGTTGATACCCACACCGGGAGGGAGCGTCATATTAATTTCTTCCCTTGCTAACTCAAGGCCCTCTTGCATTGGAATTCCATAGGGTTCGGCATTTGCCCCTGTCAGACCTAAAGCGACACCGATGGTAATCCCGTCGGTGGTCATCGGCGGCGTTTCTTCTTCCATTGGAGGCATTTCAGGATCGGGCATCATTGTCTGTACCCTTTCGCAACTGGAAAGCCCGATAGCTAAAGCAACAATTGCGAATATAAACGCGAATGTTGTAATTCTTCTCGTAATCATGTTGAATCCCCTTATTTTTTTTAATTGATTTTATAATCAACAAGACACTGTTAACCGGCACGTTTACAAAGCGCGAGAAAATACTCAAGCAAAAACCCTGTAAGGCAGTGTCTATATATTTTGATAATTCACTATAAACGAAAAACTTAGGCAGTGCTAATCAAGAAAATTCCACCGCCCTCAATCATATCGGTTATCGTTAGTAAAAACGAATTTTGTATAAAACCGTTTCAATACTCCAAAATCGTTTTGGAGCGAAGTATTCTAATACAACCTTTTGGTCTGAAAGACTTAACTGCCCCATTATTTCACAGTTGGCAGCTATTGTCAAGAAAAAACAGAGGGTTTTCAGGACTATTTATGGTAGATTTTAGAATTACTTTTGCATCTGCTGCAAGCACAAACCCCCTATGAAGAAACACCCCAGCAAAAACACTCCCCTTATCAGGGGGAATTGGGTCACTTGTAGATGTCAATATATTTTTCTAATTCACCATAGTTTTAGATAAATTACCGGATTTTCTACATTTTTGTATCTTCTTTTCCAGTCCGGTGCGGTTCCAAACCGCACCTGCGGGGCCTGGGGCATCTAAAAAAGGATGGATAGGATCGAAAAGAGACGAGGTTGGGAAACCTCGACAGTGGTGGTGAGGAGACGGGCAATCAATTGCACTACTACGAACAAGAAAAATTCGACTATTGTGTTGAGTGTAATAGAGCCTAAAATACGTCTAATACTTCTGTAGTTTTTTCATCAATAATTGCGGTCCCGAGATTCCCTCGACTGTGATTAGAGAATCTGACGATCCACGCGAATCCTTGAAAAGATGGGTATGCGTGAACGCCGATCTGATTTTCTAAAACGGATTTGACTCGCACATCCGATTTTGCGATGTGTAGTATTACGTCCGATTTTTGGGGAGCGGGAACCCTCTGAGTTTCGAGCGAACGCGCTATCTGTTTAGCTGCGTTTACTTCTGTGGGTAATCCGTTCGGGTTTTGCTGTGAAAGGTCCTGGAGTAACAAGGCATGTTGCCGATATGCGTCTCGGTGTTTTTGATAACCCTTGAGCCCATAGGCGATCGGAATCTTTTCATATTGCGCTGCACACATTTCTGCTGCATCCGCTTCAAGTTGGAGTGCCTTTACATAATCGCCTTCCTGTTTTGCTAATTCTCGTTGATGCCTGAAAAATGTAGGATAGATGCCGAACTCGTAAAATCGATCAGGGTAGCGTGGAAGCCATGTTGCGATAAATTTTGCTATATTTGCACGCTCGGCATTTAGGACTGGTTCCGGGGTTTCTGATTTTTGCCAAGCAATTTTTGCGAGTTTACGGTGGTACTCGTAACTTTTCTGAATCTCGTGTGCTTCCTTTTCAGCGCGCGCCGCCCACTGCTTGTATCCGCGCCGGATGTAATAGTCATGTGCGATTTCGTTCATCGGAACAGAGATACATGCAAGACATTCTGCTGCGGCTTCGTGCCAGAGCGCGAGTTTCCCGAAGTCGTCAGAGTGCTTGTAGCGTTTGATAAAGATGTCCGCAGTTGCTGTGCCTTCACGGATTGCCATACACGGCTGCGTAATTAGAGAGAAAAATAGAAGAAGCAATAAGGTACGAATCAAGTGCTGTTCTCCGTAAAGTTGCGCCGCTTTCGAGTGAACGGCACGGGGCGTGTGCCTACTACTGTAACATAAAGCGGACGGTACCGGAAAAGGTTTCACTGGGTGCAAGCACAATCACGCCTGCCGGAATTCCGCGCGCCTCAAGGTTGATCGCATCTGTCGGACAGGTGTATGGTTCAAAACAGATGGCATCTCTATCGGGCGGTGTGTAGACGACCAATTCCCTGAACTGTACATCTGATTCCATCACCATGCTGTATCCAGTATCCCGATTTTCAATGCGGCATCGACTCACGCCATCAACTAATTGAACGTCCGTAAAGACATGATCAAGTTTGAGTTTTGCGAACGGTTGTCCACTCTGCAGGTCCAGTGTACCGCTAACATCTTGTTGTTTTCCCGTTGGCACAAGGACTTCATCAAGTTCCCAATACTTAGCGGCAGGAACGGTAATTATGGCTTGCGATGCATCCGCTTGGGTGCCGAGATCTACGCTGAAATAAGGGTGGATCCCGAAGCCCATTGGCATATTCTGATTGCCTGTATTTTTGATGGCAATTCCCATTGTTAACACAGCATCTTTGAGAGTATAGGTAATCTCTATTTTAAAGGGAAATGGATATTGGCGGACGACTTCGGGAAAATCTTGAGAGTTAAGCGAGCACACCAAAGTCGCTCCGTTTTCATCAGCAATATGGCTTTCAACCTGATAGGGTTGATTTAATAACAGACCGTGGATCGTCGTTGGGGATTCGGGTGATTTGTCAAATTGATAGGTTTTTCCCTCAAATTGCCACGTCCCGTTTCGGATTCGGTTCGGGAACGGGAACAGAATTGGATTGCCATAAGCGGTTGGACGTTCTTCCAATGTGGCAAGATCCGGCGGTGCGTCTATTAAATTCAACCAAGTATCTCCGTCTGCGACCTTGAAAGCGTAGCAGTTATTTCCGAGTGCGGGTACGATTTCAGCGACTGCTTTTCCGTCTTGCTGGACGTAGTAAACTTGAAAACCGTCAATCGTTTTTACCGCTACCGAATACTTTGTATGCGCCATTTCTTTTCCTCCATCTGCATTTACAAGTATCGTTGAAAGCAAGAAAAGGACACAACTGATTCCGATACGGAACCTGTGTCTCCAAATCCGTCTGGATCGATGCCAAGAAAAAATGTGGATTTCCATTGCTCACCCTCTATTACGCTTTGGCACACCAGTGAATGCCGCGTTGCAAAACCTCTCGGAATTTCGGATTAGAAAAGGTTACATCGTCGTGCCCGCTCTGGAGGCAGAAGATTCGGGATTTTCCATATTCACGCGCCCAACCGAGGACATCCATACTGTTCGGATGATCAACTGTGAAAAGAATGGTACTATCATCGCCAGCAGATTTCATAGTATAGGTTTCGTCGCCCATCTCCCATGCGGTGAGTCCTTCGGTAATCGGATGGTCAGCATCAGCGATTTGTACTTGGAGTGTTTGCCGTGGATAGTAGCCGAATTCGCCACGCGCATCAATCCCACACATTTCAGAAAAGGCGTCCCACTCTGGGAATGCCAAGATGGCGTGATGCAGAATTACCATACCTTGTCCACGCTCTGTCAAGCCCAGAATAGCCTCTGCTTGTGCATCTGTCGGATACGGACGGTGAAAGTTGTAAAAGACGACAGCGTCGTAGTCCTTCTGGTCCGGATCTTCTACAAAATCGTCCAGATCCTCTCGGAGGAATTCAACGTCTGCCATACTTTCAAATACTGCGTCAAACTGTTCTTCCTGAAACCCGTGTTCACCGGTTACGACTGCAATCTTCATAATTTCTTCTCCTTTTAAAACTTCCAGTTACATACGGAAGACTAAAGACAAAATTCTTAATACCGCGCCCACTGCCATAACTGTCCCAACGTAGGGCGTTTGCCGTACATCAGAATCCCAACCCGATAGATTTTCCCACTGATAAGTGTAACGAGCAGGACAGTCGCGCACATCAATAAGATGTTCAGTAGAATTTCCCACAAAGGCGGCATTAGCACATTGATACGCATGAACATAAGTATTGGCGAAAAAAACGGAATATGAGAGAGAACTATAGCAAATGGTGCCTCAGGCATTTTGAATAATTGGACCATTAGCACCACCGGAACAGAAGGCAAAATGGCGAGCAGGGCACCGAATTGCTGTGCATCTTCGTTGCTGCTGCAAATCGCACCGACTGCCGCATAAAGCGTTGAATAAAAGACGAAGCCGCAAATGAAATATATCAAAAAGTATATAAGCACATTCGTACTACTGGCTTTAATAAGAGCTATAACGATCAATAAGGACTGTTGGGCATCAATACCAAAGGCATCAAGCAATAAATTGAAATTGTTTAGCAGCACCGCGCCGAATATCACCCAAACCGCAAAAATCGTCAAACAGGCAGCACAAACACCAATCAGTTTACCAAACAAGAAGTGATACGGTTTAATTGACGACACGATCACTTCAACAATACGTGTTATTTTTTCTTCAAGAACGTTTTGCATGACAGAATTCGCATAGATGATGATAAACAAATACAGCACAAAAATAAGGAGGAATGCCCTGCCACGCTGAAAACTCGTTTCTACTTTCCTCTCAACCTGAACTTCTCCGTTTTCACCATCGCCTGTAATAGCGAAAGTGTCAAATGTGACCGAACGCATCAATCGTTTGACTTCCAACTGCGAATAACCACTTTCAGCAAATCGCTTGTTCCTAACAATCTCTGAAAGAAGACGGCGCAATGAGCTTTGTACGTCAACGTTGGAGATGGTTTTTGCGTAGTAGCGGACTTTTCCATCTTGAAACACATTTTTCGGGATCGCAAGATAAGCGTAAACCTCTCCAGTAGCGACTTGCTGCCTGAGTTCGGATTTTGCCTCGTCTATGGAATCTGATGTATGACGGGTGAGTTGATAGCGTAACTCCCCCTTCTGTTGAAGAGTGGGATGCTGCGCAACGCTGGCTTTCAGTTTCGGGAAAATGTCCCCAGTTTCATCAATCACCACGAGTCTTCTCACACTTGCTGTTTTCTTTTCCATCGTAGCCATAAAACTCGGCAGGAGTATTACAGTGCATATCAGCATTGGCATCAGGAACACTGAAGCTACGAAGCCTTTCGTCCTGACGCGCGTCATGTATTCACGTTTAATGACGGTAAGGATTTTATTCGGCATTCTGCACCGTCCCTCCGTGTGCTTCAACACTTTGGACGAAAATTTCGTGTAACGTCGGTTCCATTAACTCAAACCGTGTGACATCAACCCCTTTTTCAACCAGTTCTTGGAGAAATGGTCGATAGTCCTCCGGATCCCTTAATTTGATTTCAGCATACTGCCCGAAATCATTAATACCTTGAATGCAAGCGGAATTGCGAATCGGTTCAAGACTACCGATATATTCAATCTCAACGGAATTTTTGCCGAATCCACGCTTCACAGCACGGATTTCGCCTTCAAGCAGCACCTTGCCTTGATGGATGAGACAGATCCGGTCACAGAGCTTTTCTACCTGTTCCATCACATGGGTTGAAAAGATAATTGTACTGCCGCCCTCACGCAGTTCAAGCATCAAATCTTTAAGCAGTGTCATGTTAATCGGGTCCAGTCCAGAAAAGGGTTCATCAAGGATAATCAACTCCGGTTTGTGAATGACCGTCGTAATGAACTGAATTTTCTGTGCCATCCCTTTAGAAAGTTCATCAACCCGCTTGTTGCCCCATTCCGACAGCTGCATTTTCTCCAACCAATGCTCAATCTCACCGAGTGCTTGTTGCTTATGTAAGCCTTTCAATTCGGCAATAAAAAGGATAACATCCCGCACCTTCATTTTACGGTATAAGCCACGTTCCTCCGGCAGATATCCAATCTGGTCCAAAAAATCTTGGACCTGCCGATTGCCACTGAACGTAATACTGCCCGCATCCGGCGCAATAATGTCCATTATCATGCGGAGTGTCGTTGTTTTTCCGGCACCGTTAGGACCCAAGAGTCCGTAGACGCTCCCCTTTTCAATACTGAAAGAGATATCCGACACCGCTGTAAAATCGCCGAACTTTTTATGCACATTTTCGAGTTGGAGGAGGTTCATCGTTTTATCCCGAAATTTGATGGATGTGTTGGGGCTCACTTACGTTCAATCGAACTTACAAAATTATTTAGAGGTGTTGTGGCAAATCTAATCAACAATTGATTGATAGGTTAGCACACGGAATTGGGCATGGAATGGGGAATCACCGATCAATTGTGTCATCAGAATAGCGATTAATTCTTCCACAGGATCAATCCAAAATGTGGTACTTGCGAGACCTCCCCAGCTGTAAGTTCCTAAGGATCCGAGTGTGTGCGTATCAGCGACATCGGTGACAACGGCGAACCCGAGTCCGAAACCGCATCCAGTTCTTTCAAGTGGCTGCCAATCGTCAGAGATATGATTCATCCTGATGAGTTCAACGGTTTTAGTTCCGAGCAGGCGTACGCCATCAAGTTCACCATCGTTGAGTAGCATTTGGCAGAAACGGAGGTAATCTGCGGCGGTTGATAGCAGCCCTGCCCCACCGGAGTGGTGAAAGCTTAACGGTCCGCTGGAAACAGGGGCATTTTCAATTACCTGAATACCTCCGTCTTCGGAGGGTTCATACAACGTTGCATATCTATCAGCCTTTTCGTCTGGCACTGAAAAAGCAGTATCAACCATACCTAAAGGCTCAAAAATCTGGGTTTTTAAGAATTCCTCAAACGGCATACCCGACACAACCTCAACAAGATAACCGAGGACATCGGTAGACATCCCGTAGTTCCAGCCATCACCCGGATGGTGAAGGAGCGGTATATTTCCGAGTTCTTTCGCCATGTGTGCGAGGTCCCCGCCGTAGAAGTCTGCTTCTTTATACTGCTCATTAATCGGATGCTCCCAGTCCCCACCGTAGATGAGTCCAGCGGTATGTGTGAGCAGATGCTTTATGGTCATCTCTCGCTCAACATCAACAATAGCCTCGCCACCTTCAGTGTAGACCTGCATGTCCTTGAAAGCGGGAATCAATTCAGAGATCGGTGTACCGAGCTGGAAATGTCCTTCTTCATAGAGCATCATCACAGCAATACTGGTAATCGGTTTCGTCATCGAGTAGATACGAAAGATGGTATCAAATTCCACGGGTTTCGCAGTGGCAACATCTTGCGTGCCAAATTTTTCAAAATGAACGAGTCTACCTTCACGCGCGATCATTGTCAAGGCACACGGGATTTTTCCAGCGTCAACCCAGCTTTGCATGACCGGAGCGATGCGTCCTAATCGCGCGGTGGACATGCCGACATCTTCAGGCACCGCGCGAGGCAGTCCATCATATATTGCCATAAAACTTCTCCTTTGTTGGAAGAATGGTTATCGGTTTGCGTCAATCTAATTCGTAATCGCTTTATAGGTGAGCACCTTGAATTGGTCCGAGAACTCCGAGAACGAAAACACAGACGGATCCACATCAAGTACCCACAACTGCGTCATGAGAATACCGATTAGGTCCTCCACAGGATCAATCCAAAACTTGGTACATGCGGCACCGCCCCAATCGTAAATGCCTAAAGAACCGAGTGTTGGGGTATCAGCGACATCTGTGACAACCTGGAACCCAAGTCCGAAACCACATCCTGGCTTCAAGAAAGAATGGATTTCGCAGTCATCAGAGAGATGATCCGTCCTGATGCATTCAACGGTTTTTCGTCCGAGCAGGCGGACACTGTCAAGTTCGCCCTCGTTGAGTAACATCTGACAGAAGCGGAGATAATCCGCAGCTGTCGATTGTAGTCCAATCCCATTGTGATAGAAACTCAAGGGTCCGTTTGCGCCATATACTTCTTGAACCCCCTGAATTCCGCCATCTTCCGTGGGTTCATATAACGTTGCATAGCGATCCGCATGTTTCGCTGGCACGGAGAAATCGGTGTCTTGCATACCTAACGGGTTAAATATTCGCGTCTTCAAAAATTCGGCAAGTGGCATACCGGATACCGCTTCGATGAGGCAGCAGACCACTTCGGATGACCTCCCGTAGTGCCATCTGGTACCGGGTTGAAAAAAAGCGGTATCTTTCCGAGCTCTTCCATCTCTCTCGCGAGGTCTATCTTTTTCGCGAGGGCGTAGACATTGGAGAAGATATCCTCATATCGCTGCGCAATGGGATGGTCACTTTCGCCGCCATAGGTGAATCCAGCGGTGTGCGTGAGCAGATGTTTTATTGTTATCTCGCGTTCCGCAGCAACAGTACCTTCCTCGTTCTCCGTGTAGACTTGCATATCTTTGAAGGCGGGAATAAATTTGGAGACAGGGGTGCCGAGTTGAAAATGTCCTTCTTCATAGAGCATCATTACGGCGATGCTGGTAATTGGCTTGGTCATCGAGTAGATGCGGAAAATAGTGTCATATTCTATTGGTTTGGCAGCGGCGATATCTTGCATACCACATTTTTCAAAATGGACGAGTTTACCACGACGCGCGATCATCGTCAATGCACAAGGGATTTTGCCGTTGTCAACATAACCCTGCATAACTGGAGCAATGCGTTCTAATCGTGAAGTTGACATGCCTACATTTTCGGGGACAGCGCGCGGTAATCCGCCATATATTTCCATCAAAATCTCCTATGAAATAGTTGTCAGTTATCGGTTCTCAGTTATCAGTTAAAGAGGTTTCTTGTGGCAGTAACAGGAAACATCCCCGACACAATGTTTTAACTCTCACTGCGAGGCAAACCGTACTGATAACCGACGACTATTACTCCGATAACCATTACTCAGTCAGTGCCTGATAGGTTAAAACCCGGAATTGGGCGTGGAATGGAGAATCAGCACCGACCAATTGCGTCATGAAAACGCCGATCAACGCTTCGACAGGATCGATCCAAAACGTTGTGCTTGCCATACCGCCCCAACCGCAAGTGCCTACGGAACCGAGCGTATGCGTCTCGGCGACATCGGTGACAACTGAGAACCCAAGTCCGAAGCCGGACCCTGTCCGCTGATTAGGTTGCCACTGGTTAGAAATATGGTCCATCGTGATGAGTTCAACGGTTTTCCTTCCGAGGAGCCGGACACCATCGAGTTCGCCCTCGTTGAGTATCATCTGGCAGAAGCGGAGGTAATCTGGGGCAGTAGATAGTAGCCCTCCACCACCAGAATGGAAAAAACTCAAGGGCCCCGTTGCAGCATGTACTGTCTCAATTGCCTGAAGCTCACCTTCTTCTCCGAATTCATATACCTTTGAATATCGATTAGCATTTTCAACTTTCACCGAAAAACCGGTGTCATTCATGCCCAAAGGTTCAAAAATACGAGTTTTTAAAAACGTCTCAAGCGGCATACCTGATACGGTCTGGATAAGGTAACCGAGTATATCGGTAGACATACCGTAGTGCCATGCGTCCCCTGGATGGTGAAGGAGCGGAATACTTCCGAGCTTTCGTATCATGTTTGTGAGATCTCCACCGTAGAGATCCGCATCTTCATATTGTTGATCAATCGGATGGTTTTCCCTATCGCTTTCATAGATAAGTCCAGCGGTATGCGTGAGTAGATGTTTTATTGTTATTTC
>JAGFCB010000217.1 GCA_022394775.1 Candidatus Poribacteria bacterium
TCAGACCGCGCCGCGCAATCCAGGTCGCTGCCTTCTCAAGTAAGGCACGTTGTTCTGATTCTGGAATGTCCTCAAGGACAGTCGGTATTTCACTGTTTGGACCGAGCATAGTTAAACCCTATCCGACACGCAACTTTTGTGATGCGAACCGGTAAATCTTAGAGATCTAAGTCGCTAAGGTAATCAGCAATCTGTTTCGGTTGCCCATCAAGGGTTGTTTCCATTGCGGCGATAATCAGTGCGAAACTTTTGATGTTGTCTTCAATTCGTGTATCAGAAGGTTCACCACCATCAAGCCAATTCAGGAACTCATCAAACAGATGCTGATGCGCGTGATAAGGAATTGCTGGTGCCTCATAGACTTCCGTTTCATTACCGGCGCGGTGGATCGTCATCTGGTTCCCGCCTGCGATTTCGACAGCACCCTCCTCAAATTCGACGCGATAGTGCTCATGGTTCCAGCAGTTAATGGTACCCGCTGCTGAACTGTTGCCTTCATAAGAGGTATGAACCCCGTTATCCATACGCATTAGATAATAACCACTGGAATAGTGCTGGAAACTCGACCATTCAGGATTCCACCCAAATCCGATCAAAGTCTCACAATCGCCGCCGGAGAGGAATCGGAGCATGTCCAGATGATGAACAGAACCTTCAAAAAGGAGCCCGAAATCCATATCGTGTCGCCATGCCCTGCCCCAAGAGAGATAACGTCGATAGTCGCACGCGTATCTACCTACAATGTGTTGGAGCCGCCCTAACCGACCTTCATCACGAATACGAATCAATTCCTGTTTATTATCAGCATAACGATAGTTTTGGATGATAGCACACGGCAATCCGGTTTTCTGGGCAGTCTGCACCATTGCTTTCGCTGCGTCCAAGGTGTCCGCGATCGGTTTTTCGCAGATAACTGGCATCCCGTTCTCCATGGCAGCAATCGCTGCAGGACTGTGAAATTGGGGTGGGACGGCAATGCCGCAAAAGTCTGCTTTAACCTCCGCGCACGCATCATTAAAGTCCGTGAAGAGTTGTGAGGCACTGAGTCCTAATGCTTCGCCTTGCGATTCGAGAACGTCTGTATTCACGTCCGCCAAACCGATGATTTCAATTCGGTCACTAAAATTACTGGTGAAGTTGTGAATCCAGCCGCCTGCCATACCACTTCCACCAATCATCAAACATGTTCGTTTCATATTTTTAAGTTTCCTTGCAGTTCGATTAGGCTAATCTTATAGGAAGTTCTGCTCCGTATAACCAGCCCGGCGCGTTGCTTGGGTTTACGCGCACTGACTAACTTTTAATTTTGTGTTGTATTTGAGGACACCGCTATGAAGTAGATTCTTGCATCAGTTTGCCACGCAAGATGTAATCATCTTTACCGCGCCGGACGCGTTCAAGTTCAGCTTCGGTAGCCTCACGTCGCACTTGCGCTGGCACCCCCATTGCGATAGCTCCCGGTGGGATTTCCTGTCCCTCACGGACAAGCGTCCCTGCGGCGACAATCGCACGTTCGCCAATTACCGAACCCGTCAAAAGAATCGCGCCCATTCCAATTAGTGCCGCGTTGCCGATCGTGCAGCTATGGAGAATCGCACCGTGCCCGATGGTAACATCATCACCGATAAGGCACGGAATCTCCTTATCCATGTGTATTACCGCACCGTCCTGAACGTTGGTGCGGCATCCGATTCGGATCGGCTCTAAATCTCCGCGGAGCACGCTGTTAAACCAGATGCTCGATTCTTCACCGATTGTTACATCGCCAATAATCATCGCCCCGGGTGCAACGAAGACAGAGGAATGTACATCCGGTATTACGCCCTCATATTCTATTAACATTTTTCCTTCTTTCTTTCCTTTTGGAGGCAAACAAGTTTATAGACGTTGCTTACCACTGCTCGGACCTCACCATTGTGCGACTAACAACTTACGAAGGTTGTTTATACCCCATCTATAGGACACTGTCAACACAACGATGAGGACGAGTATTAACCCTGTAAAAAGAACGAAATTTTTTGTATGCCACGCTATCACCGGTACAATGATGATCCCCACATTAACAACGAGTATTACCGTAAAGGTTATAACCCGTAAAATCGGTTTCGGTTGCTGTGTTAATTCCGCCATCCACGGCAGCGTTCCAATCGCTGTATTTAATGCGCATCCGGTCGGAAGCGTTATTATAGGTATCAGCAGCACCGGTATCCAATTGTGCCTTGGAATCGGAAGTAGATAAACGGCAACCAACGACCAGAATTCAGCATAAATCAACGCACAGAGGAGTGCCGTCAGGAACTTTCCTGTAAACACCAATCTCGGTGTAACAGGGGCAGATTTCAGCATCCACCACGTTTTCGCTTCATCCCGAATACCGTTACAACTGATACCGAAAGTAATAAAAATGCTGTAAAGTACAATTTGCACAGTAAGACTCTCGGTTGCATTCATACTCCCGCCTTGTATAAACAACACAGCGATATGAACTGCTAAAAAAAGCGTAAGCATTAGCATCGCAATTAGCCGTCCACTATGCCTGATAAAGATTAGGAAGTCTTTGAGCATCATGGCTTTTATCGGACCGCGTCCGAGCACCAGAGCAATACCTTTTAGTGGTGACGCTTTAGAACCGCCGTTGCGCCGTATAGGTTTACGCTTGACTTTCAACAGACGGTTATTTTCCCAACCGCGCTGATAAATCAGTTGCGCGACGAGTGTTGCTACCACTACAGAGCCAGCACTTCCGCCGATACCCCCGAGTACCCATCCCCATCGGTTTTGTATTGTAGATTCAGCCGTCCAGATCAATAGGAGTTGCCCAACCCATTCGTGTGGATACCATTTAGCAGCTGCATCTGTCGTTTCTGAGGCTGCCCAATCCAGCAAAAACTGTTTTACCGGTATCGCATCAAATGACGTAAACAGTGCCAACGGCAAAAGGAAACCCACCGTCACGCTGACGGCCGTACCGAGTACTTTGAGGATTGCAATGAGTCCACCAGACGAGAAGAAGCGAGTAATGAACATCATACTGATAGTAACATAACTCGCGATGACTATGAGAAGACACACGCACGTCGGAAAGAGTCCTAAATAAAAATACCACGGCAGTTCAAAGATTACCCCGAACATCACCCACGGCGGTCCCAGAAAACAGAGAATGCTCAGGAAACGGGTAATCGTAAGGTGGACGAACTTATATCCGAAAATCGCCACCGAACGCATCGGTGTGGCGTGTAAGAGTGCGGTGTCCGGTGCCTCATATAGAATCTTCAGTGAACCCTCCATCAACTCCTTTGCAACGATAATAATAGCAAAAGCCATGAAGCCGTTAATTACGCCTAACAGAAGCGTAGGTTCGGCTTCAACAGATCGCAAATGGCTGAACAGGGAGTTACCTAACACCGACAATGCAACGATGAGAACGAGATAAGCAACGCCCTTTAAAATACCTTTCCGCCATGTCTCCCCGCTGTATTTAAGGTTATTCACCCATCCCAACCAATCCGCTTTTAATAGAATCCCGATATTTCTTAACATTTTTTATTTAGCGCCAAATGCTCATCGTTCCACTACGTTCCACGATGGTTTTGGGTTAATTCTGACGGAAATAGGAACATGTAAGATTTTTAAGGGTCTCTGGTCCGTGTTGCCGACAGTCTCCACTGCAAAGTAGATTGATAGCCCTTCTTCAGACATCAGCCGTTAGATCAAGAAAAATATCCTCCAATGTCTCTATCTGCTGGTTAACATCGACGGGTTGTGTATGGAGTTCCCGTTTTCTCTGCTGTAATTCCGCGAGCGTCCCGACAGCAATAAGTCGCCCTTTACTAATAATACCAACGCGATCACAGATCCGTTCAGCGATTTCGAGTATATGCGTTGTCATAAAAACGGTGCAGCCCTGTTCACAACGCTCGCGCAAAATTTCCCTGACAGTGCGCGCACTTCTCGGATCCAGCCCACTGGTAGGTTCATCAAGGAAAAGGATCTTCGGATGATGCACGAGAAGCGAGACAAGCAGCGTTTTCTTTTGCATGCCGTAGGAATACCCTTTAATCTGATCATCAGCGGCATCAGCGAGTTCGAGTTGTTCAAATAGGGTCTCCATTTCGTGCTCGGCTTGCCGCTGTGGCACCTCATATAAATCGGTAATCATACGCACAAACTGTCTGCCAGTTAACGCTTCATAAAGCTGCGGCGTATCGGGCATTAGTCCAAGAATCGCCTTCGCCTGTAAACTCTGCTTTTGAATGTCATATCCACCAAGTGTTGCGGTGCCAGATGTAGGACGAAGTAAGCCTGTGAGCATATTGATTGTGGTCGTCTTCCCTGCCCCATTGGGTCCGAGAAACCCGAATATCTCACCGGCATCTACCTGCAGTGTTAGTGCATCGACGGCGCACAATTTGCCGAAATACTTCGTCAACTCCAAGAGGTTAATCATTTTCGACCACTACCTAAGACATCATCTTTAAGTTCCGCGAGCACTTGGTCCAGGTTGAGGCTATCTTCAGTCATTTCCGTCCTGGTGATAGTTTGGCGGCTTTTGCCTTCCAAATTTTTCGCTTTGGCTTCTGTCGTTTTTAATTTCTGTTCCATCCGTTCTAAGGCTTCAGACACACCGTTGGCTACCTCATCAGACAGCACTTGATAGAGTTCAGTGTGCGTTTCCGCTTGTTTCTGACGCTGGCGCAGTTCCTCAGCCTGTTCCGCTGCGTCTCGAAACTGCTGATAAAATTCGTGGAGCGCACTCTTGAGGCGCGCAACAACTGCTGCTTGCGCATCAATTTGATGTTTGTAGCCGTCTGCACGAGTCATATATTGTTGTGTGCGTTGCCGTGCTTCACTTACGCGGGCCTGGTTTCCTTCTTGTTCAGCCGTATCTGCTTTAGTATCCCATACTTTCGCGGCATCAACAGCCTCTTGGTAAGCCCGTTTAAGTCTCTGCTCCTCTGCGATCGCTGTAGCGACGAGTTCTTTTGCCTCGGCGAGCCGCTTTTTCATATCATGAATCGCTGCATTGAGAAAAGACTCAGGACCCTCTACCGCCTCTAAAAATTGGGTGATACTCTCTCGAACCTGTTCTGAGATTCCCTTAATCCTTTTCACTGTGTACACCTCCATATGCCTCTACACCTGTATTTTAACGCAAGTTGCCACCTATTTACTTACATAGCACCCCTCTGGGGTGCGGTCGCTTAAATACACTGTTTCTATAGATATATCACCCCTCTGGGGTGGGGAAAGTGTCTAAAAAACTGTATTGAAACGCTCAAAATCCCTTAGTAGCAACTTGGGTTATTTTAATGAAAACCAAGCGTCTTTTTATTTATTGTTACAATGTAGGCCCCACGCCTATTAGAAACGTCTATTCCGAAAAAAGATAGGCAAAAAACTATTTTCATTTTCTATGTAAACGCACTATCCTATCTCTTGTGCCCTTAATGCCTCGTAATCGGCGTTGATGAGTTTAACGCTGTAATTTGCTAATCTCTCCATGATGCATTTAATTGCGGGAATATTGTTGTCAACTAAGATTGAAGAACGGTCGTGTAGTGCAGCGGATTCACCGAATGCCCCACTGCCAGCAAAAAAGTCTAAAAGCGTGTCTCCTGGTGACGAATGTACCTTGACGATACGATTAAGAACACCGAGCGGCTTTTGTGTTGGATAGCCAGTTCTCTCACTCCCATTCGTGCTGACGATGGTATGCCACCAAACATCGGTCGGCGTTTTTCCGCGCGCTGCTTTCGCCTTGCTGACTAAATCAGGTGCCATATAGGGAATCCTATCCATCTCATCGAAATTGAAAGTATAGTGTTTCGGTGTCTTCGCGTACCACAAGATGTTATCGTG
>JAGFCB010000221.1 GCA_022394775.1 Candidatus Poribacteria bacterium
AAAGTAAAATGGCGCGAAAAGAATCCGTTGACCTTTGATCTGAAACTGGGGAAACATACCGTTACATTTTGGTCCAGGGAAGGCGATACCCGTTTGGATGCCGTTTACATGGCAATAGACCCCAATGCTGTCCCCAAACTACCGAGTGAAATTGAGGGTTTTGCTGTGCATCCCCGGAATCGCTTAACGACAACTTGGGCGGAGCTAAAAAAACAGTAGGGCTGGACTCAAGAAATTAGATGTAACAAACGTTAAAGCGCGAATATTTAACTATATAGGAGGAGCGTATTATGAAATCGCGCCGTACACATCTCGCATGGATAGTTTCATTTGCCTTACACTTTTGCCTTGCAGTCGTTGTAGGGTATTTCGCTATCTCATTGAATCAGCAGAAAATACAAGATGCCATTGATGTGAGTTTTTTCATTGTTTCACCACCGCAAGCCGAACAAAGGGATCCTATTGCTAAACCGGTCGTTGTAGCGACCCCAGCTCCTGATTTGAAAGTCGTGCAGCAAACTGAGGTGACACCCCGTCGCACGACGCTTACAAGACAGCCGCAAGCGTCTACGACTGCAGCACCTACTGCACCACTGACAGCAGGTTCACCAGCTGCACTGAGAACACAACAAGTTAACATTTCAAATAGTACTTCTGTGCTTGAACACACCACAGAAGCGTTGTCAACTGCAGCAGTGCTGCCCACGACATCGGATGCGCTACCTACGGCAGGATTGCGTAGCGGCGGCGTGACAAGGGGTGGTGTCGGTACAGGTATTGGCGATAACGTAGGTGCTGGCACTGGACGCGGTGCGTTCGGTTCTGGGGCAGGTGTCGCGCAAGGGCGAGGGCAAAATCATGCTGGGTTAGACTCGCTTGTTGAAGGGGCAGGCGTTGCGAATATCAATGCCTCCTTGTCAGATGTAACAGAGAACATGGTTCTGGGTAACGGGGTGCCGCAGCTTCCGAAGGGGACGCCAGGTGCTATTATTCAGGGACGCGGTAAAGAGATCCTTGGGAGACTCAATCTCGTCCGTCTGGATGACCCGTTACATCCGAACCTCGATTTCTGAGGCAGCGGCATCGGACACCTCCGATTCGGGGCAGGTCTGCCCTATTTAGTCAAGTCGCTGAATGCAGAAACAAGCATCCAAACCCAAATGGTAGACGCAGTCCAAATTACGGACGCGGCGTTTTTTGAATCACCGATTATCTTTATGGAACCGATTTCCAGTTCCTCAGGAAAACTTCAAAACGGATTGTTGAATGGTAAGGCTATCTGGGAAACGAAAGGGAGCCGTCCTTCTTTAGGCTATACCGATCGCGAAGTGCAACGGATTCGCGAATATGTCATAAACCGCGGCGGGTTTATCTATATGCCGACGCACGGAAACACAGAAAAGGCGCTGCAACCCGCGCTTCGCGTCCTGCGTCAAGTTCTCCCTGAATATCAACTTACGATGATCCCGCGTGACCATGAGATCTACAATAGTTTCTATGAGTTGAACGGACCGCTCCGGTTTCCCGTTCGGAAAATGGGGAACACCATTCTCCATCACGGTCCCTACGGTCAGTTGAGGGGTGTTTTCATTGACGACCGACTTGCTGTTCTCGTGGATACGGAAGCAATGATACACGTGATGGACGGCGCAGTACAGAAACCGTTCTTCGGTCACTATCAAGACCGGAACAAGATTTTAGATGAATTCGCACCTGCTGCTGCACGCCAACTTGTCAATATTGTTGTCTATGCGGTGACACACGGGAATATCTCGGATTACAGCAACTATATCCCTGAATCGGCACTTGCGGATGGCGAGACAGACAGTGTCCCACAAAGGGCACCTGCTGCTGCAGATCAGTTGTAGTGCTGTTATGTTAGGACTCACGCGAATCCGATAAGTCTTCGAGTGGCAAGGCTTCTAACCTTGCCTTGCTCAAACAAGATAGGTGCGGTTGAAAACCGCACCTATTTGCTTTTAATGTCCATATTCACTTTTGATTTGAGAGTGTCGATGCCGTTTTGCTGGCAGCTGGATCCGTTTTATTAACTGTCTGATTTCTGCGAATCCTGGTTTTCGTGAGGCACACCGTATCAGAAAAAATTTGACAAATTGTGCCAAAACACGCAAGGTAGTAGTAAAACCGCATCTCCATTTGACAAATTACCTTTAGAGATGTATAATATAAGAAAGTACTATTTTATTTTTCGCTAAGAGGCAGCTTGCAAATTTGATAACGTAGCAAGCCTGAACAAGAACTGAAGAAGAAAAAGGGAGCATAAAACAGAAATGGCTGATTACGCTAATCCTGATGTTTTGGTAAGTACAGAATGGGTAGCCGCACACGGTGGTGATGCCGGTGTCCGGCTCCTTGAGGTTGATGTTGATACAGAGGCTTATGCTGAAGGGCATATCGCTGGCGCGGTTGGACTGAATTGGCAGACACAATTGTGCGATCAAATTCGGCGTGATATTCTCACAAGAGATCAATTTGAGGCACTCTGCAACGACAGCGGTATCGCCAATGATACGACTGTTATCTTCTACGGTGATAATAATAACTGGTTCGCGACGTACGCCTTGTGGCAATTCCGTTACTACGGTCACGATGAAAGCCTGTTGAAGGTGATGAACGGCGGACGGCAAAAATGGATTGATGAAGGTAGAGATCTTGTACCGAACGTGCCGAGTTATCCGAGCACTGGGTATCAGGCGAAATTTCCTGATGACAACGTTCGCGCCACAGCGGATACCGTTCGCGGCACACTCGAACAAGGCGTTGTTAACCTCGTTGATGTCCGTTCACCCGCCGAATTTTCGGGTGAAGTCATTGCCCCTCCTGGTATGAGCGAGACTGCGCAACGCGGCGGACATATCCCGGGTGCAGCGAATATCCCGTGGGCGACTGCAGTTGCTGAAGATGGTACCTTTAAATCTCACGACGAGCTGCAAGCGATCTACGGTGGTGCAGGTGTTGATGATAGTAAAGAGACGGTCGCTTATTGCCGTATTGGCGAACGTTCATCGCATACGTGGTTTGTGCTGAAGTATCTACTCGGTTACGAGAAAGTCCGCAACTACGATGGCAGTTGGACGGAATGGGGCAATCTTGTTGGCGCGCCTATCGCACGCGACTAAAGGAATGGCGGATCGGTAATAAAATATGCCTAAATTCGTTTCTGCCCATGTTATTGCTTGTATGACCCGCCAAGATGTCGCGCGGCTGCTGAAGCGATTCAGAGAAGAAGAAAACGCCGACGTTCGTAATACCCAAATCTGGTGTGATACGCTATCCGGCAGAATGGTCTGCGAATGGGAGGCACGTGACCGTGTCGTCTTGATCGAGTGGCTGAAGAAGTGTAACGTCCAGATACGCGGCACAGGTGAATGGCTCATGGCAGTTCAATATGAATCTGTAGATGATGAGCTTGTGACACCTCAGCGGGATAACCTATAAATACTCAGGTATGCCAGATAGCAGTACCAAAACCGATGTATTACTTAACCCGGCAGACGGCGTTTGAAGCATCACATTACAACCGTATTCCTGAATTGAGCGATGCCGAGAATTTTGCGTTGTTCGGTGCCGCCGCGAATCCAAACAGCCATGGACATAACTATGTGCTTGAGGTAATGGTCAAAGGGCGTATAGATGCCGATGATGGCATGGTCATCAATTTGGTAACGTTAGATGCCTTACTGAAGACCGAGGTACTTGCCAATTATGATCATAAGCATTTGAACCGTCAGCATCCCGTCTTCGCCAAAAACCCGCATCTGCAACCGACGTGTGAGAACATGACTATAGAGATTTGGCAACGACTTGGGTCTTCTCTATCAGATGAAATGTTGCACAGGGTACGGCTCTACGAAAGCCCATCGAATTTCGCCGACTATTATGGAGAAGGAGCGATGGTTTACCTTACCAAGGTGTACGAGTTTAGCGCAGCGCACCGCTTGCACAGCCACGCGCTCAGTGACGAAGAGAACCGAGAAATTTTCGGAAAGTGCAACAATCCGGCGGGGCATGGCCATAACTATGTCCTTGAAGTTACTGTGAAAGGTGATGTAGATGAGAGGACCGGGTTGGTTGCAAGTTTGGATTTTCTCAACGAAGTCGTTCAAAAGCAGGTTTATGCCCGCTTCGATTACAAGCATCTGAATATTGATGCGCCGGAGTTTGAGGTGCTTAATCCGACTTCGGAAAATTTCGTCAAAGTACTTTGGAACGTGCTGGCGCCGAATTTGCGCCCAGTGGTTTTACATCGCCTTCGCTTGAGAGAAACGCCGAAAAATCATTTCGATTACTATGGCGAGTAATTTCTTTTCCTGTAAGGGCGATCAAAAATCAAGTAATGGAGGCACACTTTACCATAATGGAGATTAAACAGGAACCTCCGAACCCGGAATTAGAGAGTCTCTTCACGAAAATTCTTGAGAATTTAGGCGAAGATCCGAATCGCCAAGGCTTGGTGAAAACGCCGCTCCGTGCCGCTAAAGCGATGAAATTTTTGACGAGTGGCTATCATCAAAACGTTGATGAAATCTTGAATGGAGCCATTTTTGACGAAGATTTCGATGAAATGGTGATTGTAAAGGATATTGAATTTTACAGCCTTTGTGAGCATCATATTCTTCCTTTTTGGGGTAAATGTCACGTTGGGTATCTCCCTCGAAACCGAATTATAGGTTTAAGTAAAATACCGCGTATTGTAGATATGTTTGCTCGGCGGCTACAAGTTCAGGAACGGCTCACACGTGAGATCGCTGAGGCACTTGAAGCTGCGCTTGATCCGAGAGGCGTTGCGGTAGTCATGGAGGGACAACACCTGTGTATGATGGCACGCGGCGTAGAGAAACAGGCACCGAAAATGGCAACGAATGTCATGCGTGGGGCGTTCCGTGAGGATAGTTCAACACGGGCAGAGTTTTTGAGGTGCGTTCAGATATCGTAATACATCTTCTTAGGACTTGCGCATCCGAATCTCCTATTGGTGCTTTGGTAAACGGTGAAGTTTTCAACCGCGCCCAGCAAACGGAGCGGATGTGCGCGAGTCCTAACTTTTTTGTCATTGCAGACAGATTCAGGTGTATAGTGGAAATGTAGAGGTGCGTATGGTTACTTCCAATTCTCCGAATGCCGTAGAAAGGGAGAATCTTGATGGAAAGGTTGCTGTGATTACCGGAGCGTCAAAAGGGATCGGTAAAGCGACCGCATCCGCTTTCGCGGCAGCCGGTGGAAAGGTGGTGCTCGCTGCTCGAACACGCGAGACACTTGAACAGGTCGCAGCGGACCTTCAGGAAAGCGGTGCTGAAGCATTGGCTATTCCGACGGATGTTACTGACGTGGATGCCGTGCAGCGACTTATTGAACGGACGCTTGATGTTTACCAACGTGTGGATATCCTCGTCAACAATGCAGGTGTTGGCTATTTCGGACCGGTTTCCGATTTTGAACCCGACGATTGGGATATGGTACTTAATTCCAATTTAAAGGCGATTTATCTCTGCGCGAAGTACGCACTGCCACCTATGTTAGCACAGGGCAGTGGACAAATTATTAATGTCCTTTCGATCGCTGCAAAAGTTGCGTTTGAAGCCTCAGCTGCTTATTGTGCAGCGAAAGCCGGTGCGTTAGCACTCACAAAAGTTTTAGCGAGCGAGGTACGTCAGCAGAATATCCGAGTTACCGCGGTACTACCGGGTTCAGTGCATACGCCGTTTTGGGATGGCGTTCCAGAACACCCAGATTTTGAACAGATGCTTAAGCCTGAACATGTGGCGGATACGATTGTTTCCGTCTGCGGGCAGCCGTCCGGTATGGTGACAGAAGAGATTGTCGTAATGCCCCCGCTTGGGATTCTGTAAGACTGCTGGCGTTGTGAGGAAATTAGATCGTTATATCTGCAAGTGTGGTTAGGACCTGAAACGTCCAAGTCTTCGCCGGATGCGAACTTTACGGATGGCGCGTGCATCAGCGTCAGTGACTGTGATGATGGCATCGCCTAAACTCAGTTCAGTGCCAGTTTCTGGAATCGTTCCTGTCCGATCAAGGATATAACCGGCAACCGTCTCATAGTCGCCTTCGGGAATTGGGAGTCCATAGTATTCTTCAAGCAGATCGACTTCGGTTCTCGCGTCGCATTCAAGGATATGTGGCGCGATGAGGCGGGCAAGGTCGGGACCATCACGTTCGTCGGCGAATTCACCAACAATTTCTTCAACCAGATCTTCGATAGTAACGAGTCCGACAGTGCCGCCATATTCATCGACAGCAAATACCATTGTGTGTCGGGTATGTTGGATCTCTTTGAGAAGGGCGTTAATATTTTTCGATTCGGGTACGTGCAACACCGTTCGGATAAACGGTTCGACTGTTTCGGGCAGGGTTTCCGATCTTTCGTGAGAATTCAGATCGGTTTCTGATTCAACGTCATCATAAATAACATCCAATAGATTGACGATGCCAACGATGTTATAGATCTTTTCTTCGTAGACTGGGATTCTTGAAAAACCGGATTCAGCGGCGATTTGCAAAAAGTCTTCGCATTTTGTGTTTTTTTCTATCGCAATAATATCAACAAGCGGAACCATAACTTGTGCGACCGTCCGATTTTGTAGATTGAGTAGGCTATGAATCATCCGGCGTTGGTCGGTGTATAAGTTTCCGGAACGTTCTCCCATCGTTGCGAGGAGTCTTAGCTCTTCACGTTGGGCATCGGGGCTGGGGGTACTTTTACCTCTGTCTACAAGCCGAATAATGAATTTTGTCAAGGTTTGTACAAGGTAAATTAGCGGGGCTAATACTAATTCAGAGAACCGTAAGGGATAGGCATAGCGCAAAGCGAGACTATCTGCCTTGACGCGGAAGATAGTTTTTGGCAAAATCTCACCGAAGATGAGGAGCAGCGTAGTTACCCAAAGGATAGCGATCGGTTCTTGTAAATTTTCTACGTTGGGAAAGACTCGCCCTGTCAACTGGTCTCCAAATTGTGCGATTAAGATATTTGCCAAATTTGTCCCAACTAACGTAAGGGCGAGCATTCTATCTGGAGATTCAACCAAACGGTGGACAATTTCCGCTTTGGCATCTTTGGATTCAACAAGTTGGTTGATTCGAATTTTATTCACGGATACAAGAGCCGTTTCCGAACCGGAGTAGAAGGCTGATAGCACAAGGCAGACGAGTACCGCTACTACGAATGAACTGAGTATGATAATCTGCCCTGTACTACTGGCACCAATTAAGAAGAGAGAGAATAAAAAAATTTTCAATTATTATGTATCCGATATCGGTTATTGTTGTATTTCTGTTTCAGTTTCGTCGGCAATCGGCACTTTAATAAACAAGTTTGTGATAACGTTCCCTTCTGTAGCGAGAATTTCAAATTCGATACCGTTCTCGTCGATATACGATTCACTGACAGAGGGGATTCGTCCGAAGAGCCCAAGGGCATAACCGCCAATAGTGTCGGCGTCGTCTTCATTGAGTTTTAGTTCAAATTGTTGGTTCAGTTCTCGGATACTCATACGCCCGGAGGCTTCAAGTAACAAGGGGTCTTCAGAGTGTTTGACGAAATCGGGTGGCGCATCATTTCTGTCATGTTCATCGACGATATCGCCGACGACCTGTTCAATGATGTCTTCGGTGGTGACGATTCCTGAAACACCGCCATACTCGTCTTGAAGAATTGCCGTTTTGGTTTTTTCGTGTGTGAGTTGTAGTAATAACATCCCGATTTTACGGGTCTCAAGGACGAAGATAGGTTCACGAATAAGGGGAGCAGTGGAGGAAACTTCAGAAATCTGGTCCCGTTTTTCGAGAAAGGCATCAATCGTAAGTGAATTGACTGCGGCATGTCGCCATAGCGCGAAGTCTTTGACATAGAAAATACCACAGATATTGTCAATTTGATCTTGGTAGACGGGGATACGTGAAAATCCGTATTCTTTTGCTTCCTTTAATGTTTCTTGGATAGTGTTTGAGGTTGGGACTGCAATGACTTCGGTACGCGGCACCATAATTTCTTTGGCATCAATGTCCTGCAATTGAAGGATATTGCTCACAATTTCCCGCTCATCGGGTGGAAGTGCTTCCTCGTGGTAGGTATTGAGGATTTCTTGAAAATCTGTCGCAGTGAGGTGTTCTTCGGGGGGTAGGTGTCCGCCAAATATTGGAACGAGTAAATCAATGATTCGGCGTAGCAATGCGCGTAGTGGGGTGATAATCACTGAAAATCCCCAGAGGAGCGGTGCCGTTATTTTCGCAAAGGATTCCGCGTGCTTAATAGCAAAGGTCTTTGGTGTCATCTCCCCGAAAATGAGCATGAGGGATACATTGAGTGCTAAGGCAATGACGAAACGGATGGATTCGGAGTACGGAAGTGCGTTTCCGATAAACGAGAGCATGAGGATTGCGAACGCGACGTTGACAAGGTTATTACCAAACAGGACGGTGATAAACAATCTACGGGGGTTGTCAACAAAATTGACAATTGCAGAGGTGCTGCCTTTTTCAAGACGAATCCGCTCAATTTGGACTTGAGTCAATGCGCATAAAGCTGTCTCGGAGCCGGAGAAAAAGCCAGAAAGGACAAGTAAACCTGTCAAGCCAATCAGATAGGGCAGATGGGGGAGTAGTGGAACAACATCCATTCTTTTTTTCAAGCAATTTTTGGGCTCGTTTGTGAACCGAAATTGCTATATTAGCGATAGTTTATAACCCGTTCGCCTTATTCCTTAGATTATAATTATAACATATTTACAGAAAAAGCGCAAGAAAAATACGATCCTTTTTTCAGGTACTCTCTGAAAACCGAGTGCCTTTAGCCGCAATTGCCTAAGTAAAGGCTTTAATAGTAGTTATTTGAGGATGTTCATGACAAAGTTAGAACAGATGCAGCGAATTGAAGCGTGTGGTATTGTCGCTATCATTCGCGCGAACAGCGCAAATGAATTGATTAAAGCGGCAGAAGCGATTCATACTGGCGGCGTTAATGTGATTGAAGTCACAATGACAACGCCGAACGCGTTACAGGTAATTAGTGATGTTTCATCGGTATATGGCGATGCGGTGCTTGTGGGTGCCGGATCGGTGCTGGATGCAGAAACAGCCCGTGCTGTAATGTTGGCAGGCGCGGAGTTCATCGTTAGCCCGGTTACAAAACCAGATGTGATTGAAATCTGTAACCGCTACGGCAAGGTTGTTATCCCGGGTGCCTTTACGCCAACAGAGATCTTGGCAGCTTGGGAAATGGGGGCAGATTATGTAAAGGTGTTTCCATCAAGCGGTGTTGGTGCTGCGTATATAAAAGATGTGAAAGCACCGCTACCGCACATCCCGCTTGTTCCGACGGGTGGTATCAATGCTGAAAACGCTGCTGACTTTATTGCTGCCGGTGCGACTTCTTTGGGGGTCGGCAGTGCGCTCGTTAATAATCAGTTGATTGAAGCGGGTGAATTCGCACTTCTCACTGAAAGAGCTGAGAAGCTTGTTGAGGAGGTACAACGCGCCCGTTCAGGTGTGAATTCGGCTTAAACCCGCTGAAAATGCGTTTTTGTGTTGACAATTTGTGCCAGTTTTGTTAATCTTGTTACCAAGAATTGTAGACTATTCGCTTGTAAGATGCCGCTATGCAAATTGATCAATTAATCTTAGGTAAATATAGATTGCTTGAATTTCTGAACTCAGGAGGATTCTCCTCGGTTTTTCGCGCCCGCGAAGAGATGACGAACCGAATCGTTGCCATTAAAGCTTTAGCGAAGACCGCCTATCCTGCGAGCAGAATGAAGTTCTTGCTAACAGAATTTCAAGCGATGTCAAAAATTTGGGGACATCCAAACATAGTCTCTATTCTTACGGTCGAACCCGGCGAGGATGATTACGTCGCGTGGATAGTCATGGAGTATGTCGAAGGGAAAAGCCTTCATGAACTTATGCAGGAGGGGGCACTTGGGCTAATAGATACGCTCAATATCGGTTTAGATATCTGTCGAGGCTTAAAGGAGGCACATGATCACAAGATCATGCACCGAGACATCAAACCACAAAATATCTTGCTTACGACAGAAAAAGAGGCGAAGGTTGCTGACTTTAGTATTGCCCGTATCTTTGGTGAGACGACTGAATTCGCTGAAACTATGGCAGGTACGCGACGCTATATGGCACCTGAACAATACTATGGATCTTATGATTATCGTGCTGACCTTTACTCTACCGCTCTCATTTTGTATCAGTCCGTAACCGGACGGTTCCCATTTTCGGGCGAAAATAAGGAGATAGACAAAAAGAAAGCTGCAGGAGAGATAGAAGAGATAGACAGATGTCCAGAAGTCCTCCGCAACTTTGTCCAGAAGGCACTCCATCGCCAACTCACGAAGCGTCATCAAAGTGCTGGTGAGATGTACGAGGAGTTAGATCGTATCCGCCAAGACGAGTATGTCAAACAGGTCTCTGAACTTATTGACGCAAGTGTCAATTCCAGCAACCCGAAATTGGCTGAGGCGCTTGAACGCTACCGAAAAATATTTCGCCTGCCGCTTGCGGATGCAGAACGGATGAATCAAAACCTCTTTTTTCAGCGCCGCCAGAAAGAGGAAAGTGGCAAACGCGAAAAACAGTTAACGCAAATCGAAAGGCATTATACGCTCGCTGCGCGCTACGCGGAGGACCGGGATTATTCGAAGGTACTTGCTGAACTCCACAAGGCAAGCCGTCTTTGTATCAATGATCATGGCTTAACGAAGGCTGTTGATAGCCTTTTTCATAAATTGAGCACCACGAATGTGTCACTTTCGGCGAATCCAACTGTGGAAGAAGTTGTCGCGCTTATTCAGAAATTGCCTGATGATGACAGTACGGATCTTCGCACCTGGCTTGATCATCAAAAATCTGTTCCTGAAGAATCTACGGATATAGTGCCAATACAGCCTCGGATTAAAGTGTCCAGCAGTTATCGACGCGTCATCGAGGAAGCTTCCCCGGAATTCCTGCTTGATCAGGTTCACAGCGATATCCAATATCCACACGAAGTCGAAGCACTTCGCATTTTCCAACAAATTCAGATTTATGAGCAACAAGGGCGTACCCAGCAGTGGCTTGCACTCTACATAAAATTAGGTAAGTTCTACCAGAAACAGGCTGGCTATTTTGTTAAGGATGACAATTTGGAACTCACTGCCAACTGTTACACGCGCGCGCGGTTCGCGTACACAGTTGCAGAAAAGCATCGCCTCGCGAAAAAGAACGCCAAAAAGGGTGCTGTCTACTATACGCGCCTTGCACGCCAATTTGAACTTCAGCGTTCATGGGAAAATGCAGGAAAATCCTATATCCTTGCCGCTTACAACCATGGCTATGTAGATATAGCTTCACTCGTCGAAGAATGTCACCGGATGGCAACTGTCTGCTATTTCAACGCCGCTGAAAGTGCACACCTCAATAACGAGTTGCAAACTGCTTACGACTTTTACATGTTAATCTTGGCAATCGGTGAAAAAATGTCTAAACCGACGAAGATGGTGAGTGAAGCACAAAAATTAATATCAGAAATCCCGGTTGCAGATTAGAGGGCTATATTAGGTGAAGACATCTTTAAAGCGTGGGGAGACACTTATCGGGACTTTTGTACTTGAATTCGGTGGATCCGCGATTGCCACACTCCTCGCGAGTGCTGGAGCAGACTTCATTATCGCAGACTTGGAACATAGCTCCTTTTCTATAGAGACCATTGGACGGTTAGTTCGGAATGCGCGCGGCTCCAATCTCCCGTGTATTGTCCGTGTGCCAGCACTTGAACGCCATTTTGTTTCTCGGGTGCTCGATGCGGGTGCGACTGGCGTTATGATCCCACGGGTCGAATCTCACGAAGATATTGAAAAAATTAAAAACTGGACAAAATACGCACCAGAAGGGGACCGCGGTGTCGCATTTGGAATTGGACACACCGATTACGGAGATTTCACAAAACTTGATACCACGGAATATGTGCGCAACGCAAATGAGGAAATCCTTACTATCGGGCAAATTGAGACCGTCAAGGCTGTCGAAAACCTTGATGATATCCTCGGCACTGGTGAGTTAGATGTTGTGTTCATTGGTCCATACGATCTATCTACGTCAATGGGTATCTCTGGTCAGTTTGATCATCCTCAACTTTTAGAAGCAATAAAAAAAATCGTTAGACATACCCAGAGGCACAATATCCCTTTGGGGTGCTATGTCAATGATTTTGAGAGCGGTGAGCAGTGGTTGAACTTAGGTGTTCAACTCATTGCATGTGGGAATGATGCTTTCCTTTTAACGCGTAAATTTGCCGAGGAGCGTCAGAAATTCACAAATGCGGCGAATTCAAAATGAAGGGAATTACTTAACAATCCCAATGCTTTAGTTTTGGGTCCAACCCCGTTGATTCGTGCTTAGACAAGGAAAAAACATTTGACGAAAGCGGTGTTTTTGTGGTATAATTATTGTTACCAGTTGGCAGACATAATGAGCGTAATCGCAAGGTTACGTGTCTGCCTACCCACTCATTAGGGGTTAAGGACTGGTAGCTGGTATCATAAAATGGCATTACGATCCCATAAGATTGCTTTACGTCCGAGTAAATCACAAAAGGCTTGGTTTTCACAACAATGCGGATATGCGCGTTTTGCCTATAACGCTGCCTTATCTGACTTCAAATCGGGTTTAGATAAAGACGATTGGCGTTCTTTCATAGACCTA
>JAGFCB010000319.1 GCA_022394775.1 Candidatus Poribacteria bacterium
ATTCATAGCGCAACCGCTGGGTTGCGTGTCTGCCGACCCACTATGAAGGGGTAAAAGGTGTGATACTGTGAAAGCCCATGAGAAAAGCGTACAAACACAAACTCCAAAACCAATCGAACCCCCTCAAACTCGGCAACATGCTTGACGATATGTGGGGTATCCACGTGCATATTATGCTTTTGGGACGTAGATATTACCGCATGTTTGGTAAGAACCTATCTGCGTATAGAATAAAAGCACATGTTGCGAAACTCAAAAAGCGGACGAAACCGCACTGGCAGGAACTACCGAGTCAAGTTGTGCAAGACGTAGTGCTGCGTTATGGCAAATCTCAAGACGCTTTTTTCCAAAACATAGAAGATCGAAAAGCAGGTATAACAACGCGTAAAGTGGGTAGACCGAAGATTAAACCGCGTCAGAAATATAATTCTATGACGTTCACACAAGCTGGATACGAACTTGAAGGCAATCGTATCAAAATCAATTGCATAGACACGTGGTTTTCTTTCCACAAACACCGTGAAATCACAGGTATCCTCAAGACGATTACCCTCAAACGCGATAAATGCGGCGACTATTGGATATGCTTTTCGTGTGAGAATGTTGACGATTCGGATCCGAAAGCCAAGACGGGTAAGAGCGCAGGCTTTGATTACGGAAACAAAACATTCCTCACGAGCGATGAAGGTGAAAAGATAGAATCACCGCAGTTTTTCAAACACTCCCTGAAAACGTTGCAGTCCCTCAGTAAAGCGTTGAGTCGTAAGGTCAAAGGTTCTAATAATTGGTATCGTGCGTGTCGTGCTTTGGCAAGACACCACAGAAAAGTTGCCCGCCAACGAAAAGATTGGCACTGGAAACTTGCGACCGACCTTTGCACAGATTTTGATACCCTCTGTTTTGAGACGCTGAACCTTGACGGCATGAAACGCCTCTGGGGACGTAAAGTTTCTGACCACGCCTTTTACCAGTTTCTACAGATACTCGAACAGAAGTGTGCCAAACACGGTAAAACCTTCGTCAAAATCTCTCAATGGACGGCAACGACGAAACCGTGTAGTGATTGTGGTTTTCATAACGAAACGCTTTCTCTTTCAGATAGACAGTGGACGTGTCCTGACTGTGGTTCCGACCACGACCGAGACGTCAACGCTGCGATCAATATCAAACGGGCAGGCTTGGCTGCCTAAAGTGGAGCGACAGTCAGACGGTGGACGCTCAGCGAAAACCGCAGT